>JBAXOF010000058.1:0-16993 GCA_037133375.1 Verrucomicrobiota bacterium | reverse complement strand
GCCTAGCAGGCCGCGCCGCCCTGGCTAGGGGGTCAATTATAGGACGCTTACGATGAGTCGGTACGCATCAGCTCAGACAGGCCGTGGCTACAACGTCCACGACTGGCACTGCCGCGGCGGCCGGGTGCCAGCGGGAGGACACCAACGCGCCGAGATCGTTGTGGTTGGTCATGGTAGGCAAGCGTTGGAGCCCGTCGGTGAGGCAGGCCTCCCTATTGTAGCCATGTGAGGCGCATTCCTCCCTCACTTCACTTCACGCTTGTCCCCGCCCAACCGCCCTGCTATGAGACAGCCAAGCAATGACCGCCACCCCGCCATGGCCGACCGCAGCCACCCTTCCGGTGTCCATACGGCGTCGTGAATCGGGCCGAATCCGGGGAGAAGCGCCCGTCTGCGGCGGCTCCAACGCCGGTTTAGGGTCGGTTCGGCGTCAAATCCGGCCCAGGACTCCGGACCCCGTAAATTTACGTAAGGCATTGGCTTGCAATAGGTTAGCTAGCAATCCTCTGAGTGTTAAACCCATGCATGTGGCTTGCTACGGTTACAGGTGGTATGACCCGTTGACGGGTAGGTGGTTCTCTAGGGATTCAATAGGGGGCATGTCGACTATCACCTTTAAGGCTGGGTCTGGTAGTGTGAACGCGATTTACCCCCATGTCCAAACACATTTAGAGAAGTCTTCCGATGAAAAGCTTGATAAGAAGCGGCAGACGCTAAAGGCAATACCTGAAACAGAAAGTGATGTGCAATGTTATGCATTCGTCAGAAATGATGGATTAAACCTAGTGGACGTTCTAGGCATGTTTGCGTATCCATTACATTGGCCTCCGATTGGAGTTGGACCCCCACCAATACCTCCCGATAATGGGCCTACCGATCCTCAAGGTATAATAGACGAAGCAATGAAAGAGGAGAAACAAGAGATGCCTTCGGGGCATGGAGCTCATGGAGGTGGATATGCACACTGCGTTGCAAATTGTAATCTTGTGAGGAGGCTTGGAATGGCTGCCGGGACGGCGGGAGCTGCCCTTTGGGCGCTCTCGGAGACTGATCCAGCCGATAACAGAGCAAATTTGATTGGGCAAGGACTAGCGCATCTGAGAGGAAGCTGCGGATGTCTGTGCAAAAAAGTTTTCCCCCCTCAGTAAGATACGGAGTCAACTCATGACTGAAAAAAAAGCTACAACATTGTCGGCCGTCTTGAGAATATTTAGCTATATTATAATAGCTTTGGGATATGGTCTCGTGGGTATTAACCAAAGTATGTTGATAATTATACCAACCGATATTGCTTCAGACGCCCCTGTTAAATACCCAAGAAATGATGCTGTCTCTATTGAACGTGATCGATACGATCTAGCGATTAATATTGGGCGAGATATTTCGAAAAAAATGCCAAATGTTATATTTCCAGTCATTCTCATAGGGGGAGGGTATTACCTGCACATGATTAGCTCCAGGAGTAGAAGAGGGTTAAAGGCCGAATTGCCATCGGGTCGTTCTTCCAAATTCACATCGTAGGTTATCGGGCAGTATCCGCTTCAGTCTCAGCAAGGGATGCCGAAAATCAGGCTCGGCACCACTCATGAACTGAGACACGCGGCGGCGTAAGCGCTCAACAGAGCACTTCTGGCATTTTTGTCAGAGGTCTGGCATCTCTGCTACGTAAGCGCTCAATGAGTGGGCGCGTGGATCTGCTGGTCGGGTTTGCATAGATAGCATACTCATGTGTATATGTTATCGATGAGTCGGTACGCATCAGCTCAGACAGGCCGTGGCTACAACGTCCACGATTGGTCCTGCCGAGGCGGCTGGTTGCCAGCGGGAGGCCAGAACGCGCCGAGGTCGTTGTGGGTGGTCATGGCGGGCAGGCGTCCGAGCACGGCGGCGAGGCAGGCCTCCGGGTTGTGGCCATGGCGGAGACGGTCTCCGCCCTGATCTCACTTCCCGCTTGTCCCCGCCCAACCCCTGTGCTATCAGACAGCCACGCAATGACAACCACCCCGCCATGGCCGACCGCCGCCACCTTCCCGGTGTCCTTTCGGCGTCGTGAAACGGGCCGAATCCGGGGCAAAACACCCGTCTGCGGCGGCTCCAACGCCGGTTTAGGGTCGGTTCGGCGTCCGTCACGCCCGGGGTCGCCAGGGCCCGGAAATTTGCGTAAACCTTTGGCTTGCAATAGGTTAACGATGAATTGCTCAGGGGCCAGAACCATGCATGTGGCTTGCTACGGGTACCGCTATTACGATCCGCTCACGGGCCGCTGGCCGTCCAGGGATTTGATTGAAGAAGAAGGCGGGATGAATTTGTATGAGTTCGTCGGCAATGACACTGTGAACAATTTGGACGGATTGGGAGACCGTCTGATACATGTGGGACATGATACTTTGGAACATATTGAGAATATACATGGAGTTTATGCGTATACAGGTGATCCCAGTGCTTTACTCACGGACATTGCTCGTGCCAATAAGTCCGGGTCTCACAACGTAAAGGAAGACGGTGGAAAATGCTGCGCGTGGGTGGAGTCAGCCGCCCAGATCTTTGTGAATGTTCAGACTCTCTATCCGAAACAAAGTTCGATGTCCACATTCCCATATCCGGTAACCGCAGGGGGCTATCAGGCGATTGTGGCGCATGAAGGACGAAGGCAGTATGCATACATTGTAGCCTTCAAACGCTACCTTAAGCCAATTTCAGAGAAAGGCCCGAAGGCTCTCCGATGCGGAAAGATTTGTCGGTCACAACCAGGGGACGCTAAGAAGATGCTAGATAAGTATCTTGACGACAATCAAAGTATTGCCATCAAGGCTTTTGATGCTTTCCAGGACAAGTGGCAACAGAAAATAGATGAAGAAAGTAGCGAGTCAAATTGGAGTATACGTGACGGCAAATTCAACGGATTCAAGTCTATCGTCACCGTTGGAAACCCTCCTGTCATCAATTGGAAGCCATGTCCGAGTGCACAGTAATACCCTCTCAAGGGCTTCTATTATCACTCAAGTGTTCCAAGAATCGTACAAGCATGAACGTCCACTTCCAGATGTCCCCATGAGCACATTCCTCCGGTTCCTTTCCCTAGCCAGCCTTTATGCTCTGGCGCTAGTTGCCGTCCATGCCGAAAGCGCCGTCGCCGAGGCCCATGAAGCGCCCCCCACCCCCGTGCCACCCGGATTCGCCTTGGTCCCTGCAGGTGAGTTCATGATGGGCGACGCGCTCGATGGCATAAGAAACGCGCCGCAGCACAGGGTGAACGTCAGCGCGTTCTCCATGCAGAAATACTTGGTGACCAACGCGCAGTGGGATGAGGTGCTGGATTCGGCTTTGAAACATGGTTACAACGATCTGAAAAAGGCAGGGGGCAAGGCAGCGCAGCATCCGGTAGTGGGCATCTCTTGGTATGCCGCTGTGAAGTGGTGTAATGCCCGTAGCGAAAGGGATGGACTAGTTCCGTGTTATTATACTGATATTGACCTGAAACAGGTCTATCGGACAGGCGAAAACGAACTCAGTAATGCGATGGTGAGGTGGGATGCCAACGGGTATCGCCTGCCGACTGAGGCGGAGTGGGAGAAGGCGGGGAGGGGTGGACTTATCGGGAAGAGGCTTCCATGGGGCGATATAATCAGCCACAATCAAGCGAACTTCTGCAATCTACGGCAGGAAGGCTATCAGACTGGAAGCGCCGGTTATCATCCGGCATACAAGCGTGGCACTTCGCCTGTAGGATCGTTCGCAGCCAACGCTTATGGGCTTTACGACATGGCTGGCAACGTAAATGAGTGGTGCTGGGATCGGCTGGGCCTCTATCCTGAAGTGTTGGAGACAGATCCTCGCGGCCTGGATTCGGGTATGGGGCGGGTACGCCGCGGCGGTTGTTGGGCCGACTCTGAGTCCGGCTATCGCGTAGCACGACGCCTCGGCCAAGGTGCGGGATTTTTCATCCAGGTCGACGGTTTGCGTCCCGTCCGCAGAACAATTTTGTGAGATGGATGCAATAGTCAAAAAACTTTGTTGCGTGACGGCCACGAGTGTGTGACGACAGCCGCGTGGCCGAGCGTGGCCGGGGGCATTCCTCCCGCGACTCACTTCCCCCTTGTCCCCGCCCAAACCCCGTGCTATCAGACAGCCAAGTAAATCGGGCCACTGACAAATAGGAGAAAAATCTGTTGGTAGCCAGGGATGTGACTGCACGAACGATGTCGGCCAAAGCATCACGGTTGTCTGGGAACAGCAAGCGTTAGGGGGTAAGCGCTCAACAGAGCACCTCTGGCATTTTTGTCAGAGGTCTGGCATCTCTGGCATCTATGCTACCTCGACTTCGATAGTCTGCGATAAACTCTCCTGTGCCGTAGGCGCTCGATCCGCCACTAGCCACGCGGGGGCATAGATTGAATACATACCCGCGCATGCAATCTACATCATCAACCACATCCAAACCCGCCCCCTCCCACTCCTCCATCATCCGCACCGGCAGCGACGGCCGGCTGCGCCTCAGCCCGGCCCAACGCCAGGAACTGTTGGATGCCTTCGGGCAAGTCCGAGCTAAAAAAATGCCAGCGATTAACCATCCTCCACCCTCCCGCCAATCCACCACGGGACTGACGGGAGGGCTTGATAGGTCACGCCGCGATGGCCGGGACCGGGGCTTGAGCGGCCTGCCCAGCCCCTGGCATCCACCAGAAACTCGCGCGGGATCACTTGCCGGTAATTCGGGTAATTGCCTCTGGCTGTGCCTTGCCGAAGGGGGTGTGATTCATGGGGATGAAGAAGAAGCCGGTTTGACGAGGGCGACAACCAAGTGGGAAATAAATATCCCACTCGGCCGGGGTGCTTAGGGGTTGGTGCGCATGCCGGGTCATAGCTAACAAAAAACCGTCACCGTCGTCTGCACCACCCGCATCCTCCCCGGCACCCTACACATTGCGGAGCACCGGGGAGGAAACCATCAGCACGGAACGGGCATCGCTGTCTCCCGCCCGGAGCTGACGTGGCAAAGGCACAGGTGCCGTTCCCGTGACTGGCGCAAGTCGGATTCCCAACCCGGCCGCTTGCCATCAAGGAGGCGGCGGATGACGTCCAGGCCGAAGAACTCAATCAAGTCCGCAGCAATCCGGCGCTTGAGCTTTGCTGCGGCACTGTCGCCAATGCCAAAGAGCTTGCCGGCCTCTCGCATTGTTCCACCTTCCACCAGCACCAAGATCGCCAGCCGGTGACGCGGAGGGTGGGCAGCGAGGAACGATTGCCAGTCGAGGTTGCGGGCGGCTTCCTCGGCAGGGTCCGATTCCCGGTCATTACCGCCAAAGGGCGCGATGACATCATGCAGGACACCGGGTTCGCCGGTCTCGAACTCGATCTCATCGTCCAGTGACTCATGGCGTGCCCTGCCGTCGATCTGACAACCGGCTGACATGGCGTCGCAACGACCGCTGTAGTAGCTACGGCGACCACTGCGGGCTGCCCGCTCGGCATAATACGCGATATTGCCGGCTGTAAACTTCTGTCCGGCTTTTTCTGCACTGTCCATCATCCGGGCTGCCATCAGCGTGGTGTCCGCAATAATCTCATCATCGTCTTCGCAGCCGATTTTGGGAATCGACCGCACTGCACTGCGCAGGCGGGGCACGACCTCACACACTAACATTTCATCCATCATGGGGCTCATCTTCGTGTTTCCTTTCCGTTTCGTTGTTGAAAGGCGACCGGACATGACTGCCCCCACGCAGGAGCCTGCCATGGCGGTTGCCAGGGGCTTCCTGCTCCAGCCAGTGAGGCGGATGCGGGGAAAGTTGAGAGGTGTGAAAGCGAAAAAGCCTGATGGATCAATTTGGCCGAATGGGATGGGTCATTGGTGTTGAGACGCAGCGGATGTGCGTGCCTCCTCGGTGGGCTTCAACAACGGGTGCTTTGGCGTTGGCGGACGGAGGGATCTCAACATCCTCACGGCAACGGTAGAGCACAGGTGGAGCACGGGAACTTGACACGTCTGTCAGCTCGGTAGGCGATGCCGCAAAAGGGCTGCTTTCAATTCCATATAACGCGACATAGCGGTTCATTCCACCATCGCGAAGATCTGGTCGCGGGTCGGTAATACGCGTCTATGATTATGTTCGGATTGACCTAGATATGTCTTGTATTTGGTTGGCCGATATGGAAGAGTTTCAACGGTCGGAACCCTAACTTCTCACTGGCCGATAACTTACCCAACACTGCCATGATGTACGAACCGTTCAGGAAGCTTGTTGAGGTGCTGAGCCGCAATCCGCAATTGCGCCCGACCACATCAGGGCCTGCTGGTGACAATGCGTTCGATGATACGTCGTTTCAGATCAGAACCTATATGAGGCCCGATTGCGGATGGTTTGCGGTGGAGCGGCTGTCCGCGGCAAACATGGAATTTCCGATCTTTCCAGAGGGGAAGATTAATCGGCTTTTTCAGGCATGGCTTTGGAAGATGTGGCCGGATCTCTATAGCGATCATCCGTCAATCGCCCCCGTCCGTCACGCCCACAGCCTGCACGCCGACGGAGCAAATCTCGCGACCCGGACTGTCCTCAACGCGGCGCTGTTTGCCAAGGACGCGACCATTGAGGCGGTGGCGGCCGCGCTGGGATTGCCAGAAAAGACCGTTGAGGCCTACGAGGCGCTGTTTTTCAACGTGCTTGGCAACGAAGATCGCGGTATGGGCGAGGTGCTGGGCAGGTCGATGGCGGCGGGGCTTGCCGGGGTCAACTGACCGGTTCATCCGGCTTTCAAATCGCCGCCCTCACACGCTGTCCAACGAGCGGATTTTCAAGCAAAGTCCAACTTCCAAGTGTGCGCCCAAAGCCGCCCAAAGCCGCCCAAAGCCGCCCAAAGCCGCCCAAAGCCGCCCAAAGCCGCGAAGCCGGTGACGATGACGGTGACGATGACGGAGATCGGGTTGGAGCCCAGGCCCCCGCCTTACATGCCCACCGCCCGCACACAGGGACGGGCGCAGTTTCACGACCGTCCCTATTTCGCACGGGCCTTGACGAAATCGATGTCGGCACGGACCTGTGGCACGCTGTCCTGCCAGTCGTTCTCGTGTTCGATGGAGATGTGGCCATCGAACTTCTGCCGCTTGAGTTCTTCGAGGCAGACCGCGACATCCACCACGCCTTTGCCGGCCACCACCACGGCGGCCTCCCCGGTTGCGGCCTTGTCCTTGAGGTGAACGCTGATGATGCGGCCGTCGAGGATGCGCAGGCATTCGATGGGCTTGAGGTTGGAGGTGCACCAGTGACCAAGGTCGGCACAGGCGCCGATACGGTGGTCGCGGCTTTCAATGACACCGAGGATGTAGAGAGGATGCCAGACCTTGTAATCGGGCTCGGCCATCGATCCGCCGTGCTCGTGGAAGGCCACCCGCATGTCAAACTCCTTGGCGGCGGCCTCCCATTCAGCGACCCGTTCGGTGGATTCCGTGCAGACCGAATAAAGTTCCATCTTTTTGGCAAAGTCCATGATGACGCGGACTTCCTCACGGTCCTTGGCGGCAACGACGCCGTAGTTGACGGGCCGCACGCCCACCCGGACGCACTCGGCCCTGAGTTCGGCCATCGCGGCTCTGGACATGGTGTGGTGGACTTTGTCAGGCGAGCCGGGCTTGAGGATTTGGCCGGGATAGAACTCGATCACGTTGCCGCCTGCTTCCTTGGTCTTGGCGATGGCCTCGAAGGCGCTGAATTCTTTGAACGTGTATGCCTGCGCGCCGATGAACCAACCGTTCTGGCGGAGGTCTTCCGGAATGGGTGCGGCATTGAGGTTGGCGGCGAGCGCAAGGGCAAGGATGGCAAGGGGGCGGACGGTTGGCATGCGGATGGGAGGGACGTTTCCGGCGGATCATACGGCGGTGCCGCGGTGATACTTGCCGGTTATGATCGGATCTTGAGCACAGGCATGGCTTCGCTCTAACATGTGATCCCAAAACTTTACGATCTTGCTTACGTGAACACGACGGCGATGTGCCGGGCAGCCGGAAAGCTGATGGCCAAGCACACCATAAACGACGGGACACAGGAGTTTCTGGCAGAACTGGCGGGGTTTACGCGCATTCGCATATTTCATCCGCTGCGAGGAGGATCTGCATCACATCATGGAATCCCGGGCGCTCAGCGAGGCCCTACAGCTGGCTGCCTGATTCCGATAAGGACGAGTAAGCTGGCGGCTGGAACACAGCGACTCCCCTGCCCCGCTCACTGTTCCCCCAAGGATGAGGTTCAAGCGATTGCGAGGTTCGGGATTTTCTTCCCATGCGGCCCGATTGCCCAAATTATGAGGGCTTCAGCTTTCGGCATCGCGCCGATGTAATGACGGCGAAGCATTTCCACCCCACCCGTGTGCCCATGCTCGAAAATCAGGGTTTCAAGCGGCTTGCCAAGCGGGACCAGCAGGGACGCAGCAGCGGTGGCTTGCTCGGCTAGACTGGGTGAGATTGCTGAGGATTGGGTTCCGAAAGTTTCGAGGCGTTCACGGAGCTTGCCAGCCTCGGCTAGCGCAAGCTCCTTAGAGCGAAAGAAATACCGCTCGCGGTGCCCCGATACTGCCAAGCATGCGGGGACGTTGAGTCTCCATCCTTTGCCGGGTGTCCTAACTGGCCGAAATTTGGCTTGCCTTGGCATGAACAAAAGAGTGCCCCATGCTGCCCCTAAGTCAATTGAATATTCTGAACATGGTGACCATAGCAACATATTTCGTAGTTGTAACTCGTTTGTTTTCAGTCGATTAGCCGCCTTCTAAGCGGAATGTCACTGGTTCGAGTCCAGTCAGGCGCGCCTGGTCAATGACAAGGAGTGGTAAACAACAATGGCGCCATGATTTTGTAAAAAAACTTGCGTCTTGCGCATCCAAATGCAGATTCACCGCGCCCGTTCACCGACAAACCCACACGACCCTTCTCTTTTCTGTATGCGCCACTGGTCAGATCCGCTCATCGTATTCAAGGCTTTATACCGCTATACATGCCGGGCCATTCCTTCAAAAATTCCCAATGCAACAGTGAAGCGCTGCGCATTTGTGGCAAAATCCCTGCTCCACCCACGGCTCTCCACCGCTTGGTTTTCCTTGCTTTCCAAGGTGCCGCTGCGCGATCTCGTCGAGCTCGATCCCAGCTTGTGCCGGCGCCTGCGCCCGCCCTACTTGTGTGCTGATTGGTCCAGTCGGGAAATCCTTGCCATCCTCAAGCAACACTACGAGTGGGCTGTCCATTGCCTGCCGCCGAGCATGTTTCAAGCACTCTACCTGCGCAATGAGCTGCTCCTGGCGACATGGACGACCAAACGGCGCTACGTCGTCTACTTGCGCCACTGCGGAAAATCCCGCAGCTACCGCAAGGAAGGCGAGTTGGTCATCGACTTGGAATGCCTGGATGAACCAGGAGAACTGACCAGCATGATCGGCACGGTCGCCCTCGACCCCGAAGGTCGGCGCTGCTTTTACATCGGCGGCGTGCAAGGTGCCCTCAAGCATCTCGGGGCAACCAGCATCAAGCAGGCGATGCGGGAAATGCACGACCTCCGGCCCAAAAGCCTGGTTTTTTTTGTCGCTCAAACACTGGCATGCGCCTGGGGCTGCCAACGCATTCTTGCCGTAACGGAAACGAGCCATGCCTACGGGATACACAAGAAGCGCAAGTTCCAGAAGGGGGACGAGATCCACTTCGACTACAATGCCGCTTGGATCGAGGTGGGAGGCACCGCCGCCAGTGCGAATTTTTATGAACTTCCGTTGGTCACCCCGTGCCGTTCCCGCGAGCAGATGAAACCGAATCATCGGCCAAAATACGCCCGCCGTTACGCCATGATGGACGACATCGTGGCCCAAATCACCGCACATTTTGCCGTTCCAGACGAGTTTGAATAATTAGCGACTTCATCGGTGGCGACCAGACGGTCGTGCTGACATTAGCGCCCGGCCAGTCTAGCAAGTTTTACCGCCTCAATGCCCGCTTCGAATAGTGCCGGCATGGAAACGGGGAACAATAACCAAATAACCGCTTGACGGTCGGCGAGTTTTCCGTTAGTCAAAACGTTCACCATGAAAACTGGCGCGGCTTGGGTCGATCGACCTCAAGACAACTTCCCTACCCGTATATCCTGCTACCGTCGGAAATTCCGATAAGTTTTCGGATAGCACCTGGGTGTTCACCAGCCAGGTGTTTGGCGGCTTGAACTACAGTGTGACCCCTAACTTTGATGTCTATGGCGGCGCACGCTGGCTTTACTACAGCGACGCCAGCCTCAGCGAACTCAAACTCAAACTCGGCAACGACTGCCTGCTCGAGCTCGGCCTGCGTTACAAATTCTAATACATCAACCTGATTCTATCAATTGCAGGGCCGCCCGGATGCATCCGGGCGGCCTTTTTTACCGGCACGCGGGACGCCTACCTGATTTCCTGAAGCTGGCAACATGCCGTCTTCAGGAAAAAATAAAAAAGCGCTTGACGCTCAACGAATTTCCCGTTAGTTTGATTTCACCATGAAAACTACATTGATTATTCCACTCGTCTTGGCCCTCCCGGTATTCGCCGGAACCACCGCGAAACAGACCATCGCCCCGCCCCCGCCGCCATGCCTTGTGACCTGGTTCGCCGGTGCTTCCGTCGGTTACCTCACCGAATTAGAAGAACTGCAATATAACCTCCACCTCGGCGCCAGCAACAGTTGCTGGACAATGGGTGGTTGGAATGTCTCCCTCTTCGGTGAAGTCGGTTACACCACGAAAGAAGACAACTATAGCGGGCCGGTCAACCGTAACCTAACTGCAATCACCCCCGCCCCGGTATTGCGCAGCAGCTACACCGTCAGCCAAATGGGCGACGCCCTCCAAGCGGCTGCCAACTATTACGGCGTCTCGGGCGGCTACGATCTGCAGGTCATGCCTATCACGCTCAACATCAAGTTCGAGCATCAGCTAACCGGCAGCCTCAACGCCTACTTCGGCGCGGGACTCGGCGCGGCTTGGGTGGATCTCGAACTCACCGGGGACGGCAACAAGCTATCCGATAGCACCTGGGTGTTCACCAGCCAGGTGTTCGGCGGCTTGAACTACAGTGTGGCCCCCAACTTCGATATCTATGGCGGCGCACGCTGGATTTACTACAGCGACGCCAGCCTCAGCGATGGCGGCGAGAGCACCAAACTCAAACTTGGCAATGACTGCCTGCTGGAGCTCGGCCTGCGTTATAAATTCTAACACGTCAGCCTGATCCTATCAATTGCAGGGCCGCCCGGATGCATCCGGGCGGCCTTTTTTTTTTGCGGGCACGCGGGACGCCCGCCTGATTTCCCGAAGGGCATAAGATGTCCCCACCCATTCGATATTGCCGGAGGTTTTCCGCACGAAAAAACCGTCCGTTGCGGCCATCGGGGATGCGCAGTAACGCTCATTTCAAGCGCATCCACATATTCCTCCGCCGTCACCGGCATGAATGCTTTGGCGAAGCGAAACATCGCAGAGGTCAAGTGAAAAAAAACATTTGCTGTGGAACTCCCATGGAAAGGGCGGTGGACGCCTCATCTGTTAGACTTCCCAAAAATAGTTTTCTCAGAGGAATTTTCACCCTGCATTCTCTGCCTCCCGTCCATTCCCGCCACCCATACCGTGCCTGGAATCCAAGCCTTCTGCCAAGCCCAACATTTTCACCCCAGTTATGCCTCCATCCGCACTCTCCATGCAGGAAGATGAATCCTCTCTATCAAACTTGCCGACCGCCCACCAGAACTGGAGTGCAGTGTGTGACACGTTGCGTGCCTCGGTCGGTCAGGATGCCTTTCAACGTTGGTTCCGCGCGGCCCACTGGCAGGGCCACCAGAATGGCATCGCGGCGGTGGCGGTGCCAGGTGAAATCCATCAGGTGTGGATTGAGACCAATTACCTGCCCGAATTGACCATGGCCGTGAGCGGCACCTTCGAGGATGTGCGCGAGGTGAAAGTCGTGCTGGCCCAATCCCAATCCCAAGCCACCGCCCTGCCGCACGCCGCCCATGAATTTTCCCACAGCCGCGGACCGGTCAAATCCCCTACTCTGACCGGCGACGCCCTCGACAAACGGGTGAAAAGCGCCGGCTTGAATCCCGCCTACACCTTTGCCAGTTTCGTGGTGGGTGCCAACAACCAGTTTGCGCACGCCGCCTGCGAGGCCGTGGCCAAGAAATCCGGAGTCGGCTACAACCCCTTGTTTATCCACGGCAGTTCGGGCCTCGGCAAGACCCACCTGATGCAAGCCATCGGTCAGGAATTGTTGCACCGCCATCCGGGTTGCCGCGTCGTCTATCTGACCTGTGAGAAATTCACCAATGAGTTCATTGACGCGGTGCGCCGTGGCGACATCGAGAAATTCCGCCGCCGCTACCGCCAGTCCGACGTGTTGCTCATTGACGACGTGCAATTCCTCGCCGGCAAGGAACGCTCGCAGGAAGAATTTTTCCACACCTTCAACACCCTGCTTGACGGCCGCAACCAGGTGATCCTCACCAGCGACCGTCCCGCCTGCGAAATCAAAAGCCTCGCGCCCCGTCTCATCTCGCGCTTCGAGTGCGGCCTCACCGTGGAGATGCAACCGCCGATGATGGAAACACGGATGGCCATTCTGAAGAAAAAAACCGTTGATTGGAAAGTGCGGGTCGATGAATCCGTGCTCCAGTTTCTGGCCGAAAACATCTGCACCAACGTCCGCCGCCTCGAAGGCGCGCTGATGCGAGTGGCCACCTTCGCCTCCCTCGCCGGCGAAAGCGTCACCGTCGATAAGGTCGAGCATCTGCTGCGCGACCTCATCCGTGAAGAAGCCAGCCGCCAAGTCAGCATTGATACCATCCAGCGCGCCGTTGCCGAGCACTACGATGTGCGCCTGGCGGACATGACCAGCCGCCGGCGCCCTGCCAGCATCGCCTTCCCACGCCAAGTCGCGATGTTTTTGAGCCGTTCACTCACCAAAGGCTCGCTCATGGAGATCGGTGAAGCTTTCGGCGGCCGCGATCACGGCACCGTCATTCACGCCTGCAAAAAGGTCCAATCCGAGCTCGCCCAGACCCCGGGACTCAAAGAAACTCTCGCCCGCATCGAGTCCCAGCTCCGCCGCTAAGGTCCTGAAATCAATGGAATTCATAAAAGTTCTTTCGGATTCTTAAAGAATGCTTGCCAAGGCGGCACGAAAACGGGAACTTCCTCGCAACTCGTTACGAGTATCCAGCTATGAAGTTTCGTATCTCCAAGGAAGCATTTCTCGATGGCCTGCAAAAGGTCCAGCACGTGGTAAGCTCGCGCACCACCCTGCCGATCCTTTCCAACGTCCTGATCGTGGCCAAGGATGGGCGCATTCAATTCACCACCACCGATCTGGACGTCGGCATCACCGGCTCAGTGGAAGCCCAGATCGACAAAGAGGGCGCCACCACCCTGCCGGCCAAGCGCTTGGTCAGCATCGTGCGCGAACTGCCCGCCAGCGAAGTGGAGGTTTCCGTGGACTCCAAGAACCACGCCTCGATGCGCTGCGGCCCGTCGTTTTTCAAAATCATCGGCTTGGGTGAGGCGGAATTCCCGCCGCTGCCCAACTTCCAAGGTGCCAAGGAGTTCCGCATCCCACAGGTGGTCCTGCGCGACGGACTGCGCAAAACCGCCTACGCCATTTCCTCGGACGAAACCCGCTACGTCCTGAATGGTATCTTTGCCTCGTTCCGCGATGGCAAAATGACCTTGGTGGCCACCGACGGCCGCCGCCTCGCCATGGTCGATAGTGATCTCGAATTTCCCGCGTCTCACGAAACCGACGTCATCATCCCGACCAAAGCGGTGCAGGAACTCCAACGCCTGCTGGGCGATACCGGTGACGTCATCGTCAAGCTCACCGACAACCAGATCTCCTTTGCCATCGGCGACAACCTGCTGGCCAGCAAACTCATCGAGGGCAACTACCCGAACTACCGTCAGGTCATCCCCGGCGATGCCCTCGAACGTGTCATCATCTCCCGCGAGGCGTTGCTCGATACCGTCAAGCGCGTCTCGCTCCTGGCCTCGGACAAGTCCAACTCGGTCAAACTCGTCTTCAGCGAAAACCAAATCGAGGTCACCGCCAACTCGCCGGATGTCGGCGAAGCGCAGGAAGTGATGGATGTCATCTATCAGGGCAAGCCGATGCAAATCGCCTTCAATCCGGAGTTTTTGCAAGCCCCGCTGCGCAACCTGGAAACCACCGACGTTTACCTCGACCTCATCGATGAGATGAGTCCCGGCGTGTTGCGCATCGAAGGCACCTTCCTCTACGTGCTCATGCCGATGCGGGTGACTCACTGAGACCCGTAGCTGACGCTTCCAGCGGCAGTCTTCCCCGTAGCTGACGCTTCCAGCGGCAGTCTTCCCGTAACTGACGCTTCCAGCGGCAGTCTTCCCCGTAACTGACGCTTCCAGCGGCAGTCTTCCCCGTAGCTGACGCTTCCAGCGGCAGTCTTCTCATTCCTTGAGGACGATGCCCACCGGACAATGGTCCGAACCTAACACCTGCGGCAGAATCGCCGCGGACGCCACCCGCCCGATCAACGGCGCGGACACTCCGAAGTAGTCGATCCTCCAACCGATGTTGCGCAGCCGCGCGCCGGCCCGATACGACCACCACGAATACGCACCCTCCAAGTCCGGATGGAAATGCCGGAAGGTGTCGACAAACCCCGCGTCTAACAATTTAGTGAAACTTTCGCGTTCGCTGTCGGAGAACCCGGGGCTGAAGCGGTTTTCGCGCGGGCGGGCGATGTCGATTTCCTGGTGGGCCACGTTCAGGTCGCCGCAAAACACCACCGGCTTGCGCTTTGCCAGGGTGCCCAAATGCGCCCGGAACGCCGCGTCCCAGGCGAGCCGATAGGGCAGGCGCCGCAGGCCGTCTTGGGCGTTTGGCGTATAGACATTGACCAGGAAAAATTCCGGATACTCCAGAGTCAGCACCCGGCCCTCGGTATCGTGTTCATCAATGCCCATGCCCAGCGCGACCCCTAACGGCTTTTCCCGCGTGAACACTGCCACTCCCGAGTAACCCGGCTTCTGCGCCGAATTCCAATAATCATGGTAACCAGCCAACTCCAAGGGCAATGGCACTTGTTCCGGCCGCGCCTTGGTTTCCTGCAAACACAAAATGTCCGGCCGCTCGGCGGTCATGAACTCGCCAAAGCCCTTGCCTAACACCGCCCGCAGGCCGTTCACGTTCCATGACAGCAATTTCATCGCAAGCCAGCGTCACCCATGCTCCGCTTTCTGACAAGCCCGGTCTTTGCCGATCCTATTCCGTGAGAACGCAGGGTCTTCGTAGGCGCGTTCGTGAGAACGCGGGGGATTGGGGTGAAGCGGAGCAAGATAACCACTGAAAAGAACTGATTCCACTGAGGGCACTGATTGGTTTAGAATTTAGAATTTTGGATTTTGGATTTTCTTCGTAGGCGCGTTCGTGAGAACGCGGGGTCTTCGTAGCCGCAGTCCATGCCAGTGGCAGTTCTTGAGCGGCTCATCCGCCGCGCCTTGGCACCGCCCATGCGGGCGGATAAGTCGGCGGACCGGCCGGTCCGCCCTACCCTGCGATGCCGACGGGACTTGGCAAGTCCCGGTCCGTGCTGCCTCTCTTCCCTTGAGCCTTGGACATTGGGCGTTGGATATTGAGATCCTTGGCCGGATTGGCAAGGATTCACTCGTGGATTTGCGAAGGCAGATGGTGAGGAAATCCATATCCAATAAATCTGGTGGAATCTGCCACTGAGACGCTGCGAAGCACCTCTTTCCCATCCAAAATCAAAAATCCCCCCCCCCTCTGACCTCTGTTGCCTCCTGTTCATGTAGCGGCCTCATCGACCCTCTGGCGACCACCACTCGAAGCGCAAACCTTGCGCCTCAAATTTGAAAAAATCCTGATCACGTGACACCCAGGTGCAGGCATGTTCAACGGCGATGGCCGCATGTTGAGCATCCGCAACCGACTTCCCCGCAGCGCGAGTCGTGCGGCACAAGCTGGCCAGCAACTCCCAGTGACGCCTGCCTGGAGAAATCCAATGCGCGTTGGGTCGTTGCATCAGGCTCTCAACCACGGCCAAGGCAAGTGCGAGCGGAGTGGGGCCATTGGGGAACTTGGAATGGGTCACAATACGAACGAAACCAGCGGCCACCAACTGTGACATGCCAAAGGAGGAATGCTGACTGACCACCGCCTCCACTCTATGCCGAAAATACGCGTGATCCACCTGATCCTCCCGGTGCGCATAAATCAGCACATTGACATCAAATAGAATCATGCTTGGTAGGGTTGGAAGTCCTCGGCCACCAAGATTTCGTCGAATTCTGCTGGCAAGGTTTGCACTGACTGTCCAGAGGGCGGACGAAACGTGGGCATCTGAAACGGAGGCGAATTTCCCGCAGGCGACGACGGCCGGAACGTGTCCATCAGCGCTTCATTCACGATCGCACTGACACTGGATCTCCGTTCCGCAGCCCGTTTCTTGGCTTCAATCATCAATTCATCCTTCAAGACAAGCGTGGTTCGCATACCTGTGCAGCATAATTGCACATTAGCGGGATGCAAGCGGAAACTTCAAGGAATATGGATGTCGCCTCGCTCCGCCGCGCCTTGGCACCGCCCATGCGGGCGGAATAAGTCGGCGGACCGGGCAGGTCCGCCCTACCCTGCCTGGTAGGGCGTGGCGGCCTCGCCGCGCCGTGACTGGCCCCGAGGGCGTGGCGTTATTGGGCATTTCATCCGCCGCGCCGTGACACCGCCCATGCGGGCGGATAAGTCGGCGGACCGGGCCGATCCGCCCTACCCTGCCCGGTAGGGCGTGGCGGCCTCGCCGCGCCGTGACTGGCCAACGGCTGGGACAGCCCATGTGCGGTTCATCCGCCGCGCCTTGGCACCGCCCATGCGGGCGGACAAGTCGGCGGACCGGGCCGATCCGCCCTACCCTGCCCGGTAGGGCGTGGCGGCCTCGCCGCGCCGTGACTGGCCA
>JBAXOF010000057.1:0-17240 GCA_037133375.1 Verrucomicrobiota bacterium | reverse complement strand
AAGCACTTAAGGAATTTTAAGCACTTTGTCAAGTTTATTTCTTTACGCCGCCTAAACTGCCAGTATTGACCAACGCGCCTACGAAGAGTGCTGCCACCCGTCGGCACATTCGTTAGAATGCGGATCTTCCCCCCCCGCGTTGTCACCAACGCGCCTACGAAGAGGCAGCGCAGATAAGCGCCACACCCCGCGTTGCGGCCCGGATGTCCGCGGCTTGCAGCAGCGCGGAGACCATCACGATGCGGCGGGCACCGGCGGCCAGCACTTGGGCGAGATTGCCCGGATGGATGCCACCGATGCAAAACGCCGGAATGTGGGCACCGACGTCGCGCTCCATCGTGGCGAGGTCATCGAGGCCGATGGCCGGACGCCCCGCCTTGGTGGGAGTGGGAAACAACGGGCCGAAGCCGATATAATCAAACCCTTCCGCCAATGCGGCGCGGGCCTGCGCCAACGAATGGGTGGAGCGACCGATGAGCATGTCTGTTCCTGTCAGCGCGCGCGCTTCGGTTAGGGATCCATCATCCTGGCCGAGGTGGACGCCAGCGGCACCGAGTCTCGCGGCAAGGGCGGGATGATCATTGAGGATAAAGGGCACGTCGGCCGCCCGGCACAGCGGCAAAACGCGCCTGGCTACTGACTCTATCAGCCCAAGCGGGTGGCCTTTGGCGCGGAGTTGGAGCAGGTCCGCACCCCCGGCTAACAGCTCGGCAGCGACCCGCTCCGCATCGGCTTCATTCACATAGCCGAGATCCAATATGCAGTAGAGACATGGGTCATGGGTCATGACTTAAATCTTCCGCTCTTCCATAAAGCGTGCGACCCAACCGATGTCGTAGGTGCCGGCGATGAAGTCCGGGTGGGCGATGATTTCCTGCTGGAAGGGGATGGTGGTTTTGATGCCGCGGATCATGAACTCGCCGAGCGCGCGTTTCATGCGGGCAATGGCGATCTGCCGGGTGGAACCGGTGACGATGAGCTTGGCAATCAACGAGTCGTAGTGCGGTGGCACTGTGTAGCCGGAGTAAACGTGCGTGTCCACGCGCACGCCTTTGCCACCGGGGGCATACCACAGATCGATGGTGCCGGGGCTGGGGGCAAAGTTGTTATATGGGTCCTCGGCGTTGATGCGGCACTCGATGGCGTGGCCGCGCGGCGAGGATTTATACACGTGATGGGACAGCGGCTCGCCGGCGGCGACGCTGATTTGTTCCTTGATGAGCTCACAGCCCATGACTTCCTCGGTGATCGGGTGCTCAACCTGGATCCGCGTGTTCATCTCCATGAAGTAGAAATTCTCCGCGGCCTCATCGACGAGATACTCGATGGTGCCGGCATTCTGATAGTTAATGGAGCGGATGAGTTGGACGGACGCGTCGCCCATGCGGGCGCGCAGCTCGGGCGTGAGCAGGGGCGACGGGCATTCCTCGATGATTTTCTGGTTGCGGCGCTGCAGCGAGCAATCGCGCTCCCACAGGTGGACGAAGTTGCCGTGCGCATCGCCGAACACCTGGAATTCCACATGGTGCGGGTTGATCACAAGCTTTTCCAGATAGCACTCGCCATTGCCAAACGCCACCAGCGCTTCGTTAGACGCGGCATAGAACAGGTGGATGAACTCCGCCTCCTTGAAACACGGGCGCATGCCACGACCGCCGCCGCCGGCGGTCGCCTTGATCATGACGGGAAAACCGATTTTTTTAGCTTCGGCGAGGGCCTCTTCCGGCACCCGCATGATGCCTGATCCTGGCGTGACCGGCACGCCATTGGCTAGGGCGGTGGCGCGGGCGGTGGCCTTGTCGCCCATCATGGCGATGATTTCCGCGGAGGGTCCGATGAAGGTGAAGCCGGAAGCCGCACAAATCTGCGCGAAGCGGGCGTTTTCCGAGAGAAACCCATAGCCTGGATGGATCGCCTCGGCCCCGGTGATTTCCGCCGCCGCGATGATCCGGTCTGGCATCAGATAGGATTTTTTGCTAGGGGCCGACCCGATGCAAACCGCCTCGTCGGCAAGTTGGACGTGCATCGAATCGACATCCGCCTCGGAGTAAACGGCGATGGATTCAATGCCGAGTTCGCGGCAGGCGCGCACGACACGAAGGGCGATTTCACCACGATTGGCGACCAGGACGCGTTTGAACATGCGATGGCAGGATAGAGTTGGAAGGGCGGTGGCGGGCTATTTGACGCGGAACAGCACGTCACCGTATTGGACGGGCGCGCCGTCTTCGGCCACCACCGCAAGCAGGATGCCGGAGCACTCGGCCTTGATTTCGTTCATCACCTTCATCGCTTCAATGATACAAAGGGTTTGGCCCACGGCAATGGCATCGCCGACGTTGACCAGCGGCGCGGCCTCCGGCGAGGTCTTGATGTAGAAGGTGCCCACCATCGGCGAAGTGATCTCCGTGCCTTGCGCCTCCGCAGGAGCCAGCGGTGCAGCGGCGAGCGCGCTCGCCACGGCGGCGGCCGGGACGGGAGCGGCCGCTGCGGGCAGGCTGGCGAGCAAACCGCGCAGGTCATCCAAATCCGCCCCCTTTTTGAGTTTGAGGTGGAAATCTTTCTTGGTCAGGTCGAAGAGCGTGAGCCCGTGCTCGTTCATGAGTTCGACAATGCGGCGGATTTCTTGGAGGTCCACAGTAGGAAGGGGTTAGAGGGAGGGCTGGGCGGCTGCGGGTTGATCCAACCCCGCCGCAGAGGCGTTAGGGTAGAAGGGCCACTCCAGCCAGTCAAGTCTGATTCGCAGCCCGCCCTCGCGCCAATCCGGTGGTCCGATCAGACCACCGGATTGGCGCGAGGGGTTAGAGCTATACTGTCATGCTCCCGGATGTCGCCAGGGCTTGACAAGCGCCAGAGAGCTGTGGTTTATTGATCAATATCTAATTGAGGTATGAGAATTTGTCGGATGCGATCCATTTTACGATTGGCCATGGGGGCGGGGATGCTGCTTGGCATGGTGTCGTGTGGGTGGACCCCGGTTGGGGAAGTGTCCAAGGCGCAGCCGATCCTGTATGAGTGGGCGGATGATGGCGGGCCTGGGGAGGTGGCGGTGACGCTGGACTTGTCGCGGCAGATTGCCACCTATGAGCGCGCGGGCCGGCCGATCGGTTGGTCGTATATCTGCACCGGCAAGCCGGGGCATGCGACGCCACCTGGCCATTACACTATCACCGAAAAGATGGACTTGAAGTATTCCAGCCATTACGGGTGGTTGCAAGATGCGATGGGCAACGTGACTAACGGGGATGCAACGCCGGCAACCCGGGTGCCGCCAGGGGAGGTCTACGTGCCGGCACCCATGCCCCATTGGATGCGGCTTACCGCATCTGGCATTGGGATGCATGGCGGAATCATTCCGCAACCGGGGGAGACGGCTTCCCATGGCTGCGTGAGGTTGCCGATGGATTTCGCGCCGCTCCTCTATGAGGTGGTGCGGACCGGCACGCCGGTGAAGGTGGTTAGTGAGGCGGCGACCGACCCACGCGGCAAGGCGGCGGAAATGCACAAGGACTCCAGCACGGAGTGGTCGCGCCGTGACACCTTCGGCCCGGCCCCCAGTCGCCCGCAGTTTTTTTGACAACCCACCGTGCGGGGGCGTGTTTAGTGCTAGCCGAAACTGGAAATTTCCGCTTTCCTTCGTGTCGGTCACCGGTTAACCCGCAGCTCCCGTGTTAGAACTTCAAGACGTTAGTTTCACCATTCGCAAAGACGGTGCCGAGGTCAACCTCGTCGATCATCTCTCGATCAAGGTGCCCAAGGGCCATTTCATGGCCATCGTCGGGCCGTCGGGATGCGGCAAGACCACGCTGCTCAAGACCATCGCCGGGCTCAATCCGGAGTCCTCCGGGAGTTTGTTCTGGGATGGCCGGAATCTATCAAAGGGCGGGGATTTCTCCCCCTCGGAGATCGGCTATGTGCCGCAATTTTCCATTGCGTATGATCCGCTCACGGTGGACGAATCGGTGGAGGCCGCGACGCGCTTGCGGGTGCGCTGCCGCACCACTGCGGAGTTGGATCTGCGGATCGACCGGGTGTTGGAAGAGGCTGGTCTAACTGGTATCAGTGACCGTCTGGTCAAAGTTTTATCCGGCGGCCAAAAGCGGCGCTTGGGGTTGGCCATGGAGTTGGTTTCCGACCCGAAAATTCTGCTCTGCGACGAGGTTACTTCCGGTCTCGACCCGCGTTCCGAGCGGGAGATCGTCCGCTTGTTGCACGATCTATCGCGCAAGGACGGGCGCATCGTGCTGTCGGTGACCCACTCGCTGGCGCATCTGGAGTTGTATGATTCGATATTGGTGTTGCATGAGGGGTGTCTGGCGTTTCATGGCCCGCCGGAGCGGCTGACCCATTATTTTTCGGTGAAAGACAGCGAGGAGGTCTATCCGCGATTGGCCACCCAGACGGCGGAGCGCTGGCAAAGTTCCTGGCAAAAACACGGCGCCTCATATTACCAAATGTTGGAGCGCAACCGTGAAGTGCTCCTCGCCAGCGGCGGCCTGCAATTGCCCGCCAGCGGCGAACCCGCACCTAACCGTGCCACGCCAGCCGCGGCGGAGATGGCCCCCGCAGACGAGGCGGCGGCCACGGCACCGGTGCCGTCCTCCCCGCCGGTTTTTGAACCCTTGCCGATGCCGGGCTTTTGCAGTCAATTGTCCACGTTGCTGTCGCGACGCTGGCGGATATTCTTCCGGGATCGTGGCCAGGTGTTTTTGCAACTGGCCATCTTGCTGTGTTTTCCGATCCTTGTCACGTTGTTCAGCGACAAGGCGTCGGGCAATATCCGGCGCTTTTCCGACACCCGCCAGACGGACATCTCGGCGGAAATCCGCGAGCAACAGAACGTGCGTGCGGACCAGGCCAAGGTCGGCTCCGCTGTCTCCGGCATCATCATGTTTCAGGTGGTGCTGCTGGCACTGATGGGGTCTAACAATTCTGCCCGCGAGATTGCCGGCGAGCGCCCAATCTATGAGAAGGAGAAATTCGGGGGACTGCGACCGTCCGCTTATCTGGCGTCAAAAATTGCGTTTTTGTCATGTTTGGTTATCGCCCAATCGTTGTGGATGGCGTTTTTTGTGAATTTTTTCGGGCAGTTCCGCGGCGAGTTTTTCGTGCACGCCGGGTTTTTGTTGTTAGTCAACGCGGCCATGACGTCCATTTGTCTGGCCATTTCCTCGATGATGCGCACCGCTGAGCAGGCGTCGTTGCTGTCGATTTATTTGGTGGGATTCCAACTGCCGCTGTCCGGGGCGGTGCTGGCCTTGCCGGAAAACATCGAGGTCTTCACCCGCCCGTTTATCTCGGCGTATTGGGCCTGGTCCGGCTCGGTGGAGGCGCTCCAAACCCAGGTGCATGATGCGGTGAAGGCGGTGGTTGATACCTCGCTGTCGCTGCAAATGCCCTGTCTTTACGCGCTTTTCGCGCACATCGGAGTGGCTCTTATCATTGCTTGGGCGGGGGTCCGCCGGCCGCAATGGGACTGAGGCGGATTTAGGCCTCGATTTTTTCAATTGCGCAGGTAGATTGGCGCGGTTCGCTGAATCCCCTCCACCCTCACAGCTCATGGCCCGTCGCGCTAGTTCCCGTTTGCATCCCGGAGTTTTCATCGGCATTGCCGCCGCAGTGGTGCTCGCCATTGTGGCAGGGCAATCGTTCTTCAAGAAAAAGAAGCCGCGGTTTGGCGACGTGAGTCCGTTGAACGTCGAAGACTTTTTGGAAAACGGCAACAGTCTGCGCGGCAATGAATACTCCCTCACCGGCAAGATTGATGAAAAGCTGCGCTGGACCACCAAGCGCGGCCAAATTGTCAGCCTGCGCGTGAGCACGCCGGGTGGCGATGAATTGATCGGGGTGGAGATTCCGCCGGACTTCAACAACCTCAACATCGAGCGCGAGCAGCGTTATGCCTTGCGCATCAAAGTCCGCCAAGGGGGCATTCCGGTGGCCACCGCCGTCACCCGCCTCTAACAAAACAATCGCCCCTGATGAAAACGCCAATTTTTCTCTTGCTGTTGGTTTCCGGCATGGCTTCTGGCCAGGTGTATACGCCACCGGCGGGCCAGTCCGCCGCCCAACCCGGGGCACCCACCGACACGGTCACCACACCCAAACAAAAACCCGCTGCCGGTCCGCTCGGCCAGGAAATTCCGCTGCTCGATCCCTCGGCGGAAACCATCACGGTGGGGGGCGTGGCCATTCCGTTAGGTGACAACCGGCTGCTCAAGGCGCGCTTTGAAAAGTATCTGAGTCAACCGCCGGAAGGCGATGAGGCGACGCTGGAGTATCGGAAGACGATCGCGACGATTTTGGCTACGGTATCGCCGTTTCACAAGCCCGCGCCTAATCTCTACGATGGCTTCACGCTGCTGCCACGGGCGGCGACCTATCCGGGAGACGCCAATATCTGCATGACCCTGGCTGAGGCGGTGTATATGGCCATGCTCTCCAAGCAAGACATCGCCGGCCTGAAGAAACTCAACGAGTCCATCGAGGTCGAGAAGAAGGCCATTGTAGCCGAATCGGATTGGGCCGCCCGCCATGAAAAGGCCCCAGGCGTGGCTGCCCAGGCCGCCCCTGCCGGCAAAAACGGCAAACCCGCACAGGGCGGCGGCGCGGTGGGTGCCACTCCCGGCGCCGGCATGCAATCGCTCAAATACGCCGACGCGTTGCGCCGTATCACCGAGATTGAGGTTTTGAAAAAGGCCAACCTTGTGCGCACCGAGGCGCAGACGATCAAGACCAAGGCGCAGTATCAGGTGAACATGGTGTTATGGTTCATGCAACGCCGCTTCGAGCACGTCATCATGGCCGCGCGGTTTTACAACCAAGTGTGGAAAGACGGCGATACCACCCTGCGCATCGACAAAGGCTCGGATGTGGCCAAGTTGTTTTCCGAATCGATGGGAGTGAGCCCGACCGTTTCCTCGTTGGATTCGCTCTCTAACGAAGCGGTGCGCGAAGCTGACAAATACATCGAAGCCTTCAACCTCATGCTCATCCGCGGCGAACTCCACTCCGCTTCGCAACGCCTCATGGAAGCCTTCGCCGTGGGCGAATACCTCGCGCCGGTGGCCACCCTGCCGCTGGAGAAAAAGCTCAAGGTGCTCAATTACACCCGCGATCTGAATGAGGTTTATGGCGCGCTGCAAGCCCACGATTTCACCAAGGCGAAGACCCTTGCCGACCGCCTCAAGGCCTCGGCCAAGGATTTTCCGTCGTCCAAAATGGATGGTGCCATCTCCGGCTACTCGCTCGCCTCGGACCTCGCCATCGAGGAAGCCAAGGCCCACCTGCTGGCCCGCGAAAACGACAAGGCTGCGGAAAAAATCCGTGCGGCCACCGAGATTTGGCCGACCAACCCGAAGCTTGAGGAATTCCGCGATATCATCAGGAAAGGCCAACCCGTGCTCATTGCCCGCAACGACTTTGACCGCCTGCTCAGCGAGGGCAACTACCGCGAGATCGCCAAGCGCCAATACGAATTCGCGCCCGCCATTGCCGGTGATGCCAAGCGCGAGGACGCGTTCAAACAAATCATGACCAATCTAACCAAGATCGAGGCGGCCTTGGGCAAGGCCACTGAGTTTGGCAAGGTCGGCCAGAACTATGCAGCCTGGGAGCAACTCGCCGCCCTGCGCGAACAATTTCCCGATGATCCCAAACTCGGCCGCGAACTCGAATTGCTTGCCCCCAAGGTCGCCGATTTCACCAAAGCGTTGGACCGCGCCCATCAATTTGAAATTCGCACGCCCAAGCAGACCGGCACCGCCCTGGCATGGTATCTGAAAGCCCGCGGCATATACTCACGCAGCGACCTGGCGGAAATCGGCATCAAGCATATGCTCGATGACATCATCGCGGATGACGCGGTTGACAGCGCCAGTTCCACCGCGGGGAGCGGCGAAAATAAATTGCCGCGCGACAGCAATTGATAGAGTCCCGCCAAACACTCCACCTTTAGCACGATGACGAGCGGAGCCCCCCCTGAGCTTCACCCCAAGGATCCCTTGCATGGCATCACCTTGGAAGCCGTCGTGAAATATTTGGTGGACCAGCACGGCTGGGAGGAAATGGGCCGGCGCATTCCCATCCGGTGTTTTCTGTTCAACCCGAGTCTCAAGTCCAGCCTCACCTTCTTGCGCAAAACCCCGTGGGCCCGTCTCAAGGTCGAGGAATGGTTCGTCACCGACCAAGTCCGCAAACACTTGTAAGTGGAAAAAAATTCACCTCGGCTCGCTTTATGGATTGCCGGATTGTCAAGAATTGTTTCCAATTCGCCAAGGCGTGGTGAAATCGGTTTTGGCACGCCCGATGCAGTTGAATTCTTCCATCCAGCGTGGCCACGACCCGAAAAATCCTCATTGCCTGTGGCGGCACAGGCGGCCATTTGTTTCCCGGCATCGCCGTGGCAGAGGCGCTGCAAGCGCGAGGGCATGAGGTGCGCCTGTTGATATCGGAAAAGCCGGTGGATGCCGAGGCCAGCGCCAAATATCCGCACCTGAAATTTGAGACCATTGCGGCGGTGGCCAAGCCGCCAATTTTCACGCTGCGCACGCTGCCATTTTTATGGAAGCTATGGACTTCGGTCCGCCATTGCAAACAAGTGATCCGCGCGTGCGGTGCCGAGGCGGTGTTGGGTATGGGTGGCTTCACCTCGCTGCCGCCGGTGTATGCCGGCCACCAACTCGGTCTCAAAACTTTCATTCACGATTCCAACGCCCGACCGGGCCGCGCCAACGTGCTGACCAGCCGGTTTTGTAGCGGCATTTTTCTCGGCATGGATATCGCCAAAGCGTTTTTTGCTGACCGTGCCACCACCACCACCGGCACGCCCGTGCGCCCGGAAATTCTCCATCTGCCGACGCGGGCGGAGGCCGCGGCCAGCTTCGGCCTCGATCCGTTGCTGCCGACCATTCTGGTCACGGGCGGCAGCCAGGGAGCCCACCGTCTCAATGAACTCAGCGCCCAAGGCGCGGCCAACCTGCCGGGTGACACCCAGGTGCTGCACATCGCGGGGGCCAGTGACTATGCCCGCGTGGCGGAAATCGCCCGTGGCCAATCCGGCTACAAGGTGGTCGGCTTCTGCGATCAAATGGCATCTGCCTACGCCCTCGCCGATCTCGTCATCGCCCGCGCCGGGGCCTCCAGTCTATCAGAAATCGCGCGGGTTGGACTGCCCTCGATCCTGGTTCCCTATCCGTTTGCCGCCGCCGACCACCAGACACGCAACGCCGAGGTTTTCGAGCGAGCCGGTGCCGCCAGACTCGTCCAGGAACGCAACCTGAGCGCGGAACAACTCGCTGCCTTGGCCATTACCTTGCTGCGCGACCCGCAGCGCCTGAGCCAGATGGCGCGGGCGGCCCGCAGCCTCGCCATCGCGGATGCCACCGAACGCGTCTGCACCGCCATCGAATCCAGCTTTTCCGCCTCATGACAGATCTTTCCCAGCGCCTGACCCAGCCAGATCCACCGCTGCGCATTCACCTCATCGGGGTGGCCGGCTCCGGCATGAGTGGGCTGGCCTTGTTGTTGTTAGGGATGGGTCACCGGGTCAGCGGATCGGACCGGGTGACCACGGCGGAAACCGAGCGCATGCAGGGCTTGGGGCTGGTGTTCTCCTCACCGCACACAGGGGATGCCGTGCAGGGCGTGGACATCGTCGTCTATTCCTCCGCCATCCGTTCTAACAATCATGCCTATGCCGCCGCGGTGGCGGCCGGCATTCCGCTGCTGCGCCGTGCCGAATGTCTGGCCGCCATCCTGCACACGCAAAAGGGCATCATCATTTCCGGAACCCACGGCAAGACCACCACCTCCGCCATGACCGCCCATGTCCTGCGCGAAGCCGGCATGCAGCCCAGCCACTACGTCGGCGCGGAAATCCCGATTCTGGGCAGCAACGCCCGTTGGTCGGCGGAAGGTGAATTCATGGTGGCGGAGGGCGATGAAAGCGATGGCACACTCGTTCTCTATCACCCCGAGCACGCGGTCATCCTCAACATTGAGGCTGAGCATCTGGATTTCTATCGGGATTTGGAGCACATTCGCGAAGTGTTTGCCACGCTGGCCGATCACACCACGGGCAAGCTGGTGTATTGCGCGGAAGATCCGGTGGCTCACGACGTGTGCGCCGGCCGCGCCAATGCGGTTTCCTATGGCTGGGAGGATGCCGATTACACGGCCACCGAGGTCCGCGATCTCAACGGTTCGTCCGCCTTCACCGTGACCAAACACGGCCAAGCCCTCGGCGACATCGAACTGGGCATTCCCGGCAACCACAATATTCTCAACGCCCTTGCCGCCATCGCTCTCGCTGATAGCTGCGGTGCGGAATTCGCGCTGGTGGCCCGCGCTCTGGCCACTTTCGCCGGGGCCAAACGCCGTTTCGAAACTAAATACCTCTCGTCCCACTACCGCATCATCGACGACTACGGTCACCACCCGTCCGAACTGGCCGTCACCTTGCAGACCGCCCGTTCGCTCAAGCCGCAGCGGCTCGTGGTCCTGTTCCAACCGCACCGCTACACCCGCACCCAGGCGCTCGCGGATGATTTTGGCAAGGTCCTGCAAGCGGCCGACCGGGTGTTCATCACGGATGTTTATCCGGCCTCGGAGGCACCGATTCCGGGCGTTTCCGGCGAGACTCTGGTGGAGGCGATGCGCCGCCACGGGGTGGTGTCGGCCGTTTCCGTGCCCGATCTTGCCACCGCGCATCATGCCGTCGGCAATGCCCTCAAGCCCGGGGATTTACTCATCACGTTGGGAGCTGGAAATGTGCATGAAGCCGGCAGCCGCATTGCTGCCGATCTCAAGGTTTTGGAGGAAATGTGCGCCCTCATGCCGCCCGGCGAAATCGATGGCACGCTCTACGAGCCGATGAAGCGCCACACCACCCTGCTGGTCGGTGGACCCGCCCAGTATTGGTTAGAGCCGCACAGTTTCTACGGCTTCGCCTTCCTGGTGGAATACTGCCGTGCCCGGGGCATTCCGGTGCGGGTTGTCGGCCGCGGCTCCAACCTGCTGGTGCGCGATGGCGGCATTCGCGGGGCCGTGATCCACCCGAGCGGCGGTGTGTTCTCCGATACCTCGATTGATGGTAAAGGCCAGATCATCGCGGGGGTCGGCGTTCGGCTCAAGAAACTTGCCAGCTTTGCCGCCAGTCACGGCATCGGTGGGTTCGAGTGGATGGAAGGCATTCCGGGCAACGTCGGCGGCGCATTGCGCATGAATGCCGGGGCCATGGGCGTGGCCACGTTCGATCAAGTGCTGCGCGTCACTTTTCTGGAAGAAGATGGCGTCATCCGCACGCGGGAATGTGCGGAAATCGTGGCACACTACCGGAATGTGCCCGAGTTGCGCCGCAACTTTGCCCTGCAAGCGGTTTTCAAAGGGAAAACCGACACCGCCCTCAATATCAAACAACGCGGCGAAGCGTGCCGTGAAAAACGCCAAGCCAGCCAACCCGTATCGGCTTCCGCCGGTTGCATATTCCGCAACCCCGAGGAAATCCCCGCCGGCAAGCTCGTCGATAACCTCGGTCTCAAAGGTCGCGCCATCGGTCATGCCGCCGTGTCTGAGGTGCATGGCAATTTCATCATCAACCAAGGCGGCGCCACCGCCACCGATATCCTCAAGCTCATCGAAGCCATCCGCCACCAAGCCCGCCAGACTCACCGGCTCGAACTCGAAACCGAAGTCAAAATCCTCGGCGACGATGAAGCGCAGTTCTAACGTTATGCTCACCTTTAAAAAAATCGCCGTCCTGATGGGGGGGCCGGGTTCGGAGCGCAAGGTGTCCCTGGCCTCCGGCGCGGCCGTGCTTAAAGCCTTGACCGGCCTGGGTTTCCAGGCGGTGGCGGTGGATGTCACCGGCACCCACCTCGAGCTGCCGGCTGGCACCGACCTCGCCTTCAATGTCATCCACGGCACCTTTGGCGAAGACGGCCAACTCCAGGATATCCTCGATGGCATGGGCGTCCCCTACACCGGTGCCGGGGCCGCCAGCAGCCGCCTCGCCTTCGACAAATCCCTCGCCAAGGCCGCTTTTCTTGCTCATCAGGTGCCAACTCCGCGTGCCGAGATCGTGGATGTGAGTGCCGGGCTGCGGCAGCCATCGTTCGCCCCACCCTTTGTGGTAAAGCCGCCGCGCGAGGGTTCCAGTGTGGGGGTGCACATCGTCCGCCAGGCGGCTGATGCCCATGCCGCCATGGCCGATGCCGCCCGCCATGGCCATGACATTTTGGTTGAGGAATTCATCGCGGGCAAAGAACTGACCGTCGGCATCCTCAATGACGCCGCCCTGCCCATAGTCCACATCGCCCCCCGCGATGGCTTTTATGATATGGCTAACAAATACCCGTGGATGAGCGGCGGCGCTGGCAGCGACTACTACTGCCCCGCCGACCTCGATGCCACCACCACCCGGCTCGTTCAGCAGGCCGCCCTTGCCGCCCATCGCGCCCTCGGCATTGAGATCTACTCGCGTGTCGATGTTTTGTTAGACTCGCGCAACCGTCCCTTCGTGCTCGAAGCCAACACCCTGCCAGGTATGACCGAGACCAGTCTGTTGCCCAAGGCCGCGCTGGTCAGCGGTATCTCCTTCCCGGAGCTGTGCCTGAAAATTGCCGAGCTGTCCCTCCTCCTCCGCCAGCCCGCCTGACCCGTGCCTTAGTCTGTTAGATAACCGCCCAACCCAATTGATCCGATGAGGCGTCAAACCCGCAAAGCCAGCCACAGCTCACACCGCAACGTGTTGCACGTCCGCGTGTGGTCACCCCGCCTGTTTTGTTTCGGCTTTCTCAAGTTCCTGCTGCGTCTCACCCTGGTGGCCAGCGTGGTGGCCATCATCGGCGGCATCGGTTGGGGCATCAATCTGGGCATCCAGCGGGCGTTTTATGACAACACGGATTTCACTCTGCAAGAGGTCGAGCTCAACCCGAATCAAGCCATTGATGAAATGGATTTCGTCAAACTCACCGGCCTCAATCTGCGCGTCAACCTGTTTCGGATAGATATCAAGGCCATTACCAAGTGTCTGGCCGGGGTGCCGCAAATCTCCGCCGCGCACGTCGAGCGGCGCTTGCCGGGCACCCTGGTGGTGCGCGTCACCGCCCGCACGCCGCGGGCCTGGATTGCCTGTCCGGAGGCCGGCCTGTCCGCCGAGCGCAAAGTCGGTGCCATGCTGGTGGACAGCCACGACTGCGCCTACCCGTGTGCCGAGCGGCAGTTTGAAGCGGCATCCAAGCTGCCCATCGTGGTGGTTCCCGCCCGCAAGAATGAAACCATCGCCAGCGGTGAGAAAATCCGCCAGCCTGAATTGCAACGTTGTTTGCGCCTTCTCGCCTCAACCGGCGAAGGCGAGCCGGAATCCCTTTGTTGGATTGACACTATCCAACAGGCCAACCCTTGGTCGCTTTCTCTAACAACCAAGGGCGGTGCCATCGCCACCTTTGGCCTGCGTGATCACGCGCGACAGGTGTCTAACCTGCGGGCGGCGCTCAATCATGCGGAGCGCAAGGGCTATGCCATCGCCACCATCAACCTGATTCCAAGGGAAAACGTCCCCGTTACCGTCACCGGCCCCGTTGGCGGCGGGGCCGCTCCACCCAAGGCGATTTTGGTGGCCGAGCCGGTGGCGCTAGAAGTCCGCCTACTCCGCCGCTCCCGCGATTCAAAACCCGTTCCCACCCGGGACTGACCCTCATCCCCCGCTTCTAACCCAATGGCACGCAGCTCAAAAATTCATGTCGGCCTCGAAATCGGCACCAGCAAAACCTGCATCGTCGTCGGTGAGGTCAAGCCGGACACCGCCGTGAAAATCCTCGGCATCGGCACCACCAAGACGGCCGGCGTCCGCAAGGGTGAAATCTATGACTTTCCCCAGGCCGGGGCCTGCCTCAAGGATGCTCTGGTCAAGGCGGAAGATGCCAGCGATGTGGAAATCGGCAGCGTCTATCTGGCTGTCACCGGGTCGCACATCCAAGGCATCAACAGTCGCGGGACGTTCCGCCTGCCGGAAGGCCAATCCACCGTGGCTGCGGAACATGTTGAGGAAGCCCGCACCATCGCCCGTGATATCCATATTCCGCAGGATCACGTGCATCTCCATCCGATCATCCGCAAATATCTGTTGGATGAGCTCGAGCACAAGACCAGTCCCGTCGGGCTCTACGGCAAGACCGTTGAGGCGGACTTTCACATTGTGCATGGCATCGGCAACCGCATCCAAAACAGCATCGCGCTGGTCCGCAAAGCCCTGCTCGAGGTCGATGACATCGTGTTCTCGCCCATCGCCACCGCCCAGATGGCGCTCGATCATGAACAGCGCGAGCGCGGCGCCTTGGTCATCGACATCGGCGGCGGCACCACTGATTACGCGCTCTATCTGGATGGGGCCATCGCCGCCTCCGGCTGCATCCCCGTCGGCGGCGATCACCTCACCAACGATATCCATCTGGTCACGGGTCTGCCATTTTCCAAATCGGAAAAACTCAAGATCATGGAAGGCGACGCCTCGGCCGATCCCGCCCGCTCGGTGGGCGTCGCCAAACTCGTCGATGACCGCGGCTTTGCGGAAGTGGAAGTGCGCCGCAGCATGCTCAATGAAATCATCCGCCAGCGCCTCGAGGAAACCCTCCGCCTCGTGCGCCAGCGCTTGCCGGAAGGGTCCGTCGAGGCCATTGGGGCCGGCATCTTTCTCACGGGTGGCACCAGCCTGATGCGCGGCTTCGGCGAACTCGCCTTTGAGGTGTTCGGGCGTGATATCTATCGGCCAGAGCCGCCGGAAATCAGCGGCGTCCAAGCCAGCTTCAAGGACCCGCAATACGCCACCGCCATCGGCCTCATCCGCTACGCCCAAATCCTCGAAACCGAACGCTCCGCCCCGCCCGGACTCTTCGGCAAAATCACCCGCTTGTTCTGGCCGTTCGGCAAATAAGCCGCGTTCTTCTTCCCCGACTTACTTCTTCACTTAATTACTTCTTCACCTATCTGCCTCCTCCTCCCATGATCCCCTACCATCGCGAGCTCCAGCTCACCATCCCCAGTTCCGCCGTCAAAATCATCGGCCTTGGCGGTGCCGGTGCCAACATGCTTGAACGCCTGGCTCTGGATGGCACCGAGGGTGCCGCCCTGCTCGCCATCAACACCGACGCCCGCACCCTGGCGGCCTGCGTCGCCGGGGAGAAAATCCAACTCGGCCGCAATCTAACAAAAGGGCTGGGGGCAGGGGGTGATCCCGAGCTTGGCCGGCAGGCCATGCTCGAGGCGGAAGCGGAAATCCGCGCGGCGCTGCGGGGCAGCCGCCTTGTTTTCCTGTGTGCCGGTCTGGGTGGCGGCACCGGGTCGGGTGCCGCGCCGGTCATTACCCGCATTGCGCGTGAGGAAGGTGCCTTTGTGGTAGTCTTCGCGAGCATGCCGTTTACCTTCGAGGGCCGCCGCCGCCGCGACCAAGCGGACACCACGCTCAACGAACTCGCCGTCCTCGCCAATGCCTTGGTCACCTTTGATAACAACCGCATGGGCGAACTCGTGCTCGCCAAGCAGGGCATCCATGAGGCGTTCAGCGCGGCCGACCGGATGATCTGCGAATCTATCAAAGCCGTCATTCGTCTCGTCATCCGCCCCGGGCTTATCAACATCGGACTGGACGACCTCATGAGTGCCTTGCGCACCAACCGTTCCCGCTGCCTGTTTGGCTCCGGCATGGCCAAAGGCAAGGACCGCGCCACCAGCGCGCTGCGCAATGCCCTATCCAGCCCGTTGCTTGATCAAGGCGCGCTCCTCAAGGAAGCTCAAACCGTCCTCGTCCATCTTTCCGGCGGCGAGGATCTCACCCTCTATGAAGTCGAGTTGCTCATGCAGCGGTTGCAAAAATTTGTGCCGGAAAGCGCCCATGTGTTGTTTGGTGCCGTGATTGATCCCACCATGGGCGACAACTTGTCCGTCACGCTCATCAGCGCGCTGCCAGAGGATTCGCTCGCCGCCGCACCTCGGGACGCCGGCAGTTCCGCCACTGAGAATTCCGCCATGACTGACAACTACCCGGCCGCGACTCCGGAGTCATCGTTAGATGAGCAGTTGCCGCCGCCGCCTGCGGTCAAAGCGCGGCGAAGCACGGGCCAAGCCGCCGAAGCCGACAGGGCCGCGCTGTTTTCTGCCGACCATCAGGTCGCCGACCCGGCACCGCCACCGATCCCGGCCGCAGAGATCCCGGTCGAGCCCATGGCTATCACTCCTGCGGAACCTGGCGACCCGGCGGAAACCCCGTCACCCTTTGGCCAGCCCGTTGTGTTCAAACCTATCAAGCGTGCCCAGGTTTCGCCTGCTCCACCTTGGGAAACCCCCATGCCTCTGGCAGACTCCGACCCTCAGGAAGCCGCGCAACTCGGCGCGGAGCTTGACGCAGAGTCCGAGGCTGCGGCCACCATCGATCCGGCCACGCCTGCACTGGTTACCGAGTCCGAAGCCCCCAAGCTCAAGCTCGGGATCAAATCCCCAACCCTCCAAAATGAACTGGCCTTTGAGGCCGTGCCGCGCGGACGCTTCGAGGGTCAGGCGCCCACTGTCGTCGATGGCGAAGACCTCGATCTGCCGCCCTTCCTGCGCAAGAAAAAGTGAGCCAGCGCCACCACGCCACAAGTGCCGCTGGTGAGTTCAATCGATCATCCAACTCCGGCACGAGTCTGCACTGTTGTGCCAGATCTGCGTTTCATATTCCTGTTGACAGCAGGGTGGGATTAATGAAATCGTATCCCTCTATGAAGACATCACTGTTATTGCTACCTTTGTTGGGTTTTTCCGCCCTGATGTGCAGTTGTGTTACTTACCCCTATCCAGGATCCGGCTACGCTGACGGCGGATTGGTTTATGAACCGGGCTACGTCGCCGCTTACGGGGAGCCTCTCTATGTCTATGGCGGCATGAACTATTATTATTCCGGAGGCCGCTACTGCTATCTTGAACACGGTCGCCCGATCTACGTTGCTCGTGTTCCCTATGGTGCCTCCCACTACCGGGGCCCCTCCTACATACACCGCGGCGGCGACAACCATGGCGGCTACGGCTTAAAGTCCACCCACCCCAATGATGGTCGCTATCTCAAGGGTGGAACCGGCACAACGCAGCCCTACCCCAAGGGAGGGTATTTCCAGGGACAACCGCGTAACCCTAACCTTCAGGGACAACCGCATAACCCTAACCTTCAGGGACAACCGCATAACCCTAACCTTCAGGGACAACCGCAT
>JBAXOF010000056.1:0-17546 GCA_037133375.1 Verrucomicrobiota bacterium | reverse complement strand
GTCGGCGCAGGGTGTGGCATGACGGCGGTCATCGCTGGAACGGTCGATAACCCATAGTCAGGCTTGAAGCAAGAGGAAAGTTCCTTTGAATTTCCGGAAGCAGGCGGAGCGGGTGGCCTTTCAGGCTTTGTGATTATTTCGTTAGAGGCATCGCTGCCGTCTGCGCTGGAGTCTGAAGGCAGCCTGCCATGCGGATGGCAGCGGGCATGGACCTCCGCCAGCGCCCTGATGTTGACGTGGGTGTAAATCTGGGTGGTTTCCAGCCTTGCATGCCCCAACATTTCTTGAACATAGCGGATGCCCGCTCCATTGCAGTGCATGTCCGTGGCCATCGAGTGGCGGAGCAGGTGGCAAGATCCGGCTTTGGTGATGCCGGCCATTTTCATCTGTCCGGCGACCCAGGTACCCAGATAGGCGGGGGTGATGCGCATGCCGTAGCCACTAAGGAACATGGCGGTTTCATTTGGCAGGTGGTCAAAAAGCGGACGGGCCTCGGACAGGAAGCGGTCGAGCCAAAATGCGGCCCGTTCGCCCACCGGCAACAAACGGCTCTTGTCATTCTTGCCATGACGGATGAGCAGCGTGCAGGCGCTGGCGTCGTAATCGCCGTGATCGAGTTTGGTCATTTCGGTGCGCCGGATGCCGGTGGCGTAGAAGAGTTCGAGGATGGTGCGGTCACGCAGGCCGAACGGGTCGGCCGTGTTGGGCAGGGCTAACAGACGGTCAATTTCCTCGGTGCTGAGGCATTTGGGGAGGCGGCGGCTTTGTTTGCGGGGCAGGTCAAGGTCGGAGGCCGGATTGGCGGGGATGGCGCCGGAGCGGCAGAGCCAGGCAAAGAAGCGGCGGATGGCCCCGAGGCGGGCGAGCTGGGTGTTGACCACCAGCGGTTCCTTGGTGCGGGGCGAGCGGTAGCGGTGAAGATGAAGCTGATAATCCTCGATGGTGGCGCGGGTAAAGGCGGCTGGCGAGGTTAGGTTTTGACTGTCGGTCCACTCCAAAAATCCTTTGAGCGCCCAATGATGGGCGTCCAGCGAGCCTTGCGCATAGGCGCGGGCGGCTAGATGTTGGAGAAATGCCGCGACGCTGGCGGCGAGGGTGTCGGGTATGGCGGGGGTGACAGGTGGTGCGGTGAGCCCACCCCGCCGTCTGAATCTCATCCCTAACAAATTTACTGCTCCCTGTTGACCGGCCATGACCTTCAATACACAGGAATGGCCGGTGCGCGACATCAAACGTGACGGCGAATGATGGGGCGGTTCCTGCCACTCGTCAAATGGATTTCCAATCATTCAAGGAAAACGGTGAAATTGCAAGAGGGTGGCCGTGCCATAAAAGCCTCATGCCACCGAAATGTTGAAGAGATTACGAAATTAATGTGTTAGATTCATGGTGCGCATATCCCATCAGCAGTGCGCGTATTCTATCAAAATTAGAATTGCGGAAATTTATCTCGACGTCAGCTTGTCTGAGAGGTATTCTCGTGTTGTGCCTCAGCGAAAGAAAATCACCCGCTATTTGATGCGACTCGCGTGTGCGGCATGGTTGATTGTGGGTGACGGGGCGGATCAAGCTCTGGCCGCCGATGTCCCGGCAGGGGTGCCGACGGTCGTGGCGAGGCCGCTAACAGCCCGGTTTGACTCGCGGGAAATCAAGACCACGGCCAAGCCCGGAGCGGATGTGGTGGAGTTTCATTTTGAGTTCACCAACACCGGGGAAACGCCTTTGGCTGTCGAGGAATTCACACAGGCATGTGGGTGCTTGAAAGCGAATTGGAACGGCGTGCCGGTGCCTCCTGGCACCAAGGGGGAGATCACGGCCAGGCTGTTGACCAAAGGCCTGCGGGGGAAAGTGCGCAAAAGCGTGCATGTGAAGTTTTTTGAGGCCGGAGCGGTTGAACTGGTTGGAGAAGTTGAGATTCCCTAGGCTCTAACGTATTCGGCGCAAACCCTGCGCTGGAGCATTGGCGACGCGTTGGAGTCCAAACAAGTGGACATTGAGGTGATGTCAAAGGCCCCGTTGCGTGTGCTGTCCGTGGCTGCCAATGATCCGGCGTTTGCTTGTGAATTGCAATCGATTGGCGAGGCCCGCTACAGGATCGTGATCACGCCGCGCGACACGACTGCCGAGCGCATCTGCGTCCTGCAGGTGCGCACCGACTCGAAGGACCCGCGTGATGCCCTCAAGGGATTGTTCGCGCTGGTGGAGAAACCGAAGCTGAAGGGAGGCGCGCCATGACCGGGAAACTCCGACGCCTGTCCGGCCTGTCCATTGTTGCCGGTTGCGCGGTGCTGGCCTTTGCCGTGTGGAGAACCGCCCCGCCCAGCGGTTCCATCTCCACCAAAGCTCCCGCATCACACCCATCGCCGCCAAAAGAAAACGTCACGGCCCAACCGGAACCGCGGGGATTTGACCAGGTGCTGGCGGTTCTAGCGAAAAGTGGCACGCCGCTTGAGGTTGAGCAGGCCATCATCTTTCTCGACACCACCGCCCGGCTCCGCAAGGGGCTGACCGACGCGCAACATACCGCGCTTGTTGCGGCGTTGGAGCGCGGCACACCTGCTGCGATGGTCGAAGGGGCTTGGTCCCACTTGTTCAACTCCGCCTGCAACGCCCTTGCGACGGGACGGCCCGCCCCGGACGAGGACCTGCTCTCTTTGTTAGAGCACGTCGCCGCGGCCGACCCGCGGCCCATCCTGCGACTGTATGCCCTCCAACACATCGGCTGCCATTATGCCGCCGCCGATCCGGCCTCGCGGCTGCGGCTGCGGGCATTGGTTCAGCGGATGCTTGCCGACCCGTCATCACAAACCGCGGGTACCGCGCTGGTGCTGTGGCGGAGTTGGGAAAAGACGGCTGGTCCCGGGGAAATCACATCCTTTGACCTGAGCCGCGCCATTGCGGCGGATCCAGCTCGTCCGGTGGACGTGCGGGTTGCGGCGCTTCATGCCGTGGGAGATGATCCGGGCGTGCTGGAACTGGCCCGCGCCCTCGCGCTCAACCGCGCCCAGCCGATGATTCTGCGCAAGGCGGCACTCAATCTGATAGGCCGCCATGGCGTGCGGGAGGATCTTGAAACGCTGCGGCTATGCAGCCGGGAAGGCTCGCGTCTTGCCCAGGCGGGGGATCCCGCGGCCCGCTCATTGCAAGACCGCCTTGCCGGTCGTCCCCAGCCCGTTCTTCGTCCCTATCAATAGCCAACAGTTCCACACATAATGAAAACCGCCATGAAACCCCACAACCTCATCAGGCCCGTCGGACTCGCGGCCCTTGCCCTGGCCATGACCGCCATGTCGTCGCTTGGCGACACGGTTCTTCTGACCGATGGGTTTAGCGGCAGCGATGACGACAGCCTGGACAGCCGTGTCCCGGATGGCGAGAATCTGCCCGGTCGGACATGGCAGCAGAACGGCGGGTATTTTGGCCGCAGCGACATCCAAGGCAACACGATGAATGTCCGCTGCATGGACGGCGAGGCTTATGACATTTCCTCTAACGAGAGTTACACCAAGCCATCCGTGATGGTCGTTCAAGTGGACCTCAAACCCGGTTCTCTCAACCGCATGGGGGTGGGCGTGGGCTTCACGGCAACACCCAACACCTACAATTCGACGGTTTATTACGTCGGCTTGTCCTTGGACCAGAACGGCACGATCCGGGAATGGCAAGGTGTTCCGGCAGATCCCCAGGATGCCATCGGACAGGTTGCATGGTCCGGAATTGATAACGCCGCCTTCTCGCCGGGCGACTGGCACACCCTCACTTACACGGTCAACACCGCCACCGGCATGATTTCCGATGTCAGCCTCTCGGGCAGCAATGCGGACTACTCGTCGCTCTGTTCCATCGTCAACGCGGGTCTCACCGACACCAACACGCATTACATCACGGTCATGGGCGACGCCCAGTCAGGCAACGGCAACGGCAACATCGACAACCTGGTGCTCACCGCGCCACCCGCCATCGTCCTGTCCGCCTCTCCCGCCGCTTTTTATGAAAACGCCGGTGAGGAGGCGTCCACCGGCACGGTGGTCATTCCTGCGGCACTGGAAACGGACCTTGTCATCGACCTTGCCTCCAACGACACCTCCGAAGTGACGGTGCCCGCATCGGTCACCATCCCCGCCGGCTACACCTCGGCGACATTTTTGATGGACGCAGTGGACGACACAGAGGCGGACGGCCCGAAAACCGTCGCGATCACGGCCGCCGCCGAGGGGTATTACACGGGTCAGGTGGTCCTGACCGTGGAAGACGACGATGTCGCCATTCCACCCGTGCCGGTTGGAACCGTGGCCATGCGGGGCAACTCGCAGGTTGGTTTGGCGTGGACAGCCTCCTCCGGGGCAACCGGATATAACATAAAGCGCTCCGTGACGAGCGGCTCGGGCTACACGACGATCGAAACCGTGACATCAACGACCTTCACCGACAGCTCGGCAGTCAACGGGACGACTTATTATTATGTCATCACGGCCCTGAACATCGCGGGCGAGAGCAACGCTTCCGTGGAGATCAGTGCGACGCCAACCGAGGGTATCGGCCCGCCGCCCGGCGAGGGCACTGTCATTATCGCTGATGCGTTCGGCGGCAGCAACGACTCCAGTCTGGACGGTCGCACGCCGGACGACACCAATCTGCCCGGTCGGACATGGCAGCAGAACGGCGGGTATTTCGGTCGCTCGGACATTCAGAGCGACACGATGAACGTCAGGAGCATGGACGGACAGGCCTATGACATTTCTTCTAACGAGAGTTACACCAAGCCGACGGTAATGACCATCCGAGTGGATCTCAAACCCGGTTCGCTCAACCGCATGGGATTGGGCGTTGGCTTCACGGAAGGAATCAACACATGGAACTCGACCTATACCTTCAGCGGCCTGTCAGTGGATCAGGACGGGACGGTGAAGCAGTGGAACGGGGTTGCCGGAGACCCGCAAAGCGCCATCAGGCAGGTCGCATGGTCGGGGGCCGGCGGCGCGGCCTTCTCCCCGAACGACTGGCACACTCTCACCTACACGATCAACACATTCACCGGCAGGATTTCCGATGTCAGCCTCTCGGGCAGCAATGCCAACTACGCGCCGCTTTGCGCGATTTACAACGACGGCCTCATCGAAGCCAGGGTCAACCATCTAACCGTCATGGGCGACGCCCAGTCCGGCAACGGCAACGGCAACATCGACAACCTGATGCTCTTCGCGCCCACCATAACCCAGAGCGCGGACCCGTTCGCGGACTGGATCGCCGGTTTCGATTTCTCGGCCTTCACTGATCCGGACCTCACGCCGGAGGGCAACCCGGCTGGCGACGGCATCTCCAATCTGGTCAAATTCTCATATTGTCTCGACCCGACCGTCGCGGCGAACTTCGCCAACGGCCTGACCCGCGAGACCTGGGAAAACTTTTCCGGTGCCACGGTGGCCGATCTAACCGGCAACCGCCGTTTCCATCTCGGTCCCGACGACCGCGACCTGGTGGCCGGCGTCAATGACAACGGCATGGTCGAAAACCGCGCCTCCCGCTACCGTGGTTTCCTCACCGCCCCGGTCACTGGCACCTATCAATTTTGGATTTCCAGCCAATACGAGGCCGAACTCTGGCTCGCCGACGGCACCATCAGGAAAGCCGTCAACGGCCAGACCGTGGGACTGACCAACCGTTACGGCAAACAGCGCATCGCCTTCATCCATGACCCTAACAACACAGTTTGGAGTCAGGAGTTTGACAAACAATCATCCCAGCGCAGCCGCCCCGTCCGACTTGTGGCCGGCCAGAAATACTACTTCGAGGTTCTCCAAAAACAGGGACAATGGCCGGGGCATGTCTCGGTCGCCTGGCAAAAACCCGGTTCCCCCCGCGAAATCATTCCCGCCGCCGCCTTCAACGGTGACTTCACCCAGGCCGATGACCTTGATGATGACGGCTTGCCCTCGGCATGGGAAATCGCGAATTCGCCGCTGGACCCGACCGACAACGGGCTCTATAACACGAACGATGGGCAATACGGTGATATAGACCAGGACGGCATCACAAACCTTGAGGAATACCAGCTGGGCTCAGACCCGAATCACGACGATTCGGCTAACAATATTTCCGCCGTTGCCACGCCCCTCGACCCGCAGGCATACGCCAGCGCCACCGGCTATTGGGTCCGCGACGACTCCGGTTCGCTCACCGCGGAGCAGCGGCGCGGCGAGATCTCCTACACGTTCACCGTGGGCAGCGGCGCGGCCGGCGCGTATGAAATCGTGCTCACAGGCGGAGCCGCAGGCGTTGTCCGCCCGACCGAAAATCTTCCGCTGGTCTTTTCCATCAACGGCAGCCGCGTCGGCTCCGCATCCCTAACCAGCCTCGACGGTGGCACCGACACGGCCACTGTCATCACTCCATGGCTCGTTGCTGGCACCCACACCCTGACCATCCTCAATGACAATTACCGCGCCGATCTGCGCCTGCGCATTGACTCACTAACGGTCCGCAGCCTCGGCGGCTCGGATGTCAACTGCAACGGACGCCCCGATTGGCTTGAACTTCGCCTTGCCGCGGACAACCGCCTGACCCGCGTGGCAGCCACCTCGCTGACATCCCCGCTCTGCATCGAGGGGATGGCCGGTCCGGGCGTTGATGACCCAAACACAACAGCCGGTCCGGTTCCCGGACTGAGTCTCTCGGCGGACAATGTCGCGCTGGTGCCAGTGCCTTCCGTGGATTCCTCGTTTTACGCCGATGTGCCGCTCTCGGAAAGTTCCACGGTCACGCTGAGCGCCTCCTTCCAATCCGGCGCCCTAACCGAAACCCGCGAGATTGCATGGGTTGCCACCAATCTTTTCGAGCACGAGACGCTGCACATCCGTAAGGGCGATTCGCTCCGCCTTGACGCGTGGACCGGCCAGTCCCCGTCCGGCACTTTCACGGTCACCGCCAACGATACGCTTCTGGCGGACGGACAGGCCAACACCACCCACACCTCGGGCGAGCCGTTCACCGCCACCTTCGACACTGCCGGTTCCTACACGCTTGTTGCCACCTGTGACGGCACGACCACCCACACTGTCACCCTCAACGTCCATTCCGCCAATTTTGGCCCGGCCCTCGGCGTCCGCGCCTATTACCCGCGCAACTGGACTCCGGAAAATATCAGCGCCGCACTCCTCGTCGAGCCGGATTCCCGCCTCGCGTGGCAGGAAACCACCGCCGAAGCAAGCCCCCGCAGTTTCCAGGTCACCGCATTCGAGGCCGGTCAGCGCCACATTCTCGCCCGCATCCCGGCCGATGCCGTGGGAGCCCCTTCGGCCATCGTCGCCCGCGGTTCCATCAACGGCTTCTACCTCGCCTACATTGATGAAACCTTCGACGCGCAAGTCATCCATGTGTTCCCCGACGGCACCCGCCTCATGAAAGGCTCCCTTGTTGCCGTCGGTCTGCCGCAGGACATCGCCATCCGCGTCCACTCCATTTTCCAAGGCACTGTTTTCATCAATGGCTCCGATAGTCTCTGGCTCACTGCCGCGGACTTCGACCAGAACGGCATCACCACCATCTATTTCGAACAGGCAGGCAACGTCTCCTCGGGGATGTGCACTCAAGTGAGCCTGTACGCCATCATCCCATCCACGCAAAACTGACCGTCCATTTTCGAACAACCGGAATTTTCGCCCGCCTGCCCGCACAATCACGCATTCGCTTTCCAACAGCCCAACCACTATGCCCCTCCGTCCGCTCCGCCGCATCGCCGCCCTGACCATCTTGATCCTCCCCCACGTCCTTTCCGGTCAGGGAACCTCCACCGCCCCCACCGGCACCAACTTGGAACAATCCGCCGCCTCCACCCAGCCCGTCAACACCACTCCCAAGGATTGCTGCAAGTGTCTCGATATAACAATCAACGGCACGAAGGTACCCGCCAAAGCGGGCCACCCTAGCGTCCCCGCCAAACCTGAAGGAAACGGAAATTACACTGTCAATATCGAGGTCAAGACCACCTGCGCCAAGGTCGACGTCGGAAATATTTGGCTCCGAACAAAAAATGGCAACGCGGGCGAACACTACAAAATCCCTGTCACAGGAAATGTCGGGACAATTCCAGGAGACAAATTATTAAAATCCAATACAACTGAGTGGGAGGTTGTCATCCAATGTGTGGGGCAAATCACCCAAGAATGCGAGGTCCCAATCAGCGTTGGCGGATGCAATAGCGGGTGCTCCTCCTGTAATGATTCCAGCGCAGGAGGAACGGGCTGTCCCAGCGTCAAAAACGGCTCCTTGACCTGTGACATCCCGTTTGGTGCCTCAAATGGCGGGGACACTTCAGGGTTTTTACGCTTTTACACGGATGAATTCAACAATCCCGGCATTGCAGCCGTCGGGGTATTTGCACCCTCATCCTTCACGGTCAACCGCAACACGGAAGGCCAGCTCACTTCGGTTGTCGGTCCGGTCAACACCATAGTGCTGGCCACCTCAGGCAACGAGAATGATTTCGATCCCAAGGCATTCACCCTCACTCACAAAGATACCGCCACGAACACGGCCTTCCGCGTCACTACCGTAGCAATGGTCCAGGATGAGGGCACCTGGCTTCGCATCGACAGCACCTTCGATAGCTCCACTTTCCGCTACCAACAAAGCAAGACCCACACCAATGAGTCCGACACTTACGTGCTACAATCTGGTCCGGTTGTCAATGGTTCATTCACCGTCATGCGCGTGGAAACCCGCGTGGTCACCATTCCCCAACCGGGCACCGAGATTCACCGCGAAACCGTCCAAGAGGAGGGTGTCACGGTCTCCGACATCGAAACCACATGGCAAAACTACGCATGGGGCTGGGAAAGAACCTCTGAGACCATAGATCCCGCCAATGCCAATCTCACGTCCACCTGGTCCTATTACCAACCCGGCGAATTCACCGGCCCCAACTCATCGACCGAAGGCTACGGGCGGCTTCACGCCCATGCCCGCCACGACGGCTATCAGGAAACCCACACCTACTGGCTCAACAACCACCAAGTCATCAAGCCCTTCGCTGACAACGCGCAGGGCCTTACCCTTTCCGAACAATGGAATCCGTCATCCAACACTCTAACGACAGTCCAAACCGTTGGCGGCAACACCCTCTCGCGCAACACATGGAAATTCACGGACAGCGCGACAGCGCCTGCCATAGTGGAAACCGCATTCGCCTCCAACGGGTCGTCCCTGGTATCAACCACCGTACTCATGCCCTTCGGTGTGGATTTTGGTGGCCAAACCGCCTCCATCGCCCACCCCGACGGCACCACCTCCACCCACGCCTACGTGTTGCGCGTCAAATTGATAGCGTAAGGCTTTTCTAAATTGATATGGGAGAATTTTGAGGAGTTTTCCACACTGTCATAGTAAAAGAGGTTCATTTTGACCGTACTAGTCGGTCTTGAGGTACTACGCTCCTGAGCGTGGCAGAGCCCATGCGAACTTCTACGCCGCGAGTCACTGGGGCGCTGCCCCAGACCCCGGGATTTTCAAGGCATGGCAGAGGTCTCCCGATGGTCGTCGGCTAGTTCCACTCACGATGCAGGGGGCATGCCTGCGCGTTAGCGCGGGTCATGCCCCCTGGCTTTTTCTTGCGACACCGTCGGTCGCCTCTGTTTTGACTATCCCTCGGCGGGTTGCTTCCCAGCAGTGCCCGCTTCCGTTTCGTCAAAAGTAATCCCGGCTGATGCGCTCAGAGCGTCGGTGACGGTTATTTGGACCGGGGTTTCTGATTGGTGAGGACGGGCGGTTGGGGGGGCTCGTCCTGCGGATTGTGACGCCAGTGGGGCTGCATAAGCACCGAGTTCACCTGCTTGAGATCGACAGTCTTGGTCTGGTCCCGGACTGCCTCTATCAGGGATCCAATGCAAAGGTTTTTGACAGATCTGAGAGTGCCCTCTGAGAGGCGCAGGATCAGATTTACAGCCTCGTCGGTGAATGTGTGGTGGGGCAGGCCGACTCGATCGAGTTGGGTGTGGATGTAGGCAATGAGTGCGGAAGGAGCCAAGGTGTCGATTTTGGCGGAGTAGGTAACCCGGCTTTTCAAATCCTGTTGGGGTCGGAGTTGCAGTGATGTGTTGAGAGATGTATGACCTATCAGGATGAGGTTATGGTTTTTCGGAAAATCCTCCAGCATCAGTCGCAACTTATGTAGCGCCTCTATGGGTACAAGATGCGCGTCATCGATGATGGGTATGATGGTCTTGCCCTTGGAGTTGAGCATGCGGGCCTCGTTGATGAGACGAGTCTCACATTTGGCATCGTTGCCAACCGTATCGATTTGAAAAGCCTGACAAAGCAGTCGCAGCAAGTTGGGCCAGGTGTGCAAGGATCGGTTGATGACCGGCGTGATCCATTGTTTGGGATCATGGCGGATGATTGCATTCTTGAGAACGCTTTTGCCTGTGCCAGGCTCGCCGATAATGAGGCAAAGTCCGCCCTGCTGGCTGTGGACCTTGAGGATGTCGAAGTGGCGCTGCTGGTGCTCCAGGAGCGGGGCGTTGTCGTCAATTGCGAAGGGTTGCTGGCTGAGGCCAAAATAACTTCTAATCATGGTGGTGGATGTTTGTGTTTCAGGTTGTGGTGATGTTGGGCGTCCGTTCAGAAATCGATGTCGGGCCTGCGGTCATTGGCGACCGGATCGAGACGAGTGGCCTCGCCCAGGCGCCGGCCGTCCTGATAGACGATGGGCGGGAATCCGATGCCGTCGCGGTAGTGGCGGATGGTAATGGTGGTGTTTCGCAAGTCGTGGGGTGCCTCGTATCGGATGGCGTTGAAGCTGAAGGTATTGTCCGTGCGAACCTTGCGTGTTGTTTCCAATAGGAAAAGCTCTTCACTGAAGGGATTGTTCGTGAGGTAATGGAGACGATGAAGGTCGAGTCCGAAGCGGTCGATGGGTTTCATGCCGAGTGTCGAATGTTCGCGGGTATGATAGGTGTCCTCGACCCAGCGGATGAATTCGTGATTAAGCCCTTCCAGGTTGCTGATGTGGCTGAGGTCGCGAACCAGAAACTGGTCTCTGACGGTTCTAAAGAATCGTTCGATCTTGCCCTTGGCGGCCCCATCCCTCACAGGGGTGTGAATCACGACGGAGCCGAGACGGGTGCAAATCATGCCGAACTCTTTGGAAGAATAGTTAGATCCATTGTCCACATAGACAGCTTTGGGCACTCCCCGCTTGTAGACGGCTGTCTGGAAGCAGTCGATTAGATTGGGGGTGTCGTCGGTGGCGTAGAACGCCCCATGCGGAACAACGCGGGAAGCATCGTCAATGAAGCAGATCAGGAAGGTCTTCACAGGAGGTTGAGTCCTGCTGTGGAGGTACGGACCATAGAGTGTGTCGCCCTGCCACAGGTCATTGGCATGGGCCTTGGCGAAGGCCAGTCGTGCCTTGGAACTGTTATGGTCAACCGGTTTGAGCAGTTTGAACTGGTTCACTATTCTGCGGAAAGTGGTGCATCCGATCCGTGAGTTCTGGAGCAATCCGCGCTGAATGCAGACGCGGTATATCTCGGCAATATTGTATTTTTTTCCGTGGAAGGAAGGCAGGACCTGTTCGATGGCTTCGTGGATTTGCTCAGGGGCGATTTTGCGGGTGGTGCCCTTGTCGGCTCTTGTCGGATGAGTGGCGATTCCGAACTTGCGGTATGAATACCACCAGACCTCGATTGTTCTCGCGGAAAATTGGTGGGCGTGGCCGTCTTCATCGGTGAAGGTCATTTGGCTGACCGCCTTGTAGCGGGCTGCATTGGAATCACCTTCGGCATATTCGAGGGCACCGAGCACCCTCATCTTGACGTAGTTGCTGATGATTTGCATGGCGCCCGGGAGACTGCCCTAGCCGAAAGCCGGTGTCCGCTTGCTAAATCGTGTTGCTGCAAAATTAATCGGCCGAACGAAAATGGCTGCGAATGCGAAATCCGCTTCCGCCTGGATCCGCCCGTCACTGATAAATGGTGTTATGAAGCCGGAAGAGTCGCTTGATCAGGTGACTCAACGCGACGTGGTCGGCAATCAGCCGGTAATGGCGGATTGAAGAACGAATTGGAATGCGGCGATTGCGCAGGGGCTTTGCGGAAATGCTGAGTCCAGGTGTTTCAATGTGAACGGGTCTGGCAGGGAGCCGGCCTTGCCCGGTGGCGCAACCACCATACAAACCCCCGCCCGGATATGGCCGGTGAGCATGCTCCACTTTCTCATCCACCGATAGGCGGAACTCAGCGAAATGGCGAGTCCCGAAAAGTACCAAGCCCCATGGATGGAAGGGCCGGTCGCAACCGCCCGCACCAGCGCCAGAATCAGCGCGGATTGCAACGCACACCGTGGAATCACCGTGTCCCAACGAACGGGGAAGGTCCTCCCGCATCCCTTGTTCGAATAGCGATTGGAGCAATAATACCGCATGCCTCTGGTATTGCCACCCGAGGCACACTTCTGGTAGCCATGAGCCACAACCGCGGACGGACAGCGGCAGTGTGGGCAGCCCTCGGCCTTGATCTTGACGCGCAAGTTCAACAGTTCCAACGAGCCAGGTTTGAGGAAACGGCTGAACCTCATTCGGGAACTCTACCATGCCACGCAAGTAGGCATTATGGTCCATTGTCACAAGCTGGCTGTCTCAATAAGACGCAATCATGGGCGTTCCACAGCCCTAACACCCAAGAAAAATCCACTGTTCAAACCCGTCTCAATAACAAAAATCATCCCGTGGAACATTTGTGCTGGATTAACGCCGTGTTTCGGGCAGGCTCGCCCAGTGTCAATTCTGACAAAAAATGCACTTTCTTACGCTCAATGCCTGGAAATTTACACCTACGCCACGCCTCGACCGAATGGCGGGAAAACCATTACTGTCAGAAACGGCATTCTCAATGGCACCACTGTCACACAAGGCACCGCCACAACCACAACCTACAACGCCCACGGCACCCCCATCCTCCGCACGACAACGCTCACCGGGGCTAACAACAGCATTACGACCGACTCCTATGAAGTCACCGCTCAGGACGGCTTCGGTCGCGCACTGACAACCAGCCACTTCCCCGGCACATCCGACGCATTCACCACCGCCGCCACCTACAATTGCTGTGGCCTTGCGTCCTCCACGGACATGCATGGCGTCACCACTGATTACGCTTATGACGGACTCCGCCGCCAGACCAAAGTGACCTCCAGCGGTGTCACCACTGAAACTGTCCATAATGGTCTAACCACCAGTACCCACCGCTATCCATCGGGGGGTTCCGCCAATCCCGGCAATTGCATATCCCGCGTCACCCGCAATCTATCAGGTTCCAGTGTTACCTCCGAATCACCGGATCCATCCAGTACGAATGCCGGAGATCTCACCGCAACAACAACCACAACCACGTATGGTGACAATCTATCCGTCACAACCACGGTCATAGGCACCCATGATAAAATCACCACGTCATACGCGGATGGCCGCGCCGCCTCCGCCTCCGGGACTCTCCAACCCAACATGACATACAGTTATGGCGTAAACAACATCGGTCTAATGACCACCGCCTCCTACCTTGACGGAAACACCACAAGGGAAACCATCGCCACACAAACGGATTGGGCCGGACGCACCGTCAGCACACAGAAGGGGACCATCACTAACGCATACGCCTACAATGACAGCACCGCCGCCGCTGGCTCCCGGGGAAAAATCAAATCCGTCACTGACGCCAGCGGCGTCATTACCCTCTACGCATACAACGGCACAGGCGAACTCACCACCACGGCCCGCAAGCTCGACGCATCCGCCACAATTACCTATGGGAATGACCAAATCGCCCGCACTGAAACGGTGCCCGCCACCCGTGCCGGCTCCACCGAAGTTCTACGCACCAGAACTATCGTCTGGCAGGACGGCGCTGGCGAAAATGACGGCACCGTCGTCTCCTACACGGATCGCACAGCCTCCGGGCTCGACACATGGTCCTGGCAACCCGGCGCGGGAGAAACCCACACTGTTTCCACCATCGGCCTTGCTCGCACTGAGACTACCTATCGCCCGGGCGGACTAAAAACAGTTACGACCTATGCAGCCGGGCTCCCTTGGACTGTTGTCCATTACGACTCTAACAATTTAATTGTCGCCTCCACAACCTACACCACTTATGACAGCCTCAAGCGGCCGACTGTCACCACCGATTTGCGCACAGGTTCCACCACAACCGAATACATGTCCGGCACCTGCGACGCGGTGAAATCAGTTGTTGACTCCGGCACCCGCGTCACTTCCTATACCTATGATTTCCGCGGTAACCGCATCACCACCACACTTCCTGACGAAAGCGTGACCCGCGCCATCTTCACACCCAAAGGCCAGGTTGAGGCCACATGGGGTTCCCAAACCTATTCCGTCTTCTATAAATATGACTATGCCGGGCGTATGCTCACCCTCCGCACAACCCCAACATTTGACAACAACATCCCAACCGACAGTGGCGGATCCGTCACCACCTGGGTCTATGACCCCGCCACCGGCCAGCTTCTTTCCAAGTTGGATCACTCAGGGAAAGGTCCGGCATATACATACACACCGGCAGGTCGCCTTCAAACCCGCACCTGGGCTGATAACACCGTCACCACGTATGGGTATGATATGGCCGGTCGACTATCATCCGTGGCATATTCTAACGAACCTAACGGATATGTTACTCCGGGCCTTGCATACACCCTCGACGCCTTGGGTCGCGTTCTGACAGTAACGCGAGGCAACTCCAATCACGCGGCCTACACCTATCGCGCCTCAGATCTTCAACCTAACACGGAAACTCTGCAAATCGAGACCCTTAATAAAGTTCTGACCCGATCTTATGAGGGAGGCCAGGGCAACACGGTGGCCGGACGCCCTAACGGCTACTCATTTGACGACGGCTCCGCCATCTGGAACTATGATCCCGCAGGCAGGATCTCCTCGGTGACCGACGTCACCGACACCTTCACCTATGGTTACAAGGCCAACTCCATCAACCTCGTCAATACCGTCACCGGTCCGGCCCACACAGTTGCCAACGAATGGGAAACCAACCGCGATGTCCTGCTGAATAAAAACAATGATCCTGCCAATCCCTCCCTGCCAAGCGTGTCGAATTTTAACTACAATATTCCGGATGCGGCCAACAACAACGAGCCATCCGGTCTTGGAGCTAACAAAATTGGCCAGCGCAAGTCACTTGTCACCAGTGGCAGCGCGTTCACAACAACTCCCTCATGGACTTGGAACTATGATCCGATGGGCCAACTCACCAGCGCCGCGGATGCCACAACTCCCAACAACAGCCGCTTCTATTCTTTCGACGACATTGGCAACCGCAAAGTATCCCGCACCGGAACCTCCAGCGACTCTGGCGGCATCTCCACGGCGTACTATGCCAACACCAATAGCTCTGTCACCGGGGGCAACGCCCTCAATCAATATGGCAAAATTGCCTTCGCCGACGGCAATGCCGAGCCCGTTTACGATCTTGACGGAAACATGATCTTCGGACCTGTTAGGCCAGCCGGGACTTCAACTCCCGTGTCCTGTGTCTTTGTCTGGGACGCCGAAAACCGGCTGGTTAAGGTCAAGGACTCCACCAACACCGCAACCATCGCCGAATACGCGTATGACCATCTCTCCCGCCGCATCAGCAAAACCGTGTATCCGAGCGGAGGCAACCCCGTCGTCACCAGGTTCCTTTATGACGGATGGAACCAGATCGCGGAATATTCCGACACTGACCTGAAAAAGACATATCTGTGGGGCATGGACTTGTCCGGCACCATGCAGGGTGCGGGCGGAGTTGGCGGACTGCTCTCCGTGTCAGAACGCACGTTGAATGAAACAAATCCTGTCAGCACCCCGTTCTATCCGACATTTGACGGTAACGGGAATGTGAGTGAATATCTCGATTCCAGTGGAGTCAGGCAGGCCCATTATGAATACGATCCGTTCGGAAATATCATCGCCTCGGGCGGTGACAAGGCCGGCGATTTCTCGCACCGCTTTAGCACGAAACCGTTAGACCTCGAAACCGGACTGTATTACTACGGTTACAGATACTTTGATCCTCTAACTGGCCGCTGGATGAGCAAGGACCCGATTGGGGAAAGGGGCGGGAAGAACTTGTATGGGTTCGTCGGGAATGATGGTCAAAACCACACGGATATGTTTGGGTTATGTAGCATTGACGACCCACCGAAAAACATAGAGATCACTGGAATTGCGTATGCATTTAACAGACCAGACAATGGGAAAATGGACAAAATGTTTGCGCTTGCAGCGACGCTTTCCGTGATTCCACCACCAATTCTGCCAGGAGACCCAGAGGAACTATTTACTGACATTGGGGTGCAAATTATGGCATCAATTGCTGGCACACAGTTGCCTGATCCAGTTGATGGGATTAGAAAAATATCTGAGTATTTGAAGACTCTCGCAGAAGCGGCCCTTGAAAACCAGGGTGGGTACATTTATGTAGATGTTAAGTATGAGTGCTGTAGCCCTTGTTGGTTCTTCGGTCTATGGAACGAGCGGGCGAAACGTGAATTCACATATCGCTACACACCAGAGAAGAGTTCGATCATGCCATTTAAGCTTAATAATAGCGACCGCACCGCAAAACGAATGTATTCAAAGGCAGCCGAATCCGCAAAGGCATATATTAAGGAGCATGGTTGCAAAGACGAGGCCGTGCTAGACAAAGATAGGAAAAATGACCCGATTGTTCTCTCATGGTAGAAATGCATCCAGCGTGTGTAACAAAGAACAATCTTACCAGCATTATGATTATACGCAGGTTTAGAAATGGTGCCATTTTCTTGGCCGGCATGGCGTTCGGAATACTGATTACACTCATTTACAGGACCAAGTCGACTCAGCGCCCTGAGTCGAGGTATCTTGAGTTGTCAAGTGGCAATCACCCAGTAGATAGTATAATTTTGTGGTCAGGGAAGAAATTTGCGCAGATAGGTGAAATGGGCTGTGGTATTCCTGATGCAGTAAGACACGTTGATATAGATGAAGTTACTGAAAATGATCGCTTTAGATCCCATTTCCTTCTTGCGCTAGACAAGAACAATAGGGCTAAAGCATTTTGTTGGTCAGTCAAGGATGACAAAGGTGGTGGTGTGCTGCACCAAGTGTTTGAGGTAGGAGTCAATGGGGAGTTTTCTGAAACCCAAAGAAAGAGGGATTGAGTGTAAGCGCTCAATGAGTGGGCGCGTGGATCTGCTGGCCGGGTTTGCATAGATAGCATACACAGGCGTGTATGTTATCTATGCGTCAGCACGCATCAGCTCAGACAGGCCGTGGCTGTGACGTCCACGACGGGTCCTGCCGCGGCGGCTGGTTGCCAGCGAGACGGCAGCAACGCGCCGAGGTCGTCCTGATTGGTCATGGCAGGCAGGCGTTGGAGCACGGCGGCGAGGTAGGTTTCCGGATTGTGGCCGTGGCGGCGGGCGCATTCCTCCCCCACATCACTTCCCGCTTGTCCCCGCCCACTGCTATCAGACAGCCACGCGATGACAACCGCTCC
>JBAXOF010000055.1:0-17668 GCA_037133375.1 Verrucomicrobiota bacterium | reverse complement strand
TTCGTGAGAACGCGGGGGCTTGGTAGGCGCGTTCGTGAGAACGCGGGGGGCTTGGTAGGCGCGTTCGTGAGAACGCGGGGGCTTGGTAGGCGCGTTCGTGAGAACGCGGGGGGCTTGGGGTGCCGCGGAGCAAGATAACCACTGAAAAGAACTGATTCCACTGAGGACACTGATTGATTTAGAATTTAGGATTTAGAATTTAGGATTTATCTTGGCGGGCGCGTGCGTGAGAACGCGGGATGGGCGTGCGCGCTTGCCGGTTACGGAACTCTTGCGAGCTTCGTTATTCCCACCCTGTTCACATTTTTCGCCTGAAGCAACTAAAAAAGAACGCCCTATAACAGCTTCTTCAACCCGCTCCAGGTCTGGCCCGCTTGCTGCAAGTGGCGGATTTTGCCACCCTCAATGAGCAGGGTGCTGGGCAAGGCCATGGCATCATAGTCGGGATGGCAGCTGACAAGGCGCAGCACGTCGGTGCCCGATTGCTGCCAGATTTCCTCAAACGTCTGGCGGGCGAAGACATCCAGACCGCTGAGAGGTTCGTCGAGGAGCAGGATATTGCCGCCCGTGGGGTGCACGGAATACTCGGCGATAATGAGGCTGGTCTTGCGGCGATTGCCGGTGGAGAGCCGGCCGTAGGGTTTTTTCACATCCAGCTCGATGCGCTCGGCCAGGGCGAGGGCCGCCGCCAGCCGCGCCTTGGGCAAGAGCACTCGGAACAAGCTCTTGGCCGGCACCTCCGGGTCAAAGCGCAGGTCTTCCGGCAGGTATTGCATGAATCCTGCGGCGCGGAAGGTTCCTGCCTTCGGTCGGTGGCTGCCCGCCAAAGTCCGCAATAGCGTCGTCTTGCCCCGGCCATTCCGTGCTAACAAAAAATGCGTGCCGCCGCCGAGCACCACCGCCTCGTCGAGCCGGGCCAGCACGCTGCCATAGCCGATTTCCAAACCGGGGCTCATCTGAATGCTCGGGGTGGGGACGGCGGTCATGGTGGGTGTGGCTTGAGAATGAATGGTTATTGAGAAATCCGGGAAGGGCGTCAAGGCCGAATTGCCGCACCCTGCGGCGCTGACCCGGGTGATTGGCTTAATCCTCCGCCAGCACGCTCTTGAAGCGTCCCAACCCACGATCCGGAGAATTCAGCGTGTTCATGCCGCGAGGAAATCGAATTTAGCGGCGCTGTTAACAATATAATGACTGGCATTATGTTCAATGAAAGACGCCGCGCAAAAAGACGACACTTGGCAAGGGGCTATCCATGCGTGTAGAGTGTGCCGTGCAAAACGACCCACGCGCGGCTATTCTCGGGGTGACCGGCTTTGTCGGAAACGGCTTGCCCGCGTTGCTGGCGGCGCACGGGATGGCGGTCACCGGGGTGAGCCGCTCGGGAACCGGCACCTTGCCCGGCGTTACCCACTGGCAAATTCCTGCCAATCTGGATTTGTTAGGGCAGCACGCGCTGATCAACCTGGCCGGCGAGTCGGTGGCGCAACGCTGGAGTCAGGCCGCCCGCCGCCGCATGCAGGCAAGCCGGGTTGAGGTGACCCGCAGCGTGGTGGCGGCCATCCGCCGCGTGCCGGCGGGCCACCGCCCCGAGGTGTGGGTCAATGCCTCGGCCGTCGGGTATTACGGCGACGGTGGCGACGCTTTTCTAACTGAAGAGGCGGCCCCCGGCAGCGGTTTTTTGGCCGACTTGTGCCGGGCCTGGGAAGCTGCGGCGATGGAGGCGGAGGCGCTTGGCGTGCGGGTGGTGTGTTTGCGGTTGGGCATGGTGTTAGGGCGTGGGGGAGGGGCGTATGAGCGCATGCGACGCGTGTTCAAATGCGGGCTGGGTGGCCGTTTGGGCACCGGCCGGCAATGGCAGTCGTGGATTCATCTGGACGACCTGCGGGCTGCCATAGTGCATGCGGTGAACTCGCCAAATATGCGCGGCGCGGTCAACGCCACGGCACCCGCACCGGTGCGCAACGTGGATTTCACCTGCCTGTTAGCCTCGGCGCTGCACCGCCCGGCATGGTTGCCGGTGCCGGCCTTGGCGCTCAAGCTCGCCCTCGGTGGCTTCGCCAGCGTGCTCGTGGAGGGGCAACGAGCCGTGCCACACGCGCTCGTTGCCGATGGCTTCGACTTCAAATTTCCTAACTTGGAGGCAGCCTTGGCGGATTTGGTCGCGCCGCCAACCCATAAGACGGCCGAAGACCCGCGTTCTCACGCACGCGCCGCTGAAGAAAATCCTAAATTTTAAATTTTAAATCAATCAGTGCCCTCAGTGGAATCAGTTATTTTCAGTGGTTATCTTGCTCCGCCGCGCCCCAATCACCCGCCGCGTTCTCACGCACGCGCCGCCGAAGACCCGCGTTCTCACGGGCGCGCCTACTCATGGCGGAGGGCCTCGATCGGATCAAGCCGCGAGGCCTTCCAAGCCGGGTAAAAGCCGAAGATGACACCCACGGCACCTGCGACCAAAGCTGAAATCAGGATCGTCGGCACTGACATTTCGGTCGGCCAATGTTGGATTTTGCGGACGAGCACGGACGTGCCGCGGCCGACGAGAATGCCCAGCGCGCCACCGGCGAGGCACAACAAGAATGCTTCCAAGAGGAACTGGCGCAAGATGTGATGGCGGCGGGCGCCCACGGCCATGCGCAGGCCGATTTCGCGGGTGCGTTCGGTGACGGAAACGAGCATGATGTTCATGATGCCCACCCCGCCCACGGCGAGCGAGATGGCGGCGACGACGAGCAACAAGGCCCCCATCAATTCGGCCGTCCGCGCCGATGTGCGGGCCACCTCGGTCATATCAAGGATTTTGAAGTCATCCGCATCCCCGTCGGCCAGGTGATGGCGTTCGCGCAGGACGGAGGCGATCTGTTTGATGGCGATGGGCACCTGTTCGGTGTTGGCAGCCTTGGCCTGAATCATGTCGATGCTCATCTGTCCAGCTGGTTGCGGTCTATTGATCAAGCGCGCCGCAGACACCTGGGGATAAAGTGCCGTGGGTGCCGGATAGAGGTTGTGAGTGGAGTAACTGCCGGATGGGGTGGTGGTGCCGGACTTGGCGGCTCCGGCTCCCAGGCCGTTGATGCGGAACTTGATCGTCGTCCACGGGGCGATGATCACATCGTCCTGGTCTTGACCGGTCATGTCCGCGCCGCGGCTGCCTAACAGCCCGACCACGTGGAAGGGGACACTGCGGATGCGGATGGTTTTGCCGATCGGCGATTCGTCTGCAAACAGTTCACGTTTCACCGTGGTGCCGATCAGACAGACGGCGGTGCTCGAATTGACGTCGGCATCGGTGAAACAGGCACCTTCCTCCAAGTCCCAATCCCGCGTGACCAGATAGTCCGGAGCGGTCCCCGTTAGGCGTTGCGGCGACCAATTGCGTGTGCCATAACCCACTTGGGCTTGTGACCAGACCAAGGGCACGGCCACGGTCACGGCCGGGCATTGGCGGGCGATGGCGTCAACGTCGCCGGGCTTGAGGGTCTGGAATGTGCCGGCACCCTGGCTCACGCCGTTCTTGTTAGCTGCGGCGGGAAATATGGGAATTTTGTGGGCCCCCATGCTGGCGATGGTTTTGCCGATCGCCGCCTTCGAGCCCTCGCCGATTTCGGTCATGGCGATGACGGCTGCCACGCCAATGACGACGCCCAAGATCGTGAGGGCGGAGCGCATCTTGTGCCGCCGCATGTTGCCTGCGGCCGTGAGCAAAGTGGACGGGATCAAGGCTTGGGTGCGGTCGCTTTCAAGCCCAGCGCCCACTCGATGCCGCCGAGGATATGCTGCTGATACGCCTTGCTGATCTCAATGGAGTTTTTGCGGTCTTTAAGCTCCGGGTCGGTGTCGATGAGATCTTCGCGGTGACCCAGCGAGGTGTAGAAAATCTTGCCAGTGCCAAACGGCTTGCTCCAGGTCACCGGGAAATGGCCCGGGGCCTTGTTTTGCGGATGCTTGTCGAGAATGAGCAGGTCATGCACTTGCGCCGGATCGTAGTTTTTGAATTCGTAGATTTCCTCCTGCGCAATCGTCCAAGTCTTGCCAAGGTGCGCGTTGGCCGGGTGTTGCGGGTCTTCGTTGAGGCATTCCACGCCAACTTGCGCGCCGTGCCCCTTGAATTCACCGCCTAGCATCTGTGCATATTCCGGCCACTTGTGGAACGTGTCGCTCGCCGAGTGAATCCCGATGAACGCATGCCCGGCCTTGATCCAGTCCACCAGACCTTGCGGGTCGGGAACCGGCAGATCTCCCGTGGTGCTGGCGAAAACCACCCCATCGTAATTCTTCAATGATTCCGGTGACAGCTTCTGTAGCGCGTCCTTGAGCGCTTGCTGCCAGACCGGGTCGCCTTGCTTGCCGGCCGGTTGGTGCACATAGTCCACCGTGAATTCACCGCTTTGCTGGCCGAGTTGCGCCATCATCTTTTCCAGATTCGGAATTGAGCTATGTCGAAAGCCGGTCGTGGTGGTGATCACCAGCAGGTTTTTCGGCGCGGCCGACAGTGTGGTCGCCGTCAGCGCGGCGACGAGCAAGGTTGGGAGGAGTTTCATCGTTTGTTTGTTAGTAATTTGCTGGCACAGGCTCATGGGGATGGGAAGTCCCGGGTGGGGACAACGAACCTGCTTGCCGCGGAAACTACCCGTCCCCTCCAATAACGCAAGAAACAAAGCCCGACAGAAACAAAGCCCGGAAACAAAGTTCCAGGGTTTGCGGTTGGGTGGGATTCAGGTTTTGAGGATGCCGCGGGCGGCAAGATTGTTGAGGCGGCGGGCGATGTCGGCCAAGCCATCGGCGGCCACTTGGTTGTAGCTGCGGCCGTCGCGGGTGTCGATGCCGTGGCCCGGATCGAGCTGGCGGAGGCTTTCGAGTGCGGCATCCGCGTGATCGAAGATCTCGACGAATACCTGGCGCAACTCGCCGGTTTGCGCCATGGCAGTAAGTAGTGCGCCAATCCAACCGTCGTCAGTGGACAGGCACCCGCGCGTGGTTTTGGCGGAGGCATGGAAGATGCCGAGTTCGCCCGCCGCCCCGATGCGGGCGATAAGGGCCGCGTTTTCCGCGATGGACAGGCCGGAATCCCCACAGTGGGCGGCATCGACCAATTGCTTGAAGAATTTGCTGCCGAGGGCCTTGTTAGCGGCGCTGACAAAGGCCCAGCCGCGTTCCAAGCTGGTGAAGGTCTTGAACTCGCCGGGCCGCAAGAATTCGATGTGCCAGTTTTCCACGCTGGATCCCGCCAGGCCCGCCTCGTCATAGGCGCGGAGGTGGACTTTGACGTTTTGTGCGACCGCCGCCTCGAACTCCGCACCATCGAGACGGGTGGCGGTTTGGCTCATCCATCCCTCGATGGAGGTGGACGAGACGTGGCTGGCGCCATGGGCTATGGCCGCCTTGAGGTTAGGCACCAACTGCGCGACGACGGCATCTTCATCCGCCGGATGCATCGGATTGACGCCGCCGACCATGAGGATGAAGTCCACGGCGAGGTCGAGCGCCTTGAGACCGCAGATGAGGTCGTCGCGATCCGCCGGATCGGTTCCTGGAAAGAACGATACTTGCACCCGGCTCGGCTTGATTGGTGAAATTTCGCAAAGTTCTTTCATTCCTGCCACAATCCGCATCTCACCCGTGGCATCGCGCGCCAATTTGCCGACGGCGTCCGGGACCAGCCCACCGACAAATTTAAGATGGGTCGGCACGATGCCGAGCTGGATGTTAGGTTTGAGGGCGATTCTCATGGGCATGCGCTGAGTCAAATCGGCAATCCCCGGTGGGGAAAGAAAAATTTCGCGCAACCGTTATCCGATTGAGGGGTTTTCCTCCGCGTATGAAAATATTCACACTTACCCTGAGTCTCGGCACCGCCGCACTCTTCGCCCTCCAATCCACCACCATCGCCCAGGATCAACCTGCCGCCAATCCGGCCCCCGCTGCTGGTGCCGCCCGTCCGGCAGGCCACGCGGGTGGCCGCCATATGGACCCGGAAGCCCGACTCAAGTTCATGACCGAGAAACTCGGCCTCGATGCCGACCAACAGGCCAAGCTCAAGGCGATCTATGATAAGAACGCTCCCAAGATCAAAGAACTCATGACCAAGGGTCGCGAAAATCTCACCGACGCCGACAAGACGGCGCTGCGCGACTTGTTCAAGGCGCAAATGGAGGAGGTCGCCGCCGTCCTCACGCCCGAGCAAAAGGAAAAGTTGAAGGAATTGCACCCCAAGGGTCGCGGTGAGGGCAAGCCCGCCGCTGACAAGTAAGCCACGATTTCGCACCCCAAACAAAGGGGCGGGAGGCATTCGCCTCTCGCCCTTTATTGTGGGTAGTCGTCTTCGGTTAGGTAGGGCGCTTAGGCTTGCTCCAGCTGTTTTTCCGCCTTGCGGATGGTGGCGGCGGTGTGCTTGCCGTTGACCCGCTTGGCACCGTCCAGGGTTTCTTTCACGCTGGCCAAAGCCACTTCCGCTGCGGCGAACGATTTCTTTTCATCACCGAATTTCTTGTCAGAGAAATACTTGGTGAAAACCGCTCCGGCGCGGCTGACGGACAGGCGCCAACCTTGAAAAGCGGAGGTTTCGTAGGTGAAGCGGGTTAGATTTTTAATCGATTTCATGGTTGTGTTTGTTTGGTGGTTAGATCTTGTCTCGCGCCTTCACTATCCCTATCTGCCGGAAACGCAAGCACATTCGCCAAATTGCGCAAAATTTGCAGGGGTGCTTATGGCATCCTCCCGGACAGAAGAGAGAGGACCCTATAAAGTCGCAAATCGGCCATGGCTAGCGAGGACAAAATCCCGAATTTTTTCTACCGAGCATGTCAAAAGATGGCATGGCTGGGCCGGCATCCGTTGTGTCGTCTTGCCGATGCCTAACGAAAAATCGTTAACTTGACGCGTATGACCGCCGGGGCTGAGTCAGAAGAATCGAAGGTAAAGGGCGACGACGCAGGTAACGAGGATGGTGCTCCAGAAGCTGAAGCGTTGATAGAAGGGCAACCCGCGCATTTCAGCCAGGACTGCGGGTGGGAACGCGCGGTCGATGATGGCACGGGGCTCGATTTCCCCCCGGTTGCGGAACAACCAGAGAATGGCGAAGGCAAACAGGAAGTCGATGGCTCCGCGGGTGAGGAAGGGAATCGACCAGAAGCCCGCGGCCTCCGCAGAGGGGGCTATCCACACCGTGAGACCAGGGATTTGCGGCAGCCGTTTGGCCATTTCCAACAAGGTGACCACCAATGCCCACAGCGGGCCGGCGATCACGGCGATCAAGGCCCCGCGCGCCGTGGCACGTTTGTAAAAGAATCCCGCCAGAAACAACGCGCACACCGACGGGTAGGCGATGGACCAGTATTTCTGGATATAGATGAAGATTCCCTTGAGGTCTTTCAGATAGAAACTGACGCATGTGGCCGCCACCAGCACGATGATCGAAGTGATGCGTCCGAAGCGCACCAGATCGGCATCGCTGGCGTTGCGCTTCACATAGTTCTTATAGATGTCGAAGGTGAGGATTGAAGAACTGGCGGACACCATCGAGGCGACGTGCGACATCACGCAACCCATCAAACCGGCCATCACCAGTCCGGTTAGGCCGTGCGGCAAGAGCTGCTTGACCAGTGTCGGAAAGGCGAGGTCGGCTTGCAATAGCACACACTCGGCCTTGAGCAAACCATTCTCCGGGTTGTAGAGGCGGAAGGCGACGATGCCCGGCAGCACCACCAGAAACGGCACAAGCAGCTTGAGAAAGCCGGCGAAAATCACCCCCATCTGCCCATGCCACACACTCTTGGCGGCCAGCGTGCGCTGGGTGATGAACTGGTTGCAGCCCCAGTAGAAAATGTTGGCCAGCCACATGCCGCCGAAAAACACCCCCGGCCACGGCAACTCCGGGTCGTTGGCCGGCCGCACCATGTGGAATTTCTCGGGCGAGCCTGCCAGCACTGCCTTGAAGCCCCCGATCACCGACGGTCCATACTCTGGTTGGAGCACCCCCATTTTGTGCAGTCCTAACAACATGACGGTGAGTCCGCCAAGAATCAACACCGTGACCTGGATGATGTCGGTGTAGGCGATTGCCTTGAAGCCGCCGTAAATTGCATAGCCGCCCCCGATCCCACACAGGATGACGAGTCCCCAGTTGAGCGGCAGTCCGAACAAGGATTCGATGGCGAGCGATCCGGTGTAGAGCACCACGGCGAGTTCTATCACGATGTAGCCAATCAGACTGATGACCGCATAGACCACCCGCACCTTGTCGCTGAAGCGCCGTTCCAAAAACTCGGGCATCGTGGTGATCTTGCTTTTGAGGTAGTAGGGGAGGAAAAACTTGCCGTAGAGCACCAGCGCGATGGCGGCCATCCATTCATAACTGGCGACGGCGAGGCCGATGTCAAAGCCGCGCCCGGACATGCCGATGAAATGGTGGGTGGAGATGTTGGCCGCAATCAGCGACCCGCCGATGATCCACCACACCAGATTGCGGCTGGCCAGAAAGTAGTCATCGCTCTCCTCTTTTTTACGCGAGGCCAGGATGCCGACGCTGGCCACAACTAGCAGATAGATGCCGAAAACAAGGGTGTCGAGGTATTGGGTCATGCGTGGCCTGGATTATAGGCTCACGGCATGAGGAGTCACGCCATTACTGCCTGCCTAGGGGTGGATAGGGGCCTTGCGCCTAGGCTAAACCCCGCTATGATGCCGCCATGCTTGCGCGATTTATCGGCTGTGTCTCGGCGTGCCTAACGATGATGGGGGTTCCCGGTGCCACCGTGATCGGCTTGCAACAGCTGGTCACCGCCTTTGAGCTTCCCGCCGACTCGACCCAGTGTGTGGTAGGGCTTGCCGACGGGTGGAGAAACTCGCATGCCACGCTCAGCTTTTATGAGAAACGCGCTGGCGTGTGGACGCGGGTGGGGGATTCATGGCCGGCGCGGCTTGGCAAGAATGGCTTGGTTTGGGGCTTGGGGATGCAGCCGGTTCCTGCCGGTGCCATCACTAAACGCGAGGGGGATTTCCTTGCGCCCGCCGGGGTTTTTCATATCGGTGGCGTGTGGGGATATGCGCCACGTATGCGCCACCATCCGCAGTTATCCTATCACACCGTCACCTCGCGCGACCTGTGGATAGAAGATCCGGCATCGCCGGATTACAATAAGCATGTCGTGCTCGACCACGAGCCGGCCAGCGCCTGGGAAAAGAAGCAACAGATGAAACAGGACGATCCGGCGCACGCGCTCAAGCTGTTCATTGCTCATAATGCGCCGCCCAAAGCCGTCCCCAATGCCGGCTCATCGATCTTTTTTCATATTTGGCGGGCAAACGGCGGCAAGCCGACGGCTGGGTGCACGACGATGGCCGAGACCAAGTTGCGCGAGCTCATCGCCCGGATCGACCCCACGCGCAAGCCAGTCTATGTGCTGCTGCCACAGCCGGAATATGCCAAGCACCGGGTCGAGTGGAAGTTGCCTTGAACCCCATCGGGCGAGGGCGCTAGACAGGCGCAGCCGGAACAGCCGACCCGCCAGCCGATAGGACAGAGGCTCTATTTGAGTCCGAGAATTTTTGGCGGACTGGCGTTGCCAAACCTGTCCAAGGCGGTGACTGCGATGGCCGCAGCGCGGGGGATTGTTAGTCCGGGCGCGGAGGCGGGCAGGATGCGGACGGTGCGCCAAGTGGCACCCACACGGGCTTGCACCGCGATTTTTGCCGTGCTCGCATCCGGCACCCAATGGATGGCGGTGGCCGACTCTTGCAGCTTGGCGGAAACCTCCGGCGCGGCAGGCGCGGCCTTGCTCAGCCACGGCATCGGCGGAATCGCGCTAGGCTGGGTGTAGGTGCTGGCGAGGCGGGTGGCGATGCCGCCGCGGTTGCTAACCAGGCTCTTGGCACTCCAATGAATGTGCCCATTCCAGTTGTCGCCGATTTTGCGGGTGAGGTCGATCTGGTTGGTGATTTCAGACGCTGGGCGTCCGGGGTCTTCCGACGACCCGATACGGGCGGTGGCGATGCCTGGCCACACCGGGCGCGCCCCCTGCTGGCGCCACCAGGCGAGCAGCGCGGGAAAGCTGTGTTTTTGCGGGGAAATCCGCCAATAGAGCTGAGGTGCGAGGTAATCGACCCAACCGTTTTGCAACCACTTGCGCGAGTCGCAGGCGAGTTCCTCGTAACTGTTGAGCTTGGCTTCAATGCCTGCGGGTGCGCCCGGTTTCCAGATGCCGAATGGGCTGATGCCAACGCGGACCCAGGGTTTCTGGCGTTTGACCGCGGCATACAGGTTTCTAACAAACTCATCGATGTAGGCGCGGCGCTGGGCCGGGGACTTGCCATCGGCAAAACTCAGGTTGCCGGATGGATATGGATAGAAATAATCATCGAGATGGACACCGTCGACGTCATAACGGCGCACGACGTCGAGGATGGCATTGAGGGCGCGCTGGCGAGTTTCCGTTAGGGCGGGATCGCACCAGACCAACGCGCCGTAGCGCTTGGTGATTTGAGGGGCGGCGCGGGTGACGTGGGTGGAGGATGTGGGGTGCGCGGTGTTGGGCAACGCGCGGAAGGGATTGAACCACGCATGGACCTCGATGCCGCGGGCGTGGGCCTCGCGGATGCAGAAGGCGAGCGGATCGTAGCCGGGCGTGCGACCCATGGTGCCGCTGAGCCACGGGCTCCACGGTTCAAGCGCCGAGGCATAGACCGCATCGCAATGCGGGCGCACCTGGAAAATGACGGCGTTCATTTTCAGGGCGACGAGTTTATCGAGGATGGCACGCAGTTCCGCCTGTTGGCTTGCGGCGCTCAGACCTTTGGCGCTGGGCCAGTCGAGGTTGTAGATGCAGGCGATCCAGGCACCGCGGAATTCCCGCGCCAACGCTGGCGGCTTCTCATTGACTGGGCGATACGCCTCGGCGACGGCAGGCGCGGCACAGACCACGGAAAAGAGCAAGACGAGCAGGCGGATCATGACGCGGATTATGCCGCAATCGCGGGCTTGCGCAAGCGCCGACAATGCCGATGTCACATCTCTAAATCGGCAACTGCAAGCAAGGCACTTCTCATGGCCTGGCAAAATTTTCGAAAGAAAGGCACCATCCGGACACGTTGAGAGGAGACCGGATTCGTGGCCGATGGCCATGGGGAAAACACCCGGCATGAACTTACACTAGACACGACAATGACAAGACAACCCAACACAAGGATCATGGGACTTGGCCTCGGACTATCAGGACTATTGGCGACCGTGGCAGCCGGCATGGAGGCCGGCCCGCCTGCCGTGCCAAACCAGGCCGGCAAATTATGGTATGACCAACCGGCCCAGGGCTGGGAGACGGAAGCGCTGCCCATCGGCAACGGCCGCTTAGGCGCGATGCTTTTCGGTGCCGTTGAGAAGGAGCAGGTTCAATTCAATGAGAACAGCCTGTGGGAAGGCGACGAAAATGACACGGGGCGCTACCAGAATTTCGGCGAACTGGAGGTGGTGCTGCCGCCGGCCAAGGATGTAGCCGGCTACCGGCGGGAGTTGGATATCGAGCGGGCGGTTCACACCGTGACCTATGCGAGCGGGGGCGTGAACTATCGTCGCGAGGCCTTTGCCAGTTATCCCGACCAGGTCATGGTGTTGCGCATCGAGGCCGATAAACCGGGCAGTTGCACCGGTGCCCTCACCCTCAAGGATGCGCATGGGGCCAGGATGGTCATTGAGACTAACAGTCTAACGGCCGCCGGCAAATTGAATAACGGCTTGCAGTTTGAGTCGCAGGTGCGGGTCATTAACGACGGTGGCACATTGGTCGCAACGCCCACGGGCATTGCTTTCCAAGGGGTTGACCGCCTGACACTCATCCTCGGGGCAGGCACGGATTATCTCAATCTGCGCAGTAAAGGTTGGCGGACTGGCGAATTGCCGCATCGGTTGGTGAGCGAACGCATCGACAAGGCGGCCAAGCGTAATTACGCCGATCTGCTCGCGGCACACATCAAGGATTACCAGTCGCTGTTCCAAAGGTGTTCTATCAACCTTGGCTCCTCCGCGGACGCCAGCCGGGGATTGCCGACCGACAAGCGGTTGGTGGCCTATCGTGGGGCTGACTTGAAGTTGCCCACGGGAATGGCATACGACGGCAACAAGGTCGCGGAAACCAAGGGGGGCACCCGGGATCCGGAATTGGAAGTGTTGTTATTCCAGTATGCGAGGTATCTCATGATTGGTTCGTCGCGCAATGCCTTGCCCGCCAACCTGCAAGGGCTGTGGAACAACAGCAACAGACCCCCGTGGCGCTGCGATTATCACACGGATGTGAACGTGCAAATGAATTACTGGTTCGTCGATCACGCCAACCTGTCGGAATGTTTTGCGCCTTACGCGGAATGGTTGTACTCGATACGCGAGGTGCGGCGGGATGAGACTTTCAAGGACTTCAAGGTCCGGGGGTGGACGATGCATGCGGAGAACGGGGTGTTCGGCGGTTCGAGCTGGAAATGGGTGAACCCCACCGCCGCCTGGTGCGCCCAGAACCTGTGGGATCACTATGCCTTCACCCAGGACAAGGAATACCTGCGCACCCGCGCCTATCCGGTCATGAAGGACCTCTGCGAGTTCTGGGAGGATTTCCTCAAACCGCTGCCGGATGGATCATTGGTGGCCCCCAAAGGGTATTCGCCGGAACACGGGCCGGAAGGCGTCGATGGCGTGTCCCATGACCAACAATTGGTCTGGGATCTCTTTTCCAACATGGTCGAAGCCGCCAAGGCCCTCGATGTGGATGCCGAATACCGGCAGAAAATCACGGCGCTGCGCGACCGTCTGATGGGCCCGAAAATCGGCAAGTGGGGGCAATTGCAGGAATGGATGGAGGATATTGACGATCCGAAGGACGACCACCGGCATCTGTCCCACATGATCGCCGTGCATCCCGGTCGCCAGATCTCGCCGTTGACCACACCCCAGCTGGCCGCGGCGGCCAAAGTCTCGATGAATGCCCGCGGCGATGAATCGACCGGGTGGAGCCGCGCATGGAAAATCTGCATCTGGGCCCGCTTGCAGGATGGCAACCGCACCTACAAAATCCTCAACGGCATGCTCAAGAGCCAGATCACGCCCAACTTGTTCGACACCCACCCGCCGTTCCAGATCGATGGCAATTTCGGCTACGCGGCGGGCGTTTGCGAAATGTTGGTCCAGTCACACATGGACTTCATTCAGCTGCTTCCGGCATTGCCAGTCGCTTGGCCGGACGGATCGGTTAGAGGGTTGCGTGCCCGCGGCGGCTTTGAGGTGGATGTGGAGTGGAAAGGCGGCGTGCTCGCATCGGCCACGCTGCGCAGCCTAACCGGCAAGACCTGCACAGTGCGCTACGGTGAAAAGATGGTGGAGCTGACCATGCAGCCGGGCGAGGTCATTCGCCTGGGCGGAGATCTGCAACAGTAGTATCCTATTTAGCCGTCGTGAAAACCGTCTTGAGGGTTTTGAGGGACGTGTGGAGTTGTTTGACCGCCACGGCGTCCAGGGACTCCGTGTCACCTGTTAGATGAATCGTGGTTTGGCGATGCATGATGCTGGCGGCGGGTTGGAGCGCCGCTGCGGGTGAGGAGGTTTCCAGCTCGTAGAAGGGTCCCAAGGGTGGCTTGCCCGGGGCGGGGGACCCGTCATTGTAGGAATTGATCACGTCGCCGCTGAACGGGTCTTTCTGTTTCTCCCATGCGGAGTTGACATAACTCACAGCGCCCTGGGGGTGTGCGTAAAGCACCAGGTTGAGAGCCTGGTTTTCGCCGCTGTAGCTGCCGGCTACGCCCAGCGAGCGGCGTGGCGGAATGCCGATTTTCCCGCGTTGTTCGCCATCGCCTTTGAAGAAGATCACGTTCTCGCGCACCTGGAGTCGGTCGCCGGGGACTTTGCCAAAGTAGGCGTCGTTGACGAGCGGACCGAGTTGTGGGTCTTCGCCCGGGCGGACCGGGATGGCCACCACGGTTTGCGGTGACGGTTTATACATGCCCAGCATCCAGAGGGAAAGCAGGCCGGTGTCCGGGGTCCATGCGTTGTCACCACGGTTGGTGAGTTGGTTGCTGGTTTCGTATGCCACCGCCTTGACGGTGGCGGCCAGTGGCACGCCTAACAGTATGGCGATTTCCGCGGTGGAAAGCAGGCGCACGTTGCGCTTTAACTCCACGCTGAATTGGGTTCCCGAATGATTGGTGACCTTGAATGATTTGGTGAATTCCGCCTGGGTTGGGGACGAGGAGACCACCTCAAAGGGCAGGGTGTCGAGCGGTGGCGGGGTTTTCCAGTTGGCAAAATCAAAGGGTGCGCCGGCTGGGAAGAAGATCCCGAATTGACCGCCTTCCGGGCCAAGCCATAAGCGCTCCTCACCCCCGAAAACATAGATGTGCGACTCGAGTTTGCCCGCCGCCTTGGCCTCGGCCAGAACGCCCTGCTCGATGAGTTTGTAATTCAACCAGCCGAAGCTGTACCCGCTGTCACCCGCGGCGGTGCTGGTCATGACGCGGCCTTGAAACGCCGGTGCCAGAGCCACCGCCGCGTCACCGTTCCTGAGTTCGATCACGGCGGTGTGTTGACGCAGGAACTCCACATCCTTGCCATAGGGAAGGGGCGTTTCTGCTGAAAGCGCACCGATGGCGAGCAGGAGCACGGGAAGTGGAGTTTTCATGGGTGTCGGATGGGCATGATAGGCCAGGTGGGGTTGCTGGCAATCCTATAATCAACCCGTGTCCAAATGTGGCATAACGGCCGGTCGGTCAGAAGCTATAGGACAGGCTCACGGTCACGGCGTTGGAGAGATTGGAATCCGAGCCAAACTCCGCACGATAGTTAGCGCCGATGCTCAAGGCAGCGGTCACGTTCCAGACTGCGCCAACCCCACCCGAGAAGAGGTCTTGGCCCAGACCGGGAGCGATCACGCTAAACGGGGTGTTGCCGTAGATGAACTTGGCACTCACCGGGCGCTCCGCATCCATGAAGTTATGGGTATAACCAATGCTGCCGAACCAGGTGAAGTTGTTAGCCATCCGGTATTCCGCATTGAGCGAGATTTCCGCGAACAGCGCGTCTTGATCCATGGCATTGACAGCCAGCGCGGTGATCGGTCCGGATTCGTTGATCGCATCGACATTCGCCTGCAGGTGGTGGACGCTCAGCATGGGGCTGAGGCGCAACTTGTCAGCCTTGTAGATATCAGCCCTCACGGATGCGAAGATGTCTAACACAGCGGTATCCCCGCCGTCGAAACGCGCCAGTCCGGTGAGGGTGTTGCGGGTACCGTCAAATTCATAGCTGCCATAGGTCACTCCGCCATCGATGATGACGTCATGTTCCGCATTCGCGAGATAGCTGATGAAGCCACCTAACACGTATCCGCGCACATCCGCATTCACAAACGCGGATGAGACCTGACCCTCATCAATACCGAGGAACCCGCCGAGAGTGAGGTTGTCGATAGAGTGGCGTATGCCGGCGATGCCGCCATTGCTGGTTAGGTCATAATCGGCGCCGTTGATGGAGGCGTTGGAACTGGTGTCATAGTGGCTGAAGGCACCGAATACCGTGGTGGTCATTGCCGCAGGGGCACATGGCTCGGATGGCAGTCCACCCTTGGCGACGGTCATGCCGCCATTGGATCCAACCACGGGTGCTGGGTGCGGTTGTTGCATCATGCCCGGTCCGGGAACGCCCATCGCGGTGCGGGTGTAGTTGCGCGTGACCTGAATGCCGTAGTCAGCTAAGCCAGCGTAGCTCTCCGGTGACAGCAGGTCGATGCGTTGGCCTGCCAGCTTGCAGCACTCGATGAGCTTGAGGAATATCTGATCCAGGGGTTTGTCATCATCAACGAAGTTGGCCGGGGTTAGCACGTCGTTAGAGAGGGCTTTGGCGATCGCCTGTTGATTGGCGTTGAGGCCGGCCAGATCACTGAGATCCTGAGTCTTGAGGACATTCACGCCATACAGCCAGCCCGTGCCATTGTCAAAGAGCATGAGCTGGTCAAAATTGACAAGGCTCAGCGGGTTGATCTCACCGTGGAAGTTGCTCTTGTTAGAAATGATCACCTGGGTCTTGTCACCGCAAACCATTTCGAAGTCGCGCTTGAGCAGCAGCAGCGTGCTGCCATTCAGATAGACCTGGCCATCCACCTGCAAGTGGTCGCTGATGACGCCTTTGCCCGGATTGCCATCCAATTCAATGGCGAGCGTGCCAGTGCGGCTGTAACTGTCGGTGGCAGGACCGTTGTAGCTGCCCCTGAGGGTCAGGGTGCCGATGTCATTGTTGCCTGGGGCCACCGTGCCATCGTTCCACACATTCCCGCCAAGGGTGCCGTGACCGGCAAGGGTGGCGCCGGGTGCCACGTGGCCGTCGCCAATGATAGAGGCATGGTTGTTAGCCAGGCTGTCGCCTATGACCAGCGTGCCTCGCAAGACCTCGGTTTGACCGAGGTAACTGCTGACGCCGTTCAACTCCAGGGTGCCGAGGCCGAGTTTCTGGAGGCCGCCGCTGCCGGTGATGGCCGGATTATACTCGAAGATGTTGGAGGGGGTCGCGATGTCGATGCCGTTGGGCCGGTCGTTGGTATCGGCCAGCACGATGTCGCGGGTGGTGGTGTTGAAGGTGGTGCCGATGACCTGCCAGGTGCCGCCGTCGATGGTTAGATCGCCGGCGGGCGCGCCGAGGTTGCCGTCTTCCGAGGTCGACAGCACCCCGTTATAGATGTGCCACGGCGTGACTTGCGGCGTGGTGTGGGTCAGCGTCCATACACTGGCTCCGACTTTTTCAAAGATGTCGAATCCCTGATATTGGGTGTGGCCGTTGTTAGCCGTCGCGGCGACCACCAGAGCACTCCCGTCGAAGGTGCCGTTGTCATCGCCGCCTAACGCGAAGGTGTCGTTGACCGCGTTGTCGGTGAGCACGTCGCCTTCGATGATTGAGTTATCCCAAATTTCCATGCGGTTGCCGCCGTTGCTGAAGGCTACCGCATCGGCTTGCACGGTATGCTCAAAGTTCCAACCACCGGCAATGGTGCCGTCGTTGATGACTGCGGTGTTGCCCACGCCGATGATGGCGGTGCCACCCAAACCGGAGAGTCCCGCGACACCTGCAACCGCGCTGTATGTGATGTTAGAACCGGCCAGACCTTGTGAGCCGTGGGCACCATTCGTCCCAGTGGCGAGGCCGGCCGTGCCCGGATTGCCAGGAGTGCCCGGTAATCCATCGACGGCTAGACAGCCGTTGAGACCGACGGCCCCGTTGACACCGTTGGATCCGGCACCCAGGCTGTTCGCACGGGTTTGAGTTTGGCTGGTGCCTGGGGCACCAAGGGCCCCCGTGGCGCCCACGGCCGCCGATCTATCCAAACCATTGGTGCCGAGGCCGATGATGGGGGTGCCAGAGGCGCTTTGGGTCGGTTGGGTGCCCGGCGTGCCTGCGGCACCTAGGGTGCCCGGGCTGCCGGTGGCGCTTGGAGGCACTGTGGCGATGGAGCCTTGAACGCCGGGATTGCCGTTGGTTTGGCCGGGGTCGGCGATGCCGCCCGCACCTCCGGCACCACCGGTGGCGGTGCCACTGCCGCCGGTGCCGCCATCGCCGCCCACGAACCTTGAGATACCGCCCGCGCCGCCGCCACCGCCAACGCTGCCAACGCTGCCAACGCTGCCAACGCTGCCAACGCTGCCAACGCTG
>JBAXOF010000054.1:0-17694 GCA_037133375.1 Verrucomicrobiota bacterium | reverse complement strand
CAGCGGTCGGTGTTTTTTGATTCAACCATTGCGTGAGGTTGGTTTGGTAGCTGGATAAATCGCCATTGCCGATGGCGCCTTCGAGGTCTTTCGCGTTCGGCTCCCAGGCGCGGGCGCTTGTGGAAAATACCAGCAGTGCACCACACAGTGCAGACAAATGAAAAAGTCGGTGGGGCATTGATTTGATTGTTAGAAAGTTGCTGTGGAAACTGTCGCGCAGGTGCGGGGTGGGGGAATCGCGCGGCCGCGCAGTCTGTGGTCCGCTCGTCGGCATGTCAAGCGGACATGTAGGCCGGTGCAGGTTCGCCGTTGCGACGGGCCATGACTCAAGGAGGGGCGAACTCCGATTCGCCCGGCCGGGGAGGCGTCAAGGACGCCACCAAGAACCATGTCTCACCCTCTCAGAGCGCAAGACCCGTCACCCTAATTCAGCGTCGCTCAAACTTTTAGGCCGGTCAGGTCATACTCCAACACCTTGTTCTCCTTGAGCAACTCATCCATGGTCAGGTAGCAGCGGCGTGTGCAGGCCTCGCGCCCAAGCACGGCGGTGAGCGCGTCGTCGCCGGCCTGTTGCACGGTTGGGTTGTCGAAGCGGCTTTGGATGATGTTGTCGTAGAACGTGGTGATGTTGCGGATGGCACCTTGGTCATAGAGGCTGACGACCTCGCCACCGCCGTAGTGTTTGGGTCCGCCACGCAGATAGGACTTGCCGCGGTAACTGACGAGCGCGGTGGCGCGGTCGCCGTAGGCATCGAGTTTCAAGGCCCAATCCAATTGGTTCTGCAATGACTGACAGCGGTGTGTCCACAGCAACCCGTCGTCGAATTCATAGGTTACCAGATAGATTTCGCGGTATTCCGCGCGCGGGTTGGGCCGGCAGATGCGGGAGCGGCCGCTGGCGCTGACCGGGCGGCGTCCCACAACCCACAGCACGGCGTTGATTGAGTGCACCGTGTTCTCGGTGATCACGTCGCCCGAGAGCGGGATGGTAGCGAGCCAGTTTCGCAACCGGTCTTCGGCGGTGTGAATCTCCGGCTCACTCCACGGTGGCGAAAAGCCGAGGCTGTCGATGTGTCCGAGTTTGCCGAGGCCGCCCTCGTGGATGCGCTTGACGACCTCGATGTTGACCGGGTCGGTTCCCATCTGATAGTCCACGAGATAGCAGAGATTTTTTTGGGTGGCGAGTTTGCCGGCGGCCTGGACCTTGAGCGCGCCGGGCGCATCCACCGCCACTGGTTTCGCCGCATACACATGGCAGCCGGCTTCGATCGCCGACCGCCCGTGGTCGGGATGAAAATGTGGAACATTGACCACCGTCACCGCCTCAACGCCGCTGGCCAGCAACCGCTTGTGACCATCCAGACCCGAGAACCGACGCGCCTTGGCCACACCGAACTTGTCGCCGGCTTGGTCCATGCGCTCGGGGAAGTAGTCCGCCACCGCGGATATCTCGTAGCCGCCGTGTTGTTTGAACAATTCGCCCAGCCACGCGCCGCGCCCGCCACAGCCGATGAGACCGAGCTTGATCTTGCGCGCAAACTCCTTTGGTTTTGCCGCGACCGCGGGTGCATCCGCTGCCGTGGCCGCTAGCGTGTCGAGCAGGGTTGCCGCCGCGCCGGTTGCCAGCGCACCACCCAGAAATTCACGGCGGGAAAAGTAAGGTTGATTTTTCATGTTGGAATCTAACAACTAGTCACGACTTGGGTGGCAGGCCCGCGGCCCACGCGGTACCGCGGCGGAATAATTCGAGCACCGCCGGATTGAAGGCTTTCACATCATGGCCGAGCGGCGAGTGGAAGACGCGCCCCTTGCCGATGTTGAGCACGAATGCCATCGGATAATCTTTGTGATCCACCTTTGAGGTTGCCGTTGCCAGCACTTCAATCGGCACCTTGCCGTCGAGGCAGGTGTAGAGTTCGTCCTCGGTCTCGAATGGTTGCATCCCGATCATGATCGGATGCTCCGGTTGGGTGATCGCCACCTTGAACGGCCCGAGTGGGTCGTGGGCGCGCAGTTGCGGGTTCCACACGCGGCCGGCGAGGCTCACAAACTCTGGCCAGTCCAAAAACGCCCCGCACGCGAAGTGGACCATCACCAAGCCACCACCATTTTCCACGAACCGCTTGAGGTTGGCGCGCGCGGCCTCGCCCGGCCCGGGTGTCATCCAGTTCATGTAGTGCAGCACCACGACTTGATAGCGGTCCAGCGCCGCTGAGTCGAGAAAACCGGCGTCCTCGACGACCCGCACGTCGGCCCGCGGGTCGGCCCGCAAGCCCTGCGCCAGCACCGGCGTCGTCAGCGGCCAGGCGTGGCCGGGCGTGGCCGGGATAATCACAACCGGTGACCAGCAGCACCTGCATCGGCTTGGGCGTGGCCGCAGCCGGACCGGAATAGCGGTGGTTGTTAGATGAATTCGGTTCCGCGGCGCTCGCGCTCGCCCAGGCAAGCGCGAACGCAACAACGGCGTGTAAAAATCTGCGGTAGGTGGGGTGCATCTGGCTCAGGCGGAAGCGCAATCCGTGCCGCAGAGAATACCCGTCCACCCCGCGATGCAAAGGAATCTTTTTCCCCAATCTTGCCGGCTCCCACCTCGAAGAAACCTAGGGTGCCAGGATGTTTTCGGATCCGCCGCAATTACTGGCTGCGCTTCAAGCAGTCGGGCAAGTGACAACGCGGGGGAGGAAGAGGTGTTTCGGTGTTTCGGTGTTTCGGTGTTTCGGTGTTTCGGTGTTTCGGTGAGATAGCCAGCGCGGATGCCTCTAACTGAAACGCCGGGCCGCGCAGAGGCAACCGTCTTCGTAGGCGCGTTCGTGAGAACGCGGGGAATTGGGGTGAAACGGGCCAAGACAACCACTGAAAAGAACTGATTACACTGAGGCCACTGATTGATTTTTGGATTTAGGATTGGTAATCAGTATTGGGTATTCCCTGCGGGGGCATGATCCATCCTGGATCGACCCGCTTGGCTCGGTCTTCTGGCTTTCACTGGTTTGCTTGTCGGCTACCATGATGGGACTTTTCCTATCTCAGCTTCAGGAAAAATCCGGGCGGCGGACAGAATGACCGCGCCACAGTGGACCGGGTATTCTGCCCGGAATGCCCGGCACCCACCTAGCGGAATCCAACATCCAGCATCACGCATGCGGGATTTGCCGCAGCCATTTAGGCAGTGGTTTGTGCATGGCGATGGCGCGGCCTTGCTCGAACACGGCGACTTTGCGAAAGGGTGTCCGCAGATCGTCGTTATCGAAGACCCAGACATGCGGCAGTTCGCGGATGGCGGCTTGAAGATTGGCCAGGGTGCGCGGGTAACGAGTGATGAGTTTTTCGATAGGGACATCGTGCCCGCCCTGGGTGACACGCATGGCCACGCGTTGTTCCGAAACATCTGGGCCGGAGATGCCGATGAAGCACAAGATCACCGTGTATCCTTGCACCACCGCCGCTTTCAAAAACGCCAATTTGTCGCCCACCGGATCGGAAAAAACGGTCTCAAAGGCGAAACTTTCACGCTGATTCACCAGTTCCTGTCGCAGGTTTCCGGCCACTCCTGCCGCCGCGTAGGGCTCCATGTCGAGTTCAACCGCCAAGACGTCCGCATTGACCAGGCGGAGTCCGGCGGGTTTGAGGTGGGCATGGTAGAACGTGGTCTTGCCCGCCCCGTTGGGACCTGTCACTGCCACCATCAACGGGCGCTGGTCGAGCGGAGACGCGCTCATTTCCTGGCAACCTTGAGGGCTTGAAACTGCCGGTTGACGAAGCGGCCCGTGGTGCGTTTGCCATCGGCGGCGATGCGCACCAACATGCCTGGGGTGGCGGCCGGTTCATAGTGGGGAAATGGCAGGGTCTGGAGGTGATCGGCTACGCGGCGGCGACCCTCCGGGGAATCCACGCTTGCCAAACAAGCCGCAACCGGCTTGGCCGCGCCGGCCCGCGACAGTGCCATCACTTGGACTCCCTGGAGCAGGGGCTCGATCGCACGGCCCAATTTTGCCCAGAATTCAATCTGGCCGGCGATCGATCGTTCCGCCACTGCACCCGTAAGCCGGGCATCCAAGACCAAGGTGTCGGAGAGTTTTACGGGTTGGCTCATGGCCCTAAGGTAGCAAAAGGCTACCTTAGGTCAAGAGCCTTTATTTCAGAGCCTTTATTTCAAGCCTTGGGCACGGCGTATTTCGTGATGCCGTTCGTGGAGGGCATGGCCTTCGATGCGTTGATCGAATCGCACATGGCCAAGAATCGGAGCTTTGACGAGGCGGGCCTGCACGGACTCCTCACCCGCATGTTGGATGCCCTGAGCTACTACATCGGGTTCCGCATTGCCCGCAGTTCAGTCCCCTAGAACGGCAGGAGACGGAGCGACGGAACGAATGGCAAGCGAGTGGAGCGAGCGCAGCAATGAAGTGACGGGAGCGAGGTTATGTGGATTGACTGAGAAGTCCTTAGGTTGGAATGCAATCATCTCGCGCAAAGCCGCAGAGGCGCAAAGTTTTGGGAATCAGGAAATCCAAATTGCCAGCATGAATCTCATCTTCCTTTGCGTCTTTGCGCCTTTGCGCGAGTCACTCTTTACACCCCGGCACCTTGGACTGCGGTGACTCGTCACCGCTTTCAGGCTGCGGAGCCTTGGCGACGAGATGATTGCAGCTCTCGCTCTGACATTCCTCCACGCCGCTCCGCACCACGGACACAAGTGTCCTACCCCCAAAGCGGTGACAAGTCCCCGCACTCCACGCCGCTCCGCACCACGGACATCCCCGGTCGGCAGTTTCACTGCGAACCGCTACGGACTCTTCAACATGGGCGGCAACGCCTGGGAATGGTGTGCGACATGGTATAGGTCGTCAATGAACACAGCGGAGGCGCTCAAGGCCTATCCAGCGCTCAAGGAAGACGGAGGCGGCCAAACATACCGCGTGGTTCGCGGTGGGTCGTGGTACGATGTTGAACGCGTGGGCTTGCGTTCTGCGTATCGCGTCAGCGTCGGTCCGCGCAGTCGAAACGACGGCTTCGGCTTCCGTGTTGTGTTGGCTGGCGATGCTGGCTAGGCTTCGGGTCTTTACTCTTTTTTGGTTCTTGAAAAGCATGGAAGGCAACTCGTATGGCTTGCGCTAAACGTATGCGGCACGCCGGCGCTCATTATGACCCGTTTCAACAGGCCGATACTCTTCGCTCCATGCCAAAAAATGTTGATTGCGGGTTTGCCAGCCAGGCGTAATCTCTCCACTCTGTCGCCTCTATGGTTGGATGCCGGTCTTGCGCGATCCCGATGATGAACCGATTCTCCAGCTTGCCTTTGAGGCTGGAGTCAGGTATGTCGTTACATGCAACATCCGCGATTTTGCCGGAGCCGAGCGATTCGGCATTGAGATCGTCCAGCCAGCCAATTTTCTCAAACTTCTCCGCCAGCCACAACCATGACCACACTCACCGCTCAAATTCCGGACAGTCTCGCCCGTCAGGTCGAGGAACTTGCCACCCGCGAACACGTTCAGATCGACCACCTGGTGGCCATTGCCCTTGCCTCCCAGGTGGCGGGTTGGGAAACCCGGAACTCTATCGAGCACAGGGCGCAGCGCGGCAACACTGACGCACTCCGGCAAGCGCTCGACCGCGTTCCAGCCCGTCCGCCGCTGGAAGGCGACGAACCCTGAGCAGGCGGTGTTGCCCTGCGCCAGGTTCGAAATGTTTGCCAAAATCCTTGGCTTGCTTCGGCCCTCTCTTTGACCCGTTTCCAACGAACCCAAATCCATCGCGCTTGTCCTCCGCCGGACGCTTGCCACACTGCGAATCATGCCAGTCAATGAACACGACTCCGAGTCCTCCGGACAAGCGCTGCCGGCAGGCATTGGCATCAACCTATGGATTTAGGATTTCTTCGTAGGCGCGTTGGTGACAACGCGAGGGATTGGGGTGAAGTGGACCAAGACAACCACTGAAAAGAACTGAGGCCACTGATGGCCACTGATTGATTTTAGGATTTTAGGATTTAGGATTTAGGATTCTCTTCGTAGGCGCGTTGGTGACAACGCGAGGGATTGGGGTGAAGTGGACCAAGAAAACCACTGAAAAGAACTGAGGCCACTGATGGCCACTGATTGATTTTAGGATTTTGGGATTTAGGATTTAGGATTCTCTTCGTAGGCAGGTTTCCTTGGCCAAAGCCTTTCGGGACGTCGGGTTGTTGTCGAATGCTGGCTTGTAGCAGCAAGTGATGGGAGTAAAACGATGACGGACTTGAAAACGCTGTTGGACCCGGCCTTGGGCTATATCGGTCTCGGGATGCACCGCCGGGTAGCATTTGTGCCCTTTTCTATTGACCGTGCGAATTGCCGGGGTCAGCATTGCCCATCATGAAACACTTCGGGTGGATGTTATTGACGGTGGCGGTGGCGCTGACCTCCAGTATGTTTTCTGTCTCAGCCCAAGATGATCCTTTTTCATCTAACCGCAGTAATAGACATGCGCCAAAAAAAGATAACGTGGTGGTGTTCTCGGTGTCCAAGGCGGGTGCCGATAAGTCTGAGCTTTTGAAGGTGTTTGCAGCGGTCCAGATGCAGGAGAATCCCAGACAAATCGGTCCACCAGTATACTTGGTGGTTCAAAGGATCAGTTTGCGTGATTTTCTTGTGCATGTGAGAGATGATTCTGGAACACTCTACTGGTTGCGGACAAAAGAAGATCACGACGTGGCCGACAATGAACGATTGCAAAACGTGAGCGCTGTTCTAACGGGGAAAACTCGCGAATACGTGTCGGTTCTAGGTGCTAAAAAAACAGTGAGGGAGCTTGAGGAAAAGGAAGGGGAAAATGGGATGGAGAAGAAAGAGTTGACTAAAGAAGATTTTCTGGAGAAGCTCAAAGAAGGGAAGACTTGGACGCTGAGCAAATTTTCTAAAGTCAAGTGTTTCACATGTCTTGGAAACGGAAAGTTCGGTGCTCTGAGAAACTATGCGCGATGCCAGGACTGCGACGGAGTGGGAGAGGTCGCAGCTGATTGCCTGGTGAAGTGGTAATAGAAAAGAGGCATTCGCGAGTCATTGAACCGCCGTGATATAGAAATCTATACCCCCATTATTATCCACCTCACTGCCGGGGGTCGGAGACTTTGGATTGACTGATTTGTAACTTTACAGAGTTTGCGTTTGCGAACTGGATGAATTCCGTGATGTGGCTTGAGAGGCAGAGTGTGCCCGTAAGAATGGTGGTGTCTTTGCCCACTTTTTTACTGTCAAGATTGAATGCCGTGTTGACGCCTATCACCCGTGAATCCTTATCTAACATAGGTCCTCCGCTATTGCCGTGATTGATGGGTGCCGTGTGCTGCAAGATCTCCAACTTCGTCGCAAACTGCGGATCGGCCATGATTTTGGCAATGCGGCGAGGGTCTTTCAATTCCTCTGGCGTCAATTGATCGAACATGCCCATGACTTCGAGCCAGGAGATGTTTTTTTTAATATCTTCAAAAACACCACGTTTAACGGGAATACTCATGGCCTGTTCCAATTGTTTAGTGAGCGGCAAGGTTGAGTTTGGATTCTTTTTGCATTCCAGCAAGAGAGAATTCACCGCAAGATAATCGTCACTCTGCCCCGGATACCCCAAGGCGTAGACATCATCGCCCTTTGCCGGTAACGATGCAGTCAATGTAAGCGGCAGCAAATCAAGACCCGGAATCTGCACAATGGCCAAATCCAGCCCTTCATCCCTAGCAATCACATTAGCCGTATTGACCTTGACAGAATTCCTTGCCATATAAACCACGGTGACAGTTGCAGCATTCTTCACCACATGCCAATTGGTTGCTATATGCCCTTCGTTTGACACAACGAACCCCGTCCCAGAAGAATCCCCGCTAAAGCAAAAGATGCGTACCACGGATTTTACGGCAATCTCCCTATCTGTAGCTGGTGCAACCTCCTCATTCTGAGGCTTGATAAGAACAGGCACGTGCGGAACATTCACAATAATCGGCGACTTGGTAACATCAGAGCGGGTGCTTTGAAATACGGATTGATAAGACGAAGGTTCGAGAGCGGCCATTAGAAGTCCATACATAAATCCTATGAACACCAAGACGATCGTATGGAACAGACTGGCGACTGCCGCACGTGACAAGCCAAGCTCCTCCTCGTGTGGCAGTTCGATGAAGCGTGCCCAGAAGAACATTTGAAAAACGAATATCAAGACCTGAAACAGCGCGAGACTGGCAATCACCCGACCATTTGTATGAGATGTCGATGCCAGAAGCATCAGGATAACAATTGTGCCAAAGGAGTTGATCGCGGCTGGCAATAGACTCGCCACAAAGCTAATTCGCAAACTGATGAGTTGGTTTGCAACCAATTTTACCGCGAGCATTAGAACTCCTGATCCGATCAAGGCCGCGATTCCTATTGCAAGCATGTATACATGAAGCATCAGGTATGACTCCTTGAGGTCTCTGACTTCGTAAAATGCAAACCAGGCAACCGATAGGGCCATAAATCCTGCATAAACATAGGTTATCCACAGCCCAAGCGAGACCATGGTGCGCATTTTAACGTTATCTTTGGAGCCCATTTGAGCGAGGGCCAGGTGCCCAAAGATCAGCGATAAAAGCGCAGTTATGCCATTGATATAAGGGATGAAGAAAAACAGTGAAAGGACGAAGGATGTGATGGCGATTCCATTGGCGCGAGTGTGTTCGCTGTCGTCTTGTCGAACGATATCCGTTGGTGAAGCCGACTCATGGTAAGCATATTGTTGTGGAGTCTCCTCGACAGGCTCTTCAAAGTCCGGGATCACCTTAGGCACCGGAATTCGAGCTATACGATCAAGACTGGCGAGATGATCGCGAAGCAGCAACCAATTCCCATCAGCATTGATCTTGTATAGAGAATTCACCTTTCCCAGGCGCAACATGTTGCGAATCTCGACGATGGTGAATGGGCCTGTGATCGCATTCTGCCAGGAAAGAAAGAAAGCTGAATTGTCTTGGCTCATAATCGTGGAGTGGTTGCGGGTTGGTTCAAATCCTTAACGTGGATGGATTGTATAAATAGCTGATCTTCCGCTGGCATATCGATACATAGCACAGGGCTGAAGGGGACCAACGGAATGGGTGATTTTAGTTTATCCGAGGTGCTATCCACAATTCCAGCGATGCACAAGCCTGATTCCTGGGGATGTAAATTGCCAATGCCCATCACGAGGCGAGAGGCTTTTGATGGCACCAGCGTCACGGTTCCGTCAATGCCAACCCGCCCTGCCAGAGCAATTTGGTTTTTAATTCCATGTCCTGCCGCGGCTTTCATTTTCTTCATGATATCGAAGAATGAACGGTTTTCGCGTCCGGCAAAATAGGCTTCCCAGTGTTTTGCATAGACCGGCTTTTCTTTAACCAACCACGACCCCTCACTGAGAGGCCATTTCATCTCCAGCCCTGCGAAGACATTCATATCGTCAAGCAACTCAGGGCAGTAATGCACGCCCCACGCAATCCCCTGTGCACGAATCAGCCTGAAGAGTCTTGCAAGCACATAGGCGCGAGCCAGCGGATCCACATCTTTCGCGTTAGTCACACGGTCGACGAGTGGCAAAACGCTGGCCCGATACTCGCCACCCGTGTCATCCAGCAGCAATGGGAGCTGCAGATTCTCCATCATTTCAGAAGCCGGTAGGATGCGATTTGAAATTAACTTCACACCTTTGGATTCATTGATGATAAGATCAGAAAACTTGAGATTCGATGTCGGCCGCTTAGCGGAACTTGTCATCTTGCCAGCCCAAGACGGCCCCTCACCGGCTTTAAGCGGCCCCTTGCTTAGCCATGTCTGGTTGATCCCCTCCTTGTTTTTCCATATCACTTCCCATAACTCGTTGAGTGGTTGGCAATTTGTCAGCTCACCGATGGTCTCACGATCCTGCTTGGTCGCCGCCGCCGGATAAGGCACGCTGGATAATTCCTCCTTCGATGCATCCCGGAATGCGCTCAGATCATTTCTAAAGATCAGGAACGCCTTAATCCGCTCATCTCGAGGCCAGGCATCAAGTGCCGCCTTCGCCATGACCGCCTCCTTGAACCGGGAACTCGCCAGGGTTGCCAACGCGGTCCGATAGTCGTCCGAATTAGCGGCCTGTGCAAGCATCGCCAAAGCAGCCTCCGTGTTCCCTACTTGTTCCCTAACTGCCATGAGGCGCTCACTGGTAGTGCTCACCTGCGTTTCAGTGGTTGGTGGCAGACGCAGGATAGCCTGTTTGTTGTTTGATAGGGCCAACAGGGGTGTAAACACCGCTTCAGAACCGCTGACCGCATCCTTCGCGACACTGACAGAGGCGGCGTAGTCGACTTTTTCGAGAACCTGTGTCCAATGTTCAACTGTTTCACAAGCGCGTTGATTCGCTTCCACCTGTTGCCGTTTGAGGTTCCGCGTGGCATCGTTTTTTACAACAGAGAGCCGCGTTTCGGCTGGTTTTCTATAATCATCGGGCAACTTGGCAACCAACGCTTCAGCTTCTTCCAGTTTCTGTTGAAGTTCCAGTGGGCTCGCTCCAGAGAAAGCCGCCTCACGGATCTTTTCCAAGCGGACGATCTCACGGTCCACAGCTTTGGCATCAAGCTCAGCTCGCTCCAACCATTGGCGGGCTTCGGCGGCAACGGTTGTTAGAGACGAGAATTTCAAGAGAAACGCTTCTTTGCCGTCCAATTTATCCAGCAGCTCCCGGAGTCCGGCGCTGGAATCCTTTGAACGCAATTCAGACAAAGTTGCAACGCGTTGGTTGGCCAGATGCGCAAGGAAACCATAGCCGGTGGCGGCAAGGGCTACCGTTGCCACCACCGCGATGACGGCGGTTTTCTTTCGGCGGAGAGATGCTCTGGCGCGTTCGACCGTCAGGGTCAGTGTCGCGCTGGCGGCCTCAATGTGGGCCAGCGCGGCCTCCGGCAACGCGCCATGCAGGTCCTCAATCTGCCGCAATTTGAGGGCACACTCCACCAACAATGGTGTCGCGAACTCGGTGGTTAGGCCCATTGGGATGGTCGCGCGGGCCTCCACGCCTTTGGCAAGTTGCAGCAATTCCGCTACCAAGCCGTTCACCCGGGCGACGCGGTTCGCCTCGGCCCGGTGGGTGGCAAGCTGTCCTTCCAATTTCTTGGTCCGCCCTATCATTTCAGATGTCTGGCCTTCCATGCAAAAAGCATCCGATAACTGGGTGAATTCGCCATAGGCTACCGCCGCAGCGTGCCAGTCTCCGGATTCCATTTGTTCCTCCGCCTTTAACAGCAATGTTGGCATCCGCAGCAGGGCCTCATCAGCACGCTGCCGGTGGCGAATCGCCAGAGATTTTCGCCATTCCGCTAGATTTTCATATTCCTCCGGGTCGCCCAATTGTTCGACCCTCGGCATGGCCGCCAATACCGCCTCATGTCCACCACCAGCAAGAGCCTCACGGATCTCTGCCAGAACCGCCAAGAAAAGTTTGTGCCGCAGCCGTTTGAACTCACGGCCAGCGTTCTCATCTGCGGGGTTAAGGTGATGAATGATGCGGATCAATTCAAATGCCTTGCCTTCGTTCTTGGAAGACACCGCCGCGCGATAATCCCGATACAATGGGTGATTGGGTGTCACGCCCTTTGCCTGAATTCCCTGTAGGACATCAAGCGTCCGCGCGTCGATCATCGGCGGAACTTCATGACCGTGATTGCGGCAATACTCAAGCCATTCGGACTCCCGGCCAAAACTCAGCGTGATTGCCGCATCCAACACCCGTGGCGGCTGCTCGGCAAGTTGCAGTGCTTGGATCTCTCCGCCTTCCTCCAACATCAAACCAATTCGGCCAAGCCGCTCGTTCACCTCACGGCACATTCTTGCATACTCCTGCGCGACTACGTCTGGAGTAGCGCTTGTTGGACGGTCATCCAAAAGGCTTTGGATCGTGTCAATCAACTCATTGAGTGCAGAGGGATTCATGGCAATGGGATGGATAATTATTCTTGGGTTGCTTTGAAAAGTTTTAGACCATTGGATGTCTTGACTGAAATGGATTCTATCTTTTTTAGCTCATCAACGAAAACCCAAGGCTTGTCGTCAGACTTGGCCAATAGTCCATTGGTAAAGGAGGTCAGGGAGTCTAGGTTACCCTTTATATCATCCCATTTTTTCTGCTTTCCCGAAGTTTGCTTAGTAACCCAATCATCAAGCATTTTCTTGCTCCCAAAATGGTGCTTAGATGCAAGAAATGCTTCTTCTTTCTTCTTCTTCTTCTCATCATCTTTGCCCGTCACGTAGTCAGGAACCTTGAGCCCATCTTTTTTGGCCAGTTCAATGGCTTTATCTTGATCGGGCTCCTTGATACCCTTGATACCAAGTTTAAGCCGTATCGCGTCACCTCCGATGCCTGTACATATGGCCTTCTCTAGCGTATCCAAGGATTGTTTTTTGGCGATTTCCCCTTGCGTCTTCTGCGAGCTGGAGACATTCCACTTCACATTAACTCCAGTAAGGCTCGCCTTCACCTCGCTGCTATCATTCGTGGAAAAACGCAGAACCGGAGGTGGTGGTTTAATCTCCAGTTCTAAACTGTCATTCTCCAACTTAGGCGTTAATCCAGCGACTTTAGGCTGCACCTCATACTGTAAAATCTGGATCTTGTCTTTTGTGACAGACTTGATCCAATTGATTAAAGCTTTGTTGGCATCAGTGCTGGGGTCCACCTTCGCATGATCATCTTTGTCCGTTTTTCCAAGTTTGAACTTGAGATCGGGCGCAATGAAGTCGCCATTGGTTTTGTCAACAACAATTATGGCAATTTTCCCATCAAAGGTAATATCCACCATGGTTACGTCGTCCATATCCAGAGAAAACTTGCCGTCGTTGAAATACCTTGGAGTACCCTTGGGTCCATCCCATATTTTGCAATAGTATGACTTCTCGTTACTTCCCACCAGAATGAGTGAATTTTCTTTAATCTTCGGCGCATCAACTGGCCCTTTTTCTTTAACGGGGGGGCGAGTATAGGTAGTCACTTTGAGTCTCTCACCGATGTTCACCTTTTTGGCTTTCGAAGGAAAGATCCCCTTAAGCAACTCGACCTGCACGCCATTTTTGAGCTCCTCAATGGTGGAAATGATAATCACCTGCCTGGCTGGCGCAGTACTCGATGACAGAAGTTCTTTCACGGCGTCTTCCCCAAGCTTAGCTGGGGGAACTGTAGGTGTCTTGGGTTCCCTGGGGGTAGCGACGTCTCCCTGCTTAGAAATTTCTTGAGGGATTGAATCAACCAAAGCCTTATATTTTTCCTCGCCCAAATCATTTTGATTTTCATTCAAAAGCTTCAGAATTTGTTGTTTCTGTTCATCGGTTTTCTTAGATACAGCCTTACCAAATATTTTCAATAACTCCTCGCGGCGCTTTTCTTCCCAGCATCTGTCGCTCCCGATCAAACTCGAAAGCATAACCCAGCTGGGGTTCTTCAATGCTTTTTCAAGCCACTGACTTACAAAATTGGAAAATACCTCTGTTTCAGCATCTTTCAGACTTGGCAATTTTTCGCTGGCGGAAGCGAGATGCTTAACTGCCAAATCCAATTCACTGAGTCGGGTTTTAAAATTCTCATCTTCTTTCCCTAGATCTTGTCCCTTGTTCTTCTCTTGTATCTTCTTGAGGATATTCATTCCTTCCCACAAATCTGAGAACCATACGGCGCATCCTTCGGGACGGTTAGGCAGGGAAGATAAAAATCTCTCAAAAGAGTCCTGTTCAGAAGCATTGCTAAGGGTCATGTCCTTGATTACTTTGTTAGCTTCCAAGACAAATTTCACCCAATCGGTGGTTTTATGTTTAGTCACCCAGTTTGCGAATTCGTCCGCTGGATCATATTCAGTTTTGCATTCCTGAATGAGAGTTTCGCGGATTTTATCACGCTCGGTATGGCCCTGTATGGGTGCAGGATCATGAGATTCGTTCTTTGCGCCGCTAACAGGCTGTGACTGTATTTCTATGGGTTTGTCGCCAGAGATGATGTAGGACACAAGCAATCCAACGATGGCAGCAATTGCCACAACACCTGCAACAAGAATGAATTGTGTTTTCTTGTGCTGCGCAGGTTTCGCGAGCTTGTCATTCGATTTTGTCACCTTTGAGCCTTCAGTAGAAATCGACACTTGCACCAGTCTTGTGCCGCTATCGCCTGCAATAGGCGCTGGCACATTTACCAATGGAGGCTTTTGCGCATGCTGGCGTGGCGCCGGTGTGGGGGCGTTCACCAGCTGTGCTTTGGCAGCAACCACGGGATCTGGAACTACCGGAACTGGCAAGGTATGCGGTTTACAAAGATCGAATATGGTGCGGGAACCACAGCGCGGCTGGATCTCCGCAAACCCGGCGGGAGTGGTGACGATCCATTCAAGGTTCGATAGTTCGTCGGTCGTTTCCAGGGAAGTGGTGAAAGCCTTGGACCAAGATTGGGAACCGAACTCCGCCAGAGCCTCGGCCATCAAGGCGAGTCGGTTGGTATTCTCTGACGCGATGATGACGCCCGTTCTGGGAGCACCATCGCAGGCCAGCAGGCGGGCGTGCGCGGGGTAGCCAGTGGTGGAATTCCAGGTTTGGCGACTGGAGAGCAATCCATTCGGCTCGAAGCTATCGAGCACCACTTCTGCCGCAATCTCGAAGAAGCGCGCAGCTCCAGACCATTCGCTGAGCCAGTCAAACTGCCGCAGCACATCGGCCGGAGTAATGCCACGCGCCGCCGCCCGCGCCGCTTCTTCCGGCGTAACCACCAAATGGTGAGCGATGTGATTGGTGCGGCCCGTGTAGTCCGACCCGGCGTCGCAAATCCGGCTGAGCAGGTGGAAGCGGTTGCTACCGGCAGTAATGCGCCGGTGGGAGTGAATGATGCGCTTGCGATCCAATCCCCGCATGTTGGCAAATTGCGACACCTGCTCGATCGAGTTGACCGCCAGTGGGCTGAGCAACCTTGACCGGGCAACCGTGCCGAAACCCGAGCGCCCGGCATCAAGCAGCTTGGCAGCGCTGGTGTAAACAAGTTGGGACGCCATGTTGGATCAAGTGATGGATGGAAACATGGTTGGGGCGATCTTGGTGAGCACCCACAGCGTGGCGTCTTCAACCATTTTGGGATTCAATTTCGTCGGATCGGGACCGATTTTCTCGGCACCGTCCCAGTCCTTGAATTTGACCGGAGGATGGCCTAACGGACTAGCAGCGAAATAGCGGACATCTGAAGAAATGGCCTCGGCATTGGCGACGATGGCCGGGCAGATGTCGAGCAAGAGAGTGCGGATCCGCTGGGAATTCGTTTGAATATGTCCGAGATTGACCTGCGCGCCTTGGTCATCGGAGGTGAGAACGGGCAGTAGGGGAGTCTCGCCAAGCAGCTGCAGCCAAGCGTCGCATTTTCCCACGATGACCGCAAAGGGCGTGGCGATCCTCTCTCCAGTCGTGAGCGCGAGAATCCCCTTGATTCTGGATTCGGATTCGGCAAGCAGAATGTCCTGCTGGTCGTTGCGACGCTGATCGAGTTGGGGATCGGATTGGCCGGCCAACCTGCGCTTGAACTCCGGATTGTATAACGGGTCAAACAGAAAGAAGATGCCCGAGGCGACGGCGATGTGCTGGGCACCGGGAGAATCGGCGCTGTTGCGGCCCGGTTCAAAGTGCTCTCCGGCATTGTCATAGAAGACAATCGAAAAGCCATCGTCGCCGTGGCTGCGGTCGGTGAGCCGAAACACAAAAGGTTTGGGTAATTTGACCGTGCGACCCTGCCGGGGAAGCGCTTCATAGAGAGCGCCTTCAAGCGCCGTTTTTGACAAGTAGGCATCCTGTGGTGTGCCAGCCGAGAACAAATGGTTGCGCATGTCATTGAGGACGGCGTTATCCGCCGGGTCCGCATCGCGGAAGGTCACCCCGAAATGCTTGAAGGCCACATCCTGCATGGTCTTGATCAGAACGCTCAAATAATAAGACTTTCCGGACGATGGTGCGCCCACAATCGAGAAGATATAATGTGGCTGATCAAGGAAGTTTGGCGGCAGCTTTCTGCGGCAATGGGGGCAGGCGTTATCCGGAGCGGCCATTCCCATCGCGTCAATTGCCTGCCCGCGATCGTTAAAACGGGATGCCAGGAACCGCTGCATATGCCCTTCCTTGAGCACGGCATCCCCCTGCAAGTCAGCGTGAACGGCGATGTGCATGGCGTCGCCCCGGTCAAAGCGGAACCAGCATACCGGACAGATGAATTCTCCATATTCCGAGTTCACTTCAGGGGTGACACCCATTGCCGCATCCTTGGTGGTGATATTGCCATTGGGAAACTCTTGCGCCACCAGAGATTCCATCCGTGACATGATTTGGTGCGGATAAAAGCCCACTTGTGTCATTCCCGCGCAAAAAATGATGGTCTCACCGGGTACAGGCGAAGCCATTTGAAGAACTTCCGCGCGGGTGACCGGACCTAACATTCCCTTATCCTTGGGACTGTATACAAACCAGTCGCGAGGATCAACTGCTTGGCACCACGTATTGCCATCATCACCTGCAAGGCAAAGCGTGAACGGGTACCCCCGGATCACCAGTGTGTGTTCGCCGCGCGCAGACAACCCGGCACTCTTGACTGTCTTGCCATCAAAAAAGAGTGACTCGCCGAGTTCTCCAGGCTGGATATGGTAAGAATCACAGACCTTGACGACCCGCGCCAATACGGCATCGGTAGCCGCCGCCTGCACCCTAAGGTCGCTGGTGGGGGCGCCGCCAATGGTAAACGGCCTGCCGTCCGCCACAGCCCGGCTTCCACCTAGACAATCGATAATCCACAGTTTTAGAATATTGTTTTTTGACACGGATAGATCTTTTTGAAGTTGATAATCAACGCCTTGCTGCGGTTAGTAACACTGGGCGGGTTGTGGGGGATTCCAGTAAGCAGGATAGAAGTCATCTCACTGTTAGAAAACAGTACTTATCGACACGGCAGCCCAACCGCAATAAAAAAATTGGAATAAAATACCGGCGGGGTGCCTCACAACCATGTCATTTGACGGCACGGCCCGATGTGCCATCTGTTTGGGGTGCCAGCAGCGCCATCATCCGGCATCCTGCTTCAGACAAGTCGTGGCATGGAGTGCGGTGGGAAGCGTAGCGCCACAAGCACACTCTTTCTCCTCATCGTAGGCGCGTTGGTGACAACGCGTTGGGGTCATGTGGGATTCCCGGGCCAGCGGACTCGTCCCCCCGCATTCTCACGAATGCGCCTACGGGTGGTGCACGCTCTTTCTCCTCATCCTAGGCGCGTTGGTGACAACGCGTTGGGGTCATGACTCCAAGAACAATGCAAGCAGGGTGGCGACAAGGGCTGGGGATACGAGAAATGGCTTCATGGAAAATAATGTTGGAGGGAGATTTCTTCAAATCCATGCGACTCTGACTGATAGATTGATCTCCAGCAAGCCGGAATGGTGGAAATACTTCAGATTTAATCCTGTGGCAACTGCGTGCTTGAATTGCCGGTGTGCCTTGTGCAGGTTTCGCGGCATGCCGACGCTTTGCAATCTGCTGCTGCTGCTCGTGTGTCTGGTGGCGCCAGGTTATGGTGCCCCTGTTAGCCCCAAAGATCCGGCCACGCAGCTCCAGTCGTTGATCGACCCGGCCAAGCTGGCGACCCTGGGTGTGCGCGGTGCCAATTCGCGGGTGCAAAAAG
>JBAXOF010000053.1:0-17925 GCA_037133375.1 Verrucomicrobiota bacterium | reverse complement strand
TCATAGCGCCTCAGACTATGACCGCTACGACCCGCCCGCGACAAATATCATACGGGCGGGAGAGAGTGGGTGTGAATGCCGGCCGTCGTCAATTCCAGCGCCGGAAAAAGTGCCGGCGCTTCGATGGACGAAAGCGGCCGTTATTGCGACGTGGTCGTCTCCGCAATCAAGGACGGTGGTACATGTAGGCATGGAGCGCCTCAGTGGTCATCAGTGGTTTGATGGGTCACCCGTCTCATGAACCGGTTTTACTAACAAAGTGTGGCGAAAAATCCACAGGACATATCCGACAGCTACCACAAACAACAATTCCGTCACCTCCTCCCAGACCACATACCACAGCAGATTGTCGGTAAACGCTCCGGACAAAAACAGGCGCATGAAGCCAAACCCCAATGGCCCGAGCGCGGCGGCAAACAACACCTTGGCGAGTGGCACTGGCTCGTCTTTTTTGAACAGCATGACGAGCCACGAGGCAGTGATGAAAATAACCGCCATGGCCGGACAATAGGAGTTCTCAAACAATTGCGAGCTTGCCATGAGTGCATACTGCTCGGTCGTCCCCATCACCACGGCGTTGTATGCGAGGCTCTTGATCCCGGCAGTGAACGGAATGACGGCGATGACCAGGGTGGCCGGAAGCAGCAGTTTGAATACCCGCTGCAGCTTGCATGGCACATCGGAGTATTTGATGCAGGTCTTGCACAGGTTCAATGCCGCACAACGCTCGTGAGGCGGACTGAGCTTGATCAAGCGCCTATCCAGACCGTCCAATACGGCCCAGGCGATGAAGGCAAAGCCAACGGCCATGCCGAAGTTGTGGAAGTATTCCCATAAATCCGAGCGTCCGCCAAAGCACAGATAGTTCAGCGTGCAGGCATTTTCCCCCAGCCAGAACGCGCTCAGACCACGGCGCAAGGCTGCTAGATCCGGTTCGCGCCGCGGCCACAGCCAGACAATCCAGATGAATGCCAGCAGCATGTAAACCGGCTTGATGACAAAGCCGGCGGTAATGGCCAGCCATTGTTCGGCGGGGTTCATATTGCGGGTGGCCAAGGCCGCGCACTTGGCGGCAGTGAGACCGCAGCCATTAACGGCCACGAACCGATAGATCAACAGCGGCAGGAGTCCGGCGCCGAGGATGGTCAGCCAGATCAGGATCATGGGTGGCGGCTTCTTGCTCATGATCGCCCCCGTCGCAGGTTGTTAAAGACACAGGCTGGCATCAAGCGTCCGTCCGGCTGCGGATAAACCTGACAACATTTGCGGGCGCGGGCGAGATCGAAGGTGTCCGGGTCCATGAATTGATGGATGAAGATGGATTTCACCGACCGCTCGCCCGCCTCCATGGCTTTGCGCGGCGAATAGCCGCCTGCGGTGGCCGTGGTCAGCAACTTTCTAACTGCTTTGAGCGCCTGCTCCGATAGAAACGGGTTGCAGCCACAATCCGGCTCGCAGCCACCGGATGGCGGGGTGAGCCGGTTATTGCCGAGTGGCGGGATCCCGGCCCAGATATCATAGACGGCATCGGTGACTTGTTGGAAACTGTCGGCATCGGTGCCGAAGATGGCGCGGTTTTGGATCAGGCCCAGATAGCGCTCCGGACTGACCAGGCGTTTGATCGGCAAAAACCTGCCGCCTTCGCTCTTCAAGTAAAACGACAGGGAAAAGCACGCCGGATGACTGCACGGCAAGGGCGAGAAATCCCCGGCTGTCACCGTGCCATTGCCCGCACCTGTGAGACCGGCGATGACGTCGGAGGTGGTCGTCGCGTCCAGCGGGCGCTCCATGTGAGCGCCGTTGCCGGTATAGGCGGCGGGTTGAAACATCGCGCTCAGGATGTGGTCGTGCTCAAACAGGATATCGGCGATGGCCCCAACCTGATGGTCGTTGATGCCCTTGGCAATGGTGGCCGTCAGCGACATCGGGGCGTCGAGGGCGGCGCAGGCGGCGATGAGCCGGAGCTTCTCCGCCAGCAGCGGCTTGCCGCGCAATTTCAGATAGACATCATCGCTGATGCCATCGAATTGCAGCGAGACAATCACCCGGCGGTCGGCCAGGAAGCGCAGCAGGTCGGCATTTCTAACCAACACCGTGCCGCTGGTGGACACGCTCACCCGGAGGATCTCCTTGCGGGACAGGCATTCCTCGACGATTTCACGGAAATGCGGATTGATGGTCGGCTCGCCGCCGGATAGATTGAGCACGTCGATGCGGCCCTCGGAGCGGATGAGGGCATCGAGCATGGGAGCCACCTCGGCGCGTGTCAGATGGCGCTTGCCGGGATTATCCACGAGGCAGACCGGGCATTCCAGGTTGCAGTGGTCGGTGATTTCGAGGATTGGCAGGCAGACATGCTGTTCATGCTCCGGGCACAGCCCGCAGGAGTCCGGGCAACCCCTGCTGGCGGTGGCAAATTCTTGCGGAAGGGTCGCGGGGGAATGATAATCGCCCAATTGCAGATAGGCATCCGCATCGCCATGCACGCGGGCTTGTTGGAACCCATGTTCCGGGCAGATTTTGTGAAACCACACGCTGCCGTCATCAATGAGCACCTGCGCCGGAATCAAGCGGCGACAGATGCGACAGAGCGATTGGGTGGTGGTTAGATAGGTGCTCATTTGTTGGGCTCCACCCAGAAACGCGGGTCTTTCTGACGATAAAACAGATTATAGGCACAGGCGGGAATCAGCCGGCCATCGGGATCGGGCACCTGGTCCGGACATGCCACCAAGCGCGCCAAATCCAGCGTGTCCTCGTCCATGTGCGAGTGCAGATAGACGGTGAGGAGATTGTCCTCGGCCAGCGCCTGGCGCTGCGCCTGCGTCAGGGCTGGACCGGGCGGATACATTTTGTCCAACAAGCGCCTGACTACCGGCAGCAAGCCACGTTCGTCGCCATCCGCCCACAAGCGGTCGATGGCGTGCTGGAAAAGCGTCTGGCTGTGCTCATCCGGTTGCATCAGGTACCCGTGACCTAACATCTGCCGGAGTTCGGGGACGGTGAATACATCCGTTAGAGAATGGTGATCGCCGCCATCCTTCAAATAGTAGGCCACGCTGTAACACAGCGGATGCGCGCCGGCGTGGGGGAAAAAGTGGGCGGGGCGCATGGCGCCGGCAGTGGCGGATTCAATCGCGCGGGCGGCGGCATCCAGCGGCATCGTCTCGTGTGGCTTGAAGTTTTTGCCGCCCTGGCCGGTGAACGTCATGGTCTGGATCGTGAGGCTGCGCACCACGCGATGGGATTTCGCCAGTTCGATCACGCCGCCGATCTCATCCTCGTTGAGGCCGCGGATCATCACATTCAACAGGGTGGTGCCGATGCCGAAGCGCTCCAGGTTTTCCAGCGCGCGCAGTTTCCGATCAATCACATTGCCGCCATGGATTTTCACCGCTGTCTCAGGGCGGAAGGTGTCGAACGAGAGCACCACATAGACGCCCAGATCCGCCAGGGCGCGGCAAAAGTCCTCATCCTTGGCGATGCGCAGCCCGTTGGTGTTCATCGTCACCCGGCCGATTTCCGGACGCTGGCACTCCTTGAGCAACGACAGGATGGCCGGGTGCATGGTGGGTTCCCCGCCGGTGATGTTGATCAGGTCAAACGGACCGGCGCGCTCGATCAACGGGTCTAGCAAACGGCGCAATTCCTCCCGCGACATGTGGTATTGCCGGTCGCTGCGGTTGTAGGTGAAGCAGATCGGGCAATCCATGTTGCACGCATTGGTGACCGAAAACACCGGCAGGCGGCAGGCATTGGCGTGAAACGCGCAGGGCCCGCAATCCAGCGGACAGCCCTGTCTAACCGGATTACCCGGCAGGTGCGCGGATTTGCAATTCACCGTTTGGCGGATGCGCTCCTGATACCAGGCCACGTCATCCGCCAGCCGGACGCGGCTCGGACCGCAGGCCGGACACAGCCGCTCCTGATAGACCGCGCCGCCCTCCTCAATCACCCGTGCCGGCACCAGCGCCCGGCATTCGCGGCACATGCCACTGACGGTTCCCAGATAGGTATAGGGTCGCTTCATGGTTCAGGGGGCACCTACTGCGTGCCGATGCAGTAGAGGGTGCCGAGTGTGCGGATGAAAATCTGGCCACGGCTGATAGCGGGGGATGCGTAACATTCCTCGCCGAGATCATTTTTTGCAATCACCTCGAACTTCGGGCCGGCTTTGAGCACAAACATCTTGCCGTCGTCATCGAGGAAATAAAGGTTCCCGTCTGCGGCAACTGCCGACGCGCTATGATGGCGGCCGAGTTTTTCCTGCCACATCCGCTGGCCGGTCTTCGCCTCAAAGCAAGTGGTTAGACCGCGGTCGGCGACGACGAAGAAATACTTGCCATGTGCTATCGGTGATGGAACGTAGGAGACGCCCTGGGTGTCGCGCCAAGCGATGTGGGTGCTGGTGACGTTGCCCGCGCCGTCCGGTCGGATGGCAACTATATGCAAGTCCGGGAACCCCCCGGTGACAAAGAAGATATCATCCGTGAATACAATGCCGGCGACGAACTGGTCGGTCGGGCCGTCGACGAGCCAGTGTTGCTTGCCGGTGTCGGGGTCATAGCTGGCGACGCACTTGCTGCCGCTGAGAACCATCTGCGGTTTGCCGGCGGCTTGGAAAATCGTCGGGGTGCAGTAGGAGCGCGTGCGGTTAGGCCGGTCCGTGCGCCACCGCTCGCTGCCGGTGACCTTGTCGAAGGCGACGATGCAGGCGACAGCGTCTTGGTCGCAATTGAGGATGATCGTGTCCTTGTAGGGCACGGGTGAACTGCAGAAGCCGTGGACGGAGGAGAACGTGCCGGGGGATTTGCGCCAGAGTTCCTTGCCGTCCATGTCGTAGCAGACGACCACGATGTCCCGTGCCTGTAGAAATGCGACCCAGACGCGCTGGCCATCGGTGGCTGGCGTGCCGCTGGCGTAGCTGTTGAGATTGTGCTTTTTCTCCGGTGCTGCGGTCACCACGGTGTTTTCCCAGAGTTGTTTGCCGCTGAGTCGGTCGAGGCACAGTAGGACGCGCCGGTTGCCCTGCTCGATATAGGTGGTGACGAAAACGCGCTCGCCCCAGATGACCGGCGAGGAGTGGCCCACGCCGGGGATGGGGACTTTCCATGCGATATTCTCGGTGCGGCTCCAGCGGACCGGCACGTTCGTTTCCCCGGACACGCCGTCGCCGCCCGGTCCGCGCCAACACGGCCACTCGCCGGCCCATGCGGACGCGGCGAGAATCCAACCCGTCATCCAAGCGGCTTTGATGGTGTCACAGAAGTCTGCCACGAATTTGTTGTTTTGCTGCGAGCGCATGATGAGCGACTGTTATTCTCGGGGGAAGTGTTGGAAAAGCCCTGTGTCCTTGGCGAATTCCACCAACTCTGTCGTGCGCCGGCCCGGATACGGCCCGTGCACTTCGCGTGAGATGCCTTCCTTCCGATAGACGCCGAGAAAGTAGGTCTCGCTCGTGTTCACCTCGCCGGCGGTCACCGGGTAGTTAGGTTTGTAGCCGAGCCGGAAGCCGGTGTTGCCGCGCAATTCATAATCCCACCAGGGATATTCCAGCCCGGCGAAACAACCACCGGTTTCACCGCGCAGGAAGAAGTTGATCGGGCAATGCCAGTTCGTCTGGTCGTCGTGAAAATGAATCGTCGAGAACGAGGCGGCCGCGGTCACGTCCTCCATGACGACCTCCTTCAGGAAATACGGCTTGCCCCCGGCGGATTGGATCACGAGCCATTTTTCGACAAACCGATCGTCCGGCCGCAGACGGAAATGCAAGCCAACCTCCAGGCCGCCCGCCGCAAATTCCAACTCCGCCTCGCCGCCGCCGTGCTTGACTGCCCGCGCCTTCTCCGAGCGCACCGTGCCCGCGTCGGTCGTGATGGCGAAGCCAATGCCCGGCACTTGATAGGTCACCTCCCGCTGCTTGTCCCGGATGCGGCGGATGCCGCCGTTGTCCGCATCGATATCCACGGCGATGTGGGTGTTTTCGAGTCGCAACATTTCCGCGGCAGTCGCCGTGACGGCTGAGACGAGCCCGCAGCCCAGAACGAGTCCGATTTTTCCAATCCGCAGATACATCAATGCCGGAAAATTGCTAACTGAGATGAGGGACATGATGCAAAACGATGGCGGTTGCCGGGCAGATTGGGACGATTCACTGACAATTCCAAGTTCAATCCTTTGATCCTTTCAGTGGGTTGATCCGATGGCGTTTACGCCTGATGTGGCGGGGCTTGTGGGAATAACTGCTTCAGCCGATACTGGCGATAGTTGAAAATGCGTTCCACATCGCGCCGCACAAAAAGCCGATTGACCCAGGCCCCGCCCCGCGGACGCTAGCGTACGTGGTCCAGGGCAGAGGGTGCCGCCGTTGAGTTCCTCAAAGGTATGTGTGTTAGGAATCGCCAGGGTCATTTCGCCTGTGGACGGATTGAAATCCTTGACCTTCAGGGTGGTTCTCTTCTCGTCTTTGGAGTCTGTGATGACATAGCTGATGTCTGAACGGATACGCCAAAGCGCCGTTTGTGTCTGTAAATGATGTGTAAAATGTGTACCGGGTGGCTTCGACAGGTTAGCCGTAGCCGGTTGAAGTGTGGAGTGCGGCGGGAAGGGCTTAGCCCGCCACGCCGCTTTGGCTAAACCGGGGGGGGCACAAGAGGCACAGACCGTCTCATGGGACGTTTTCTCAGTCGAGCGGGAACGCCGAATCCTAGTGACGGACTGTTGTTGGATTTGGCCTGAGTGCTCACCGGGATTGAGCCAAAGCGGTGTCGCACTGCGTTTGCCACCGCACTCCATGCCATCACGCCTCATTCGCAGGCCTCTGGTTCAAAAGATAGATAGCCCTCAAGGATCGCAAGGATTGGACGCTTGCTCTTGCTGATAGATCTCGGAAAACAATACGCGTAAATCGGCGGAATCAAAATAGTTGGATGTAGCTAGCGGTGCCGCCAGACAGCCCAAGCCGCTGATGATGAGTTGTCCGTCCACGCGGCCCTCGCCGCATAACTCGAAGCCGTCGGCGTGATGGCGCAGCATCGTCACTTCCATCTGCACGACGCGGCCGGGACGTAGCGCGCCATGGAATTGGACCTCATGGATGCGGATGACCGAGCCCATTTGTTGGAAATCCGTGGACAGCAGAATCAGCCAGTTGCCCAGTTGCAGCAGGCATTCTAACAACAGAATCTCGGGCAGCCGCGGCGCGTCGCCGAAGGCATTTTTGAGGGAATACTCCTCGAAGGAAACCGCCTTGAGCCCGGTGATGCGCTCATGGGCTTGCCAGGAGGTGATCCGATCCACGAAGCGGAATTTCATATACCACCGTCCACTTGGATTGCCTGGGCATTGATATAGGCGGCGCGGTCGCTGGCGAGGAAAGCCACCAGTTCGGCCACCTCGGCGGGGGTGCCGGCCCGGCCCAGCGTGCAATGTTGTTCGTAATCGACCCGCTGCTTGTCCGGCACATGCTCGCTCACCCCATCGGTGAGCAGGCCGGGCACCACCGCGTTGACGCGGATGTGATAGCGGGCCATCTCGCGGGCGAGCGAAAGGGTGAAGCCCATGACGGCGCTCTTGGCCGTGGCATAATGCACCGGCACTTCCAACACGCGCACGCCGGCCAGCGATCCGAGATTGATGATCGCGCCGCGCTGGCGCCGGATCATCGGCCGCACAAACGCCTTGGTGACCAAAAACATGCCTTTCACATTCACATTCATGATCAGATCCCAGTCCTCCTCCTCGATCAGGGCGAAGGGCATCACCTGCGTGAGGCCGGCATTGTTGACCAGAATATCCACCGGGCCAAGGTCCTGCTCAATGGTGGCCGCAAGTTGTTGCGCCTGCGCGCCGTTGAGCACATCCAGCGGATAGGCTCTAACATCCAAGCCAGCGGCCGTAAGTTCCTCTTGCAAGGCGAGCGCTCTTCCAGGCTGGCTGTGATAGGAAAAGGCCACCCGCGCGCCGTGGCCGGCCATGCAGCGGACCACGGCCGCCCCCACCGCGCCGCTGCCGCCGGTGACAAATGCGGTTTTGCCCTTAAGCATGAGCGGCTCCTTCCTCACTAACGGATAGCTTGCGTTGGATCAGGCTAACGAAAAACCCCACCGTCAGCAGCGCGGGAATGTCCGCCTTGCGCAGCCCCGCGACCAGTTTGTCTTGATCGAGTTCCGGTGCGGCGCGGCGGATTTCCGCCAGCGCCTCATCCGTTAGGTAGCCGTCCTGCTCATAAACGCCGCCGGGCATTTGTTGGATCGCCTGCCGCTCCAGCTCGTTGGCTTCGATGCGCACCTTGAATGCCGCCTCGATGCGGAACGTCAGGTCGAGCAGGTCGATCGATTCCGCGCCAAGGTCGCCCACCAGTTCGCAGTGCGGATGGATCTCGTCCGGGCGCACGCCCAGCACTTCCACCAGCAGCGGTTTCAATTGTTCGAGGATTTCAGATGCGGATTTCATGGGAAAAGGGCGAGGGCGTTGGCAAGCTCGATCTGCCACCAGTCCGCCAGATGCCAGTCCGGATCCTTTTCATAGAGTGCTTCGGCAGCTGGCCTGCTGGGATGGCTGACGACCAAAGCCACGACAAGATTGGTGTCGGCGAGGATCATGAGTTGTGGCTCTGGCCGCGGCGTTCGAGTCCGTCGTCGATGAAACGAAGGGTTTCCTCCATCGTCGTGGGGCGGCGTAGCTTGATTGGCTCTGGCAAGCGCGGCGGTGGGGCGGCAGCCATCCCGCCCAGCTTTTCATCAATGATGGCAATGGTTTCCTGCGTCACTGACCGACGATGGCTGGCCGCGGCGGATTTCAGACGGGCATGCAAGGCGGGTGGAAGATTGCGAATCAGGATGTCAGGCACAGGAGAAAGCTAGCGGAGTGATAGCGGTTTGCAAGCGTCGTTTCACACGGATATCATGCTGCGTGCCATCCGGACGAATCGCGATGTTGTGCACCGAGACCGTGCCATCGGCATTGGCCCCATACTCGGCGATGGCTGCCTCATCGGCCTTTTGAAACGCCATGGGCAGCCGCGCGATCTCAAACCAGCGCCCCGTGTAGCGGCTGAGTTCCACCCGCGTGGCGGTGGCCGGGGCGTCCAGCGGGCGCGTCGGGGAACAGGATGTTAGACCGAGGCCAAGCACGACCAAGGCGGCATGGCGGAGCTTGAGAGATCCTGATTCGTGCCGGGAAATGGGTTTGGTTAGGGAAACTGAAGGGGCCCATTCGAGTCCGGGCAGAATGCCCGGACCACAGTGGCGCGGGCATTCTGCCCGCCGCCCAGCTGTGCGTGAGTTCATTCCATTTCCGCTGGGATCAGGGTGTTTGAGCCTGGGGAGGTATGGAAGCAACAGCGGTCTCATTCGTTCCAGGAATGCGTGTTTGGATTTCATAAGTTGGCGAATTCAGCGATGTGGTCGAGGGATTTTCGCCGTGGTGTGAGGGGAGTTCCATCCGGATAGCCCAGTGCGATCAGGCCGGTGATGGCGAAGCCCGGCGGCACTTGCAATAATTCGGATAGATTATCGGCCAGCAAGGGTGCGGTCATGACGCAGGCACCGAGGCCGAGCGCATGAGCGGCCAGCAGGATGTTTTGCATGGCCATGGCGACGCTGAGCGGTTCGCCGGATACCAACTCTGGATTGCGCGTTCCATCCCACAGCGGTGCCGCTGCCGCGATGGGCAGCTTGTGCATGGCCACAATCAGCACCGGCGCGGCCGAGAAAAAAGTGCCGTATTGGACCAATCCGGCCGCGTGGACGGCCGCCACCTCGGGCAACGACTGCAGCTTGCTCTCCATGCCGAGTCGCACTTGTTCCGCCAGGTCGCGGATTTGTGCACGGTCATCCAGCACGATGAATTTCCACGGCTGGCGGTTGTGGTTGGAGGGAGCCCAGCGCGCCGAATCTAACAATCTAGCCACATCCTCGCGGCTGACCGCACGCGCGTCGAAGCGCCGGACCGAGCGGCGGGATTGCATCAACTCGAGAAGTTGGTCGTAGGCGATCATAGGCCGAATCCCCCGTCCACATGCAACACCTGGGCGGTGATGTAGGAGGCCTCATCCGATGCCAGGAATGCCACCAGTCCGGCGACTTCGTTAGGCTGGCCGGCACGCTTGAGAAGAATGTTAGGCAGGATGCGCTCCGAGTGTTGATTCAGCACCGCCTGTGACATATCGGTTTCGATCACGCCGGGTGCCACGGCATTGACCAGGATGTTGCGGGGGGCGAGTTCGATGGCCAGCGCGCGCGTCAGGCCTTCCAGCCCGGCCTTGGCGGCCGCGTAATTCGCCTGGCCGCGTCCGCCGCGGCTGGCCACCACCGAGGAGAGGTTGATGATGCGGCCCCAACGCCCGAGCACCATGAATTTGGCGCAGGCGCGCGCCAGGTTGAATGAACCTGTTAGGCAGACGTCCAGCACCCGCGCCCAGGAGGCATCGCTCATCGCCAAGGAGGGGGATTCATCGACAATTCCGGCGTTGTTGACCAGAATATCAAGACTGCCGCAGCGCTGCTTGATCGCCTCGGCCGCAGCCTGGCAACTCGCCGGATCGGTCACATCCAACTGCACCGGATAGGCGGTGCCACCCGTGCGCTGGATTTCCTCCACGGTTGCTTGCGCTGAGTCCGCCCGCGTCTGATAGCCCACGGCCACCTGATGGCCGCGGCGGGCCAACTCGATGGCGATGGCGCGGCCGATGCCGCGCGATGCCCCACTCACCAATGCCACACGCTTATTCATGATATTTTCCAAAGACCAAGGATGCGTTCTGACCGCCGAAACCAAACGAGTTGGACAACACGACATTGCCATCGAACGCACGCCTGCCCTCGGTCACGAAATCAAGATCGCATAGCGGGTCGGGGTGTTCAAGATTGATCGTTGGCGGCATCCACCCGGTGTGCAGGGTCATGGCCGAAGCCGCCGCCTCCAGCGCGCCGCTGGCCGCGATGAGATGACCGGTCATGGATTTGTTAGCCGTCACCGGTATGGCGTGGGCGCGTGCGCCTAGCGCTTCCTTGAGAGCGCAGGTTTCTGCGACGTCGTTTTTCGGGGTGCCGGTGCCGTGGGCATTGACGGCATCCACTGCCTCCGCTGGCAGACCGGCATCGGCGAGCGCGCGCCGCATGCTGCGCACCGCGCCCTTGCCGCCCGGTTCCGGGTCGGTGGCACGGTAGGCGTCGAGCGTGGTCCCGTAGCCCAACACTTCGGCATAGATGCGTGCGCCCCGGCGCTGCGCGTGCGGCAATGTCTCTAACACCAAAAACGCGGCACCCTCACCTAACACAGTGCCCTGTCGCGTGGCGTCAAACGGGCGGCACGCTTGTTGCGGACGCTCGTTTTCAGTGGAAAGAATCCGCAACAGGCTGAAGCCGCCCAAGCCCAGTGGGTTCAGCACGCAGTCGGCCGCGCCGGTGACGGCCACCTCGCCGTGGCCGGCGCGCAAGCGGCGAAACGCTTCGCCCACCACCTGGGCGCCCGCCGCGCAGGCCGAGCAGTTAGTGATCTGGCCGCCGTTGAAGCCATAATGCCCACCCATGATTTGCGCCAGGCGATCCAGCGGCGTTTGCAAGCCGGCATTCTGTTGGGTGAGCAGCGACTCTATCAGGTCGTCCGCAGCTGCGGCCATGCCGGCCTGTTCGAGCGGGAAGGATTCCAGGCTCACCCCGACAAATACCCAGGCCGTGCGCAAGGCCTCATCTGTCAGCGCGGCGTCTCGGATCGCCTGCGCGGCGGCGGTCAGGCCGAGTTGGATCTTGCGGTCGGTTTCATGCACGGCCTCGGGAAAGTCCGTGGCAAAGCGCGCCGGATCGAGGCCTTTGGCCTGGCCGCCGATGCGCACCGCCATGGTGCTTGTATCCAAAAGCGTGACGGGGCCGATGCCGGAATTTCCAGCTAACAGGTTTTGCCAGAACTCCCCGGCATCTGCGCCTACGGGCGAACACACTCCGATGCCGGTGATGACGACGCGGTTGTTCATGGCGGAGTCAATAGGAATGCGGCCTGCTCGGTGCCGTGGCCGAAGCAATTGGCCAGCACCGGCTGGCCGAGTTGCTTTGCCACCAGTGCGCCGAGTGCCACCTGCAACGGGGCGGCGGCGGCAAAGAGATCGCCTAATTGTTTTTTTGGGGACAGTACAAGCTTTGTTGTTAGATCAATGCATGCCAGCGCCGCGGTTTCGGCTTGGTCCAGCGCCGGGTCGGAGTTGGCGGCGGCGATGATTGCTCCCACTTGCTGCGGGGCAAGCCCGGCAAGCACCTTTTCTAACACATTAGCCTGCGGCGGGCCCTGTTGGCAGTGGAAATTGAAGCCCGCGATGCGGGCGTGGATTGTGGCTCCGCGGCGCATGGCCATGGCTGCGGTTTCGAGCACGAGGAAAGCGGCGCCTTCGCCGGGGGCCAGGCCGGTTCCGGTGGGGTGCCATGATTGGAACAGACCGAGTTGCTCGAGCGCGAGAAATGCCAGTTCGTGGGTTTTGACATCACAGCCGCCGACCACCGCACAGCGGGCATCGCCGGCCTGTAATGCGAGAATGCCGGCCTCGATGGCCCGCGCGCCGTGGCCCTCCCATGGTGTGTAAACCGCGTTGGGCCCTTGGATGTTCTCACAGATGGATACAAAGCACACCGGCATGTTGCTCAGGATCTTGAATGATAGAATCGGGCTGACCGCACGCAGCCCGGCATCCCCGAACTTTGCCAGATCGAAGCGGCCGTCCGCATCCGTGGAGGCTTTGAGCAAGGGCACGATCTCCCTAACCGGCAGGCCGGCCATGCCGGTGGCGCCGAACAAGCCGATGTCTTCGGGCGCATAAAATCTATCAGAACCAAGGCCGGCATCCTGCAAGGCAAGATGGGCGGCTGCGGCCGCCAGTTGGGCGTCGCGGCTCATCAAGCGGATCAGCTTGGCCTCGGCGATGAAATCCAGGGGCCTGAAATCTTCGATGGTCGCACACACCGGACAGGCAAACGGGCTCACATCAAAATGCCGGGGCGGCGCGATGGCGGAGGTGCCGGCCATGATCCGTTCCAACACCTCTTTGGCATCGAACCCGAGGGGCGTGACCATGCCGATGCCGGTGATGACAACTGCTTCAGTCAATTGGCAGTTAGGGGGAGTCACAGGCATCTCGTTACTGCATCCAAACATCCATCAGTTGGTTGCGCTTGGCGTCCAAGAGCGGGTCATCCAGGTATTTGAAGGCAAAAACCATTTCCGTGGAAGTGACCAATTTGTCGTCCCGCCGGGCGGTGGCATTGATTTTGCCGCCTGCCTCGTTGAGCGCCAGCACCTCCGTCCGGTAATGCAACGAGTCGCCCGGTTTGATCATGGTGCGGAATTTGGTGCGCTCCAACACAGTCACCACCGCTTTCGCGCTCTTGGCGTATTGTTGGAGCAAGCTGGCCTCCAGCAGCAGCCCGCCCAGTTGCGCCATTCCCTCCAGAATCAACACCCCCGGCATCACCGGCCGCCGCGGAAAATGATCGTCAAAAAAATCCTCGCTCAAGGCCACGTTCTTCACCCCTTCAGCAAGCAAGCCCGGTTGCCATGTTGTGATCCGATCAATTAGAAAAAAGCGCATGATTGTTAGAATAAAGTAAGTTCAGCCGAATTCCTGTGAGACATTGAGGGCGCTGCGGATTTGCCGGCGATACCCGAGCCACGACCAAAACACGGCGTTGGCGGCAATCGCCGCCACCAGCAATCCAATCCACGCCAGCGATCTTGCCATGCCCCCGGCGGATAGGGTCGGAGTAATCGAAATCATGGCGGCCAACAAGCCAATGCCCAGTCCCCAGCGGATGAACTGCCGGACTTCCAGCAGCACCACGCGGCGGGTGGTTGCGACCGGCACCCCCAGGCTGTGCAGGATGGCGAATTCATAGCGCCGCTCACTCAGATTACGCGCTGTTAGAAGACCCAGCCCGGCGCTGCCGACAATCACCCCAAGCCCTCCTAACAGATGAAATATCGCGATATAGGTGTTTTCCACGCTGTTGAATGCGGCCAGACGCTCACCCGTGGTCGTCACCGCAGCGCCTTGATCCGCCAACACGCGCTGCAATTCAGCCCGCCCGGTATCCGGCGCCAAGTTGCTTTCCAACATGAATATCCGTGGTCCCTCCGCCGCCGGATAGTGTTGCAGAAAGCGGGTCTCATCGACCACCAAGCTGCCCTGAAACACCGAGCCGTCAAGCGTGCCCGCGATCTCCACCGGAAACTCCCGGCCCCATTCATCCTGATAGAGAAGCCGCTCGCCAAGTTTCTTTTTCAACACCCACAACAGTGTGGTTTCATCCACAAAGGCCCGCATCACCTCGCCTTGCCGCAGGATATTCCAATCCTTGGCGCAGCCCGCGAGCACTTGTTTGAGCGGAAACGCGCCGATCCTTGCCAGCATCGCAACATCCGTCGCCAGCAGGCGCGGACGTGTCACGCTGTTGAGATTGAAGCAACTTGCATCATCCCCGGCCCCGACCCGCAGCGGCAGCACTTGTCCGAATTGACTCCGGGCCGCACCCAAGCCTAACAAATCATTCGCGGCATGGGTGCCGTTGCCGCGGTTCACCGCCGTAGTGGTTTCCACCCAATAGGCAAAGCCGCCGCTGCCGCTGCCGCGTTGTTTCCATTCATCGCCGCTGTGCTTGCGGAAGGCCGCCACCGCCACCACCAAAAACACGCCGCTCGCCAAACTGCCCACCACCACCAGACTGCGCGTCGCCCGCCGCCCGCAATTCAAGTCCGCCAAGCGCTGCGGCGACAACTCACCGCAGGCCGCCGCCGTCCGCCGCCGCAGCACCCATTGATAGAGCGCCAGCCCGGCTAACAAAAACATGCAACCCGCCAGGAAAAACGCCCCCGCCACTCCCAACCCCGCGCTGCCCGCAAGCGCCGCCAACCCTAACAATGCGAAACCAAGCGCCCACCACGGCAAGCGTCGCGCGCCGGGTCGCCGCACCTCTTCGCTACCCGCTTCCAAGCGCAGGCTCACACCCTGCCGCCCCTGCTGGCGTGTCACCAACCAGATCACCCCCATCATCAGGCACATAAAGCCCGCCATGCCGCCCACCAGCGTCGGCACCTCGGCGTGAAACCTGAACAAGCGCTGGCCGCCGCCACCGCTCCAGATGGTTTCCAGCAAACCTAACAAAAAACGCGTGTAAGCCACCGCCAACAACGCGCCAATGCCGGTCCCTGCCGCCACCACGCACAGACCTTCGAGCAAGCGCCAGCGCAGGACTTTGTTAGGTGCGATCCCTATCGCCGCCAGCAACCCGCTCTCGCGGTTGCGCTGCTCGATGTGGAAGCGGAACAACAGCGCCGTGAGCGCCACCGCCGCCGCCATCAGGAACAAGCTCATGCCTAACAATAATCCCGCGAAATCCACCGCCGCCGCCGGCCCCTTGACGCCGACCTCTTGCAGCAGCAAACCCGCCACGGCCGGAGTCATCGATCCTAACAACTCTGTTGCGATCTTCATGCCGGCCACGGTTGGCGACGCCCCCGGTGGCGCTGCTACCCGTAGCGCGGTGAATTCGCCCCAGCGGTTGCCGAACAACTCGCGGCCCTTGGCCAGGGGCAGGAACACCTTGGGTGTGCCCCGGTGCGCGTCCCAATACGCATCATCCTTGTTGCGGATCCGTTTGATGTCAATCGGCACCCCGGCATCCCAATCCGCGGCTTTCTCGGCGCTGGCCACTCCCGGAAAATCCGGCATCCAGTTGGGGTCCGCCGCCAGTCCGGTTAGAGGAACCACCCCCGCCACCGGCAACTTGGCGCTGCGTTCCACCAAACGGTTGGCGGCATCCAGCGCATAGTAGTCAAGGCGCACCTCGTCCCCCGCCTTGGCTCCGAGGTCGTCAGCTTCCCAGGAGTTGAGCAGCACTCCGTCTAACTGCTTTGGCACAAATGGTGCGGCAGCGGCATCCATCGCGGTGACCATCGAATACGGGGTGGTCTTGCCGTTGGCGGCAAGCGTGTTGGCCATGTAGGTGATCACCGGTTGCGCTTCCGGGAAGCGTTGCTGGATCACCGCCGCCACCTTGCGGTCAAAGAAGATCCGCGCCGTGCGTATCTCCAACGCATTGGCCAGCGGCACTTGTTTTACTGTTAGACTATAATCCTCCAGGGTGCAGCTACGGGTGACCCGTCCTAACAACTCGTCAAAGCCCAGTCCCTTGCGGTTTTGCAGCAGCAGCAGGTTGGCCTTGCCCGCCAGCCCGAGTGCCTGCTGCAACCGTTCAAGCGGCACAAACACCGTCGCTTGCGGCAGCTGCGTGGCCTCCAGGCTGAAGCGACCGAAGCGCGCATCGCCACAAATCCCGCTCACCCCCCCGCGCAGCGCGACCACCTCCGCAGCTTTGCCCGCCAGCGGCGCGTCCCGCGCGATCATGCCGGGCTTTTCAAAGCGCAGCACCAGTGTCTCGTTAGATCCAAGGTCCAAACTCCGGGCCAGGTGCTCATTGACGAAAAACTCGCGGTCTAGCGGTGTGGCCGCGCTTCCCAATACTCTTGACTTAGCACTGGTGGTTGTGTTAGGGGCTCCGGGCAGAATGCCCGGGCTACTTGTGGTGCGGGCATTCTGCCCGCCTCCTTCCTCCTGCCCGGTTTCTGCACTGACTAAGTCAACAATATTGGCCGCGCCGTCGGCACCCGGCCCGAGTTGCCAGAAACGCCGGTCCACACCCAACACCTGCACGTTGCCCAGCGCCCGCCCGCTGCGTTGCACGCTGGCCGTCGCTTTCACCATCAACACCGGCGCCGCCGGCGTCGCAGAGTCAGTTAGATCGTCGGCCAGCGCCGCGCGGAAGAAGCGGTCGCCACCAACCAGCACGGCATTCACCTTGCCCAGGCGGGCGCTCGCCATCTGCCGCAGCGTGGCCTTGACCGAATCACCGGCCAGCAACGCACCTAACAAAACCATCGCACCCAGGGCGGCGCCAGCCAGCACTCCGAGGTAGGATTTGCGGAAAAACCACAACCCGCGCAGCATGAATGCGGCCACACTCATCTAACAACCTCCTTGAGTTTGCCATGCGCCAGCTCGAAGGTGCGGCCGATTTTGCGGGCCAGCGCGGCGTTGTGTGTCACCACCACCATGGTGACCGCCGCATCCCGGTTGAGTTGCAGCAACAAATCCGCCACCTTGGCGGTGGCCACTGCGTCGAGCAGGCCGGTCGGCTCGTCGGCCAACACCAGGCTGGGGCGGTTGAGCAAGGCCCGCGCCACCCCGGCACGCAGCTTCTCGCCGCCGGACAACTGCCATGGCAAGTGCTTGAGCCGGTGATCCAAGCCGACTTTGCGTAACAAGTCCCGCGCCCGGATCTCCGACTCGGCTGGCGCTTCCTCCCAGTCGCCGGCCAGCCGCGGCACCAGCACATTTTCCAACACGGAAAGTTGCGGCAGTAGGTAATGTTGCTGGAAAATAAAGCCGAGCGACCTATTGCGGAAGCGGGCTGCATCCGCCGCTGCGAGCCCGCCGATGTCGCGGTCTGCGATCCGGATGGTGCCGCCGCTGGGACGATCCAGCGCCCCTAGCAAGTTGAGCAAGGTTGTCTTGCCGCTGCCCGACGGGCCGACAATGGCCACCGCCTCGCCTGCGGCGACCACCAAGGCCAACCCATCCAACACCCGCACCGCCTCGCCCGGGGTCTCGTAATTTTTTGATAGGCCGGCCACTTCAATCATTGCCATGGCAAAGTTCCTATGCGGGACAACGGTCTTGTCAATCCGATAAGCGGCGAACGATTCTCTCCGTGGGCGCATTCGTGAGAATGCGGGAGGGCAAGTCCGCTGCTCCCGGTTGCACCACTTTGCCCCCCGCGCTGTCACCAGCGCGCCTACGGGGAGCCTATGGTCGCACGATTCTCTCCTTAGGCGCATTCGTGAGAATGCGGGAGGGCAAGTCCGCTGCTCCCGGTTGCACCACTT
>JBAXOF010000052.1:0-18036 GCA_037133375.1 Verrucomicrobiota bacterium | reverse complement strand
CCGTGGCATTGTCGCCGTTGGTGCCCGGAAGTCCGTCAGTGCCATTTTGAGCAGCACCCACGATTGGGCTGCCGGAGGTCCCGGACACATCGGCGGTGCCGCCGGTGCCGCCGATGCCGCCGATGCCGGTTGCACCAAGTTCCCCCGCATTTCCTTTCAGACCCTCAGCGCCGGAATTGCCGGGTGTGCCAGAGTCGCCCGGGCTGCCGGAGGCGGCGTTGTTCAGGGCGTTACCGCCATTTTGTCCGGCCTGGGCATCGTTTGGAGCGTTGCTCCCAGGCGAACCGTCCAGCCCTAGTCCACCATTGGTGCCGGGTGTGCCGGCAGTTCCAGGGGGTGACATAACGCTGGCATTGGTAATCAGGGGCTCATCATTGCTGTGCTGAGTATCCGCATGAACGGTAAACACGGCCCCCATGGCGGCGGTAATGAATGCTGGCACAACCTTGGCAGTAAATGGATTATTCGGCGTCCTTTTCATGGTGGTTGGCGTAGCGGTTGTTAGTTTCGGTTGGAAATAGATGAGCTTTTTCATTCGTGGTCACAGGCTAGGTGGCAATCGCAAAAATCGGATAGCTATGCCTAGGTATAGGTTGGTGGTTTTTAGGGGTTGAAAGGATGCCGGTGATGGGTGAGTATCGGGCGGTGAATCCGTGGCGCTAGCCCGCCTCAAGCATGGGCTAGCAGTCAAAGGCATCCCCAACACATCATGCACAAGAAACTTCAGTCCATCGTCGGTCTATCCATGGGTCTCGCGTGCGGCCCGGTGGTTTTATGCGCCAGCGGTGCCGTGGCGCCTCCCATCCCGCATGGGGCCACGCCCACGCCTGCCCAAGTCCAACATGCGGCACGGCCGTTTTACACCTTCTGCCATTTCACGGTGGACACCTTCACAGGAGCGGAATGGGGGTCTGGCGGGGAGAAGCCCGCGGTATTCAACCCCACTGCGTTTGATGCCAACCAAATTGTCACCAGTCTCAAGGCGGCCGGGGCGAGGGGGGGCATTCTCACATGCAAGCATCACGATGGTTTTTGTCTGTGGCCTACCAAGACCACCCCTCACAATGTGTCCGCCAGCCCATACAAGGACGGCAAGGGTGATATCGTCCGCGAATTTGCCGACGCCTGCAACAAACACGATTTCGAGTTAGGCGTCTATGTTTCGCCATGGGATCGCAACAGCGAGCACTACGGCACGCCCAAATACGTGACCGATGTCTATCACGAACAAATCCGCGAGCTCACCACCCAATACGGCAAGCTTTTCGAAGTCTGGTTTGATGGAGCCAATGGCGGCAGCGGCTACTATGGCGGCAAGGGCGGTAAACGTCGGATTGACGCGAAAACCTACTATAACTGGCAGGTTGCCTGGGACATGGTGTTGAAGAACCAGCCTGATGCCATCATATTTTCCGACGTCGGCCCCGGCGTGCGCTGGTGCGGCAATGAAAAAGGCCATGCGGGTGATCCGTGCCGCGCGACCATCGACTTCCCGCCTGGCGAGGGCTTCGGCAATGTCAACACCGGCAGGCTCAACGCCGGCACGCTCGGGGGTAAACTCTGGATTCCGGCCGAGGTTGATGTTTCTATCCGCCCCGGTTGGTTCTTCCACGATAACGAGAACCCGCGCTCGCCGGAAAACCTGATGCAAATCTATCTGGATTCCATCGGCCACGGTGCCACCCTCAATCTGAATGTGCCACCGGACAAGCGCGGCCTGCTGCATGAGAATGATGTGGAGAGTCTCAAACAACTCGGCGCGCACCTGCGCCAGACCTTCGCCGTGAATCTTGCCGCCACCGCCACCGCCACCGCCAGCAACACCCGCGGCAATGAGCCTGCCTACGGCTCGGGGAAGTTGTTAGATAATGATGTCTGGAGTGCCTGGGTGAGCGATGACACGGTGACCACGCCGGAAGTGGAGCTGGCGCTAGCCGGGGAGAAATCCTTCAATCTCATCCAGTTGCGCGAGGATATCCGGTTAGGCTTGCGGCTCGAGGGGGTGGCCGTGGATGCCTGGCTTGACGGGCAATGGAAAGAACTGGCCAAGGCCGAATCGATCGGCTCCTGCCATTTGTGGCGCGTGCCGGAAACCCGCACCAACAAGGTCCGCATCCGGGTGACCAAGTCGCCGGTGTGCCCGGCCTTGTCGGACTTCGGACTTTATCTGGAACCTGCATTTGCGCCGTGGGTGCCACCGCTAGGCGGCGCTCCCAAGCCGTAGGCGGCGGCGCTGCGCGCTGGTTATAGGTTATCTGTTAAAAGTTTATTTCTTTACGGGGTCTAAGTCCGGCGAGAACGGTTGAATCCCGGCATTATTTGGTTGGAGAAATCCGGCGGATGCCCCACAGTCGGTTCATGCGCTACGCCGAACGTCTGCAGCAACGGATCAAGAAAACCGGCTCACGCCTGTGTGTGGGGCTTGATCCGCGGCCGGGTGACGGCGGGACCGAGATGGTGCGAAATTTTCTCAGGCAGGTGGTGGAAGAGACCGCGCCGTGGGCGGCGGCGTATAAACCCAACATGGCCTATTTCGAGGCCATGGGGGTGGAGGGAATCCGGTTGCTGGAAGACTTGTTAGCCGGGATGCCGCCGGATGTGCCCGTCATTCTTGATGCCAAGCGCAGTGACATCGGCGAAACCCAAAAATTTTACGCGCAGCGTTACTTCGGCGGGTGGAATGTGGATGCGGTGACTCTCAATCCGTTCCTCGGGTATGACTCAATCGAGCCGTTTTTGGATTGGGAAGGGAAGGGGGTTTACCTGTTGGCAGTGACTTCAAACCCCGGATCGACCGACTTCCAACGCCAGAGGCTGCTGGATGGCCGGGCGGTCTTTGAATTGGTCACGGCCATGGGCGAACGGGCTGTTCAAGAGCGCCGGGCCACCGATGTCGGCTATGTGGTCGGCTTGACCCATGCGGCAGGCGTTCTGGAACGGATGCCGGACGCACCTTTGTTGGTGCCAGGCTTGGGGGCGCAGGGTGGCGACCTGGCCGCACTGGCGGCTGCCAAGCGGCACGCCCCCGATGTCATCAATGTGTCACGCGGCATTCTCTATGCGGCCGATGAGCGCGACTTCGGCACGCGGGCCATGGATTGGGCGGAAAAAATTACCGCTGCTTACGCTGGATAAGCGTGCAAAAATTTGTGGCAAATCTTGTGGACTCGGGTAGCGTCCGTCACGAATGAAGGATCATGGCCACAAGCGTGTAAAAGCCAGCGTCGCGGGGTATTCGGGCTTGTTGCCGCACAAGGGTTGGCCACAGCGCAACCTGAAGTTTTTCCGGCATCGGGTCGTTCCCGGCATGTTCCGCCAAACCCACGGAACGGTTCTCCAACCCGTGCTTGAGCCACCAGCGGCAGACTTGGTGCGCATCACTTGGATCGGCCACGCGTCATTTTTCCTACAGTTCGCCGGCCACTCGGTGATTGTGGATCCGAATTGGGCCATGTGGCATGGGCCGGTCAAACGCCAACGCCATCCCGGGCTGCGGCTCAAGGAGGTGCCGGAAGTGGACTTGGTGTTGGTGACCCACGCGCACTTTGACCACCTCCACAAGCCGAGTTTGCGGATCCTGCAGGCACGGGAAGGAATTGTGGTGCCGCGGGGCAGCGGCAAGCTGGTCAAACGCCTCGGCTTTCCGGCCATCCATGAGGTCACCGTTTGGGACGAACTGCAATTTGATCGGCTGGAAGTCATTCACACTCCGAGCCATCATTGGGGCGCGCGGTTTTTGCACGATACGCACCGCGATTACGGCGGCTACATTGTTAGAACAGGCGGCAAGAGCGTCTTCCACTGTGGCGATAGCGCCTATTTCGACGGCTTCGCGGAAATCGGCAAACGTTACAAGATCGATGTCGCATTATTGCCCATCGGGGCCTATGAAACCCCCAGTGGCCGTGATGTCCACATGAACCCGGAGGAGGCACTCCACGCCTTTATCGATCTCGGGGCAACGCTGCTCATTCCGATGCATTACGCCACATTTGCGTTAGGCAATGAACCATATAACGAACCGTTGGAGCGTCTGCTCACGGAGGCGGACCGGTTGGGCATCAGCGAAAAAGTCCTGATTCTGGAAGAGGGCGTGGGTATCGAGTGGTAAAGCGGATTGATGGGGAATATGCCACCATGCCAGGCCTCTGACTTGTATGACCCGCCGCTTTAGTCTATTGCTGCCGTTGTTGCTGCCCATGCTGGCGAGCTGCGAACCCAAACCTGCCATGTCCACTGATGACCACGCCCCAGCCAAGATGCCTGCGGTCCCTGAGCATGCCGAGACTGCCACGCTCGCCGGCGGTTGTTTCTGGTGTGTTGAGGCCGCCTACCGCCAGTTCGATGGCGTGCTTGCCGTCACGTCGGGTTATACCGGTGGCCACGTCAAAGACCCTACCTATGCCCAGGTGTGCGACAAATCCACCGGCCATGCGGAGGCGGTGCGGATCGTGTTCGACCCGGCCAAAATCTCCTACGAGCGCTTGCTCGCCTGGTTCTGGGATTTGCATGATCCCACCACCCGCAACCGGCAGGGCAACGATGAGGGCCCGCAATACCGCTCGGTCATTTTCTATCACTCCGAGGCCCAGCGCAAAATCGCCGAGGCGTCCATGACCGCCGCCGCCAAAAACTTCGACAAGCCCATCGTCACCGAGATTGCCAAGGCCACCGACTTCTATCCGGCGGAAAACTATCATCAAAACTATTACTTCCAGAACAAGTCAAAGAACCCCTATTGCACATATGTCATCGAGCCAAAACTCAAGAAGCTCAAACTCGAACATTGACGCAACAAGATGCAAGCGGGTTTGACAAATTTGGCAATCATATGCAATTTCTAACAGGAATAAAGATGACCGCGCCACTCGCATGGATGTTTGCTTGTTGCATGGGTTCCCTGGCGGCGGAGGAACCAGCGACGATCAAGGCGAACGGCAAGGCATGGACGCTGGAAAACGATAGCCTGAAGGCCCTGGTCTTGTTCCAAGATGGAAGTATCGATCTGACCCGTCTTTTCATCAAGAACGACGACTCCCGTGAGCGGGTGATCTCTTCCTCGGACATTCTTGCGCTCAATGTGCCGGCCGGAGAGCACACCCTTGACTATGTCCCCTGGCAAACAAAGTGGGCCAGCACGACGGAGGGGCTGGAAAAGGCCAAGCGCAATTGCCTGTTGCGCTATGCGGACGGCGACGGGCTGGCGATTTTGCCCGAGAACAATTGGTGCACCTCACTTGCGCCCGCTGCGGAAAAGGGCGACCCTAACAACCCGTTCCTGTTCATGAATGTCCTGGCAGGTGGAGATGAGGGTGTGCGGATTTTCACCAATCCGACCGCCGTCCAACTGACGCTCTTTCCCCATGAGCGATCCTGCGTTTGTCGCCTATAAACGCGACCGGGTCGAAAATGTTCTGATCCCCAAATACCATTGCACCTGGCAGATGATTGACCTCGGCGAGTTGTGGCTGAACGACACGCCGACCGCCTACAGCCATCCATCCGACAACGTCTACCGCAAATTTGTGAACCTGCGGAATTACATGACAGACACCCTGCGAAAAACGAGGCGCTGCTTGTCTGCGTGGGCTTTGGCATGGTTCCGGCGGATTTCTCACCGCGCTTGCGCACTCTCGACGACTCGAAGATTTACCGGGTCAACGAAGTGGCGTCCTTTAGCGACGGCAACGACTCACCGGTCTATCGTGGCGCGTTCACCGGGGCTCAACTCAAAACGCAAGGTTTGTCGGTCAAACTGGGCGCTGGCAAGTCATGCGCCTCCGCTTTTCTGCTGTCCGAAAATGGCGAATGAAGACGCTATGAAAATCGCACTTGTTATATTAACTAGATTCCACGTCATTGCCGCGATCTTGCTGCCTGTTGGCCACCTTTGCGCCGCTCCCGACCAGGCCTGGCTTGACTCCTATAACATCGTCTGGAGCAGCCAGAGCATGGATGCGCGCGGCTCAATGCCGATCGGGGCCGGCAACATCGGCCTCAACGTCTGGGTAGAGAAGGATGAGTTGCTGATTTACTTTGGCAGCCCGGATTCCTGGAGCTATCGGGGAAAAGGCTTCAACACCCAGATGCTGACCAAGCCCGGCCGATTAAGACTGAAATTTTCCCCGGTGCCATGGGCCAAAGAGTTCCGTCAGGAATTGGAGTTGGCCAGCAACTCGATTGTGTTGAGCGGGAAATCAGCCGACGGCCATGCCATCCAATTGCGCGTGTGGATCGATGCCATGCAACCGGTGGTGCACATCGAAGGCCAATCGGAGAGTCCGCTGGAGGCGGCGGTGGCGGTCGAATTCCCGACCGGACCGGCCATGGCTCCGCACAACCCGGGCCAGATCTACGGACTTGCCGGCCAACGTGCTGACCTCTGAGCAGCGCGTGTTCTGCGAGGCGTTCCGCAAGACCTTGCCGCCGTTGCCCACCCGCGAACGGCGCGGACATCAGACGTTGGCGCCCGCCGAATCATGGAAGTCGGCGTCCACCTGGGATAATATCGAATTGCCGGAGATGTATTCCGTCTTTCCCTTCCACATCCATGGCGTCGGCAGACCGGGGCTGCAATTGGCCCGCGATACCTGGGAGTTCAGCTTCGAGCATCCGCGCCAGAAGCGCAACTTCTGTTGGTATCAAAGCCTGATCTATACCGCCGATCTCGGCCTAACGGATCAGGCCCGCGAGCTCGCCATGGCTAAACTCCTCTGGCCCACGCGCGAAAAGGGCGCGCAATCCGGGATGCGCTATCCGGTGTTCTATGACACCTTCGGGTTTTGCCAGCGGCCGGACATCGACCACGGCGGCTGCGCCATGGTCGGCTTGCAGGACATGCTGCTGCAAACCGTCGATGAAAAAATCCTGCTGTTTCCCGCCTGGCCCAAGGATTGGGATTGCGAGTTCAAACTGCACGCGCCATACCACACCACCGTCGCGGGCGTCCTCAAGGCCGGTAAATTGCAAAAACTCACCGTCACGCCGGAAACACGCGCCAAGGACGTGGTCAACATGCTGGAACAATGAAGCCGATGAACAAAGCACACCCACATGGAGGACAGCCGTCCCGGCTGTCAGGGAAAACAGGCTTCCAGCCTGGGATGGCAGACAGCGCATCTTGCCTGTCCGACAAAGCAAAGACAGGCTGGAAGCCCGTCGGCCATGACAGGCAGGATGCCTGTCCTCCTGCTAGATTGGCAGCTCTGCTCGGACTCGCGGCATGCATTGGATTGGCCGGGCCCGCCTTGGCTGAGGAGGCCAAGGCCACGCTGACCCTGACCTCCCCGGTTTCGTGTCAGGTATTCCAGCGTGACAAGGGGGATCGGGCGGCGATCCTGGTCGAAGGGACCTTCGGCAAGGACGGTGTGCGGGCCGTGCTCTGGCATCAGGGCGAAAGTGACACCCTGGTCAAGACCTCCGCCGAGACCTACTGCGAGCGTGTCAAGACCATCGTCGAGGCGCTCAACAAGGATGCCGGCTATCAATTGCCGTGGCTGGTGGCACAGGCATCGTTTCATCCGGGGTCGCAGGCACCGGCGCAGGAGGCGGTGGCCAATGGCCAACAATTGTTATGGGCCAAAGGGATCTGCTTCCAAGGGCCGGTCACCGATGATCTGTTAGGGAAGGAATACCGGCACGACGGCGTCCATTTCAACCAGACGGGGCTCGCCAAGCATGCGGAAAGGTGGTTCGATGCGCTGAGCCAGGCCTTCAAATGGAATTCCCGTTAGGAACCACGTTCTGCCTGGCGGGGGCACGCATCGCCAGCGGCAACGCCGCTGCTGCGTCCGGTTGGTTTCATTAGGCAGCCCCGCCGTTTTTCCTGTTCGCCTGGCAATTTATGCGCTTTTCTATCCGCGTTCTCCTCACTGTCTCAATTCGCGCGCTCACTCTCCGATGCCCACCGAAGCCGACACCTGTCGCCTGTTCGTCGTGCCGCAGCTCCAAGCTGCCGGCTGGGAATCCGACCCGCATTCCATCGCCGAGCAGCGCGCCATCACCGATGGCCGCATCGTCCCCAAAGGCAGCGGCTACATCCGCCGCCCGCCCAAGCGCGTCGATTACCTGCTCCGCTACACCCGCGACTTCCCGCTCGCCGTGGTCGAGGCCAAGGCCGCGTGGAAATCCGCCACCGATGGCATGCAGCAGGCGAAGCAATACGCCGCGATGCTCGGTCTGCGCTTTGCCTACGCCACCAACGGCCATGAGATCATCGAGTTCGACGCCTTCACCGGCCTCGAGACCATTCTAGCGGAATTTCCCACGCCCGTCGCGCTGTGGCAGCGCTATCAGGCAGACTCCGGCATCACGGCCGATCCCGCCGCCGTGCAGCGGCTCCTCATTCCCTACAACCGCAGCGCCGGCAAGCCGCCGCGTTACTACCAGCAGATCGCCATCCAGCGGACCATCACGAGCATCCTCCAAGGGAAAAAGCGCGTGCTGCTCACGATGGCCACCGGCACCGGCAAAACCATGGTCGCCTTCCAGATTTGTTGGAACCTGTGGTCGTCGAAGTGGAACTCGAAGGGCGATCCAACAAGAAAGCCGCGCATCCTGTTTCTGGCCGACCGCAATTTCCTGGTGGACGACCCCAAGGACAAGACGTTTGCGCCGTTCGGCGATGCCCGCCACAAGATCGAGGGCGGCCTCGCCGTCTTCAGCCGTGAGCTGTATTTCGCCACCTATCAATCGATTGCCCGCGACGAACGCCGCCCCGGACTCTATCGGGAGTTTCCGCGCGATTTCTTCGACCTCGTCATCGTCGATGAATGCCACCGCGGCAGCGCCAAGGACGGGTCGAGTTGGCGCGAGATCCTCGAATGGTTCGAGCCGGCCTATCAACTCGGCATGACCGCCACCCCGTTGCGCGAGGAAAGCTCTGGTTCAACATCCTCGACTACACCGGCACCGCCACCCGCGCCTTCGCCGATCCGGCCTTCGACGGCGAACCGTCGCTGGCCACCCAGGAGGAAATCGATGCGGCTGGAAATGTGGTCGAAGCGAAGATTCTAACCACTGAAGCCACTGAGGAGACTGATGACACTGAGGATGGGACTGGGGAGGAGTTAGGAATCTCTTTCACCGGAGAAAATGCGCCATACACGATCCGTGATCCCCTCACGCGGCAACCCCGCAAATACTACTTCGATGGCGGCCAGGTCGAGATTGTCGCCGAACTCGTCCACGAACTCGACCCCGATGGTAAACAACTCCGGGTTGTTAGGCTCACCGACTACACCGCCGAAAAAGTCCGCTCGCTCTGCGCCAACCCCGAGGAACTCCGCGCCCGTTGGGCCGACCTCGATCAGCGCGCCGCAATGATCGACGCCCTTCAGGACCGCGGCATCGACTTCCCATCACTCGCCCTCCAGGCCGGCAAGCCTGACGCCGATCCGTTCGACCTGCTCTGTCATCTGGCATTCAATGCGCCGCTGCTGACGCGGAGGCAACGGGCGGAGCGGGTGAGGCGGGACGGAAACGGGTTCTTTGCACAATTTGCGCCGGAGGCGCGGGAGATTCTGACTGAACTCTTGGAGAAATATGCCGCCGATGGGGAACTCCAATTCACTTTGCCGGATGTGCTGAAACTGCCGCCGATCTCGCAACATGGAAATGTGAATGAGATCATCCGCAAATTCGGCGGTTCGGAGAGTCTGCGGTTTGCGGTGGCCGAACTCCAAAAAATCCTTTACGTTGCCTGAGCCACAACGCGCTTTTCCCAGCCATGTATATCGACCACATCGAGATTGAGAACTTCCGGTGTCGCCCCTGCAGGGCTGGGTTTCGTTCTGGGATTTCCAGTCATTGGGCCTCCAGCCCAATCTATTACATTTCGGGCTTGCAGCCCGCATTTGTCGCAGGGCCGAAGGCCTGCCATGTGATAGGCCGGGCTATACCTTCGGCACTTGCAGGACGACGAAGACCGTCTCAAGGGTTCGGTGCACTGGCCGGCGATTGACCCGGACCATGTCCGAGCCGTCCAGGCCAGCCAGATGGCTGGTCTTCAGATCGCCGACGTGGTGGCGCACAGCCTTTATAAAGCGTTAGCGCCAAACCGCTTCGGCGACGTCGAAGACCGTTACGCCAAAAATCTTTGGCCCACCTTTTACCGCCACAAGGGAACCTTTCTGGGATATGGAATCAAATTCTGGCCACATGACCTCCACAAACTACAAACGGCGAACCCGCATCTCGCGGTATTCGCCGATTGAAGCGGGCCCCAGGTTCGAGTTACCACCCGTGCGGGCTGCCACTGCTGCCAGCGACCTCTACAAATCCTGCGCTTGCCCGAACCAAGATCCAACCAACCAACCCGTGAGTCAAACGAAAAAACACAATCCTGACGAAAGAATATTGGGGGTCTTGACCCCAAAATCGGTAGGTCGGCCGCACACAATTGTCCGGTCAGCGTCCGGACAATTCAGTCTGGCTGGTCCCCCGGGCACATCCCCGCCTCGTTGCCATCCTCCTCGAATCGGCTGCGGAAGCCGCAATTGCCCCATGAACTTTGACCTCCACGTGTATCCGCAGATTCGGGAGGCGGCGACTCCCGAATTGTTCATCCTGAGAAAAGTGGCGACGTTGTCGCCACTTTTCAAACACCGTCTGATTCACCGGACAGCGTCCGGTGAATCCCACCAGCCTTCGGAAACTCGAACTAATGCGATTCTGGAGATATCGACTCGGCCATCAGCTTCTCGTCCAATGGTCCGGTCAGCGACCGGACCATCCGGTTTTTCAACGACCTGCGACGAAAGGAGGGCAAAATGACCAAGGCCTGGCCCATGGTGAAGCTCGGGGATATTCTTTCCCGCACCGGGAAACCCATCGATGCGGATCCATCGCTCGAATACAGCGAGATCACCGTTAGACTTTGGGGCAAGGGCGTGGTGGAACGGGGTCGCGTATCGGGCGGTCAGGTCAACGGCAAGCGATTCGTCGCGAGAGCAGGCAACTTCATCGCGTCTCGCATCGATGCCCGCAATGGGGCCATGGGTCTCGTGCCTAAGTCTCTGGATGGTGGCCTGGTCACCAATGATTTTCCACTCTTCCAACCGAATCACGAACGCCTCGACTTGAGTTACCTGAGTTGGCTAAGCAAAACTGCGAGCTTTGTTGAACTGTGTTTGCGTGCGAGTGAGGGAACCACCAACCGCGTCCGGCTAAAGGAAGAGCGGTTTCTTGCGCTTGAAATCCCGCTCCCCTCCTTGGCCGAGCAGCGGCGAGTGGTGGCGAGCATCGAAAAACTCGCCGCGCAAATCCACGAGGCGCAGCGCCTGCGCAAGGCGGCGGCGGATGAGGCGGAGGCGATGATTTTTCGCGTGACAAGTTCGCTCATAGACAATCCCAACTGGGAGACATCTATCGTTGGAAAGGTGCTCATAGGAAAACCACGAAACGGTCTTGGGCCACAAAAGGAGGTCGAGTCGGGTGGCAGACCAATGCTTCGCATTAACGCCGTGTCTAGCACACCTTCGAGGTTTGTTGATATGTCCGCCTCAAAACAGGTCGAAGTTTCTGATGCCGTGGCTAGCCCGTTTGTGGTTCAGCACAACGATGTTTTCATCGTCCGATACAATGGTGATATCAATCGAGTGGCGAAGCCCGCAATCTACAAAGGCAATAACGAGGCTCAGGTGGTTTACCCCGATAAGCTAATCCGTCTGCGGACAAATTCCGATTTGATAACGCCGGATTTTCTGGTCGTTGCTCTAAGTTCCCTTTCTGTGAGGAGACAAATTGAAGAACTAGGCAAAACGACTGCTGGCAACATTGGTGTTAGTGGCGCGAACGTTCAATCTTTTGAGATTCATCTCCCGCCCCTTCTCGAGCAACGCCGCATTGTCGCCGAGTTGGACGCCTTGCAAGCGGAGGTGGACGCGCTCAAGCGGCTGCAAGCCGCGACTGCGTTAGAGTTGGACGCGCTGCTGCCATCCATTCTCGACCGGGCGTTCAAGGGGGAGTTCTAATCTTTCCAGGATGGCGGCGCTCCCCGTGCATCCGCGCGATACCTGCACTGAGACACTTGCGAAAACAATCTTGATCGACATGCCGTCATGAACTAGTTTTGAGCCATGAGCGCCTTGGAAATCGCCGAACTTTGCGAAGCCCTCCCGCCCGAAAAGCGCGAAGAGGTGGCCGACTTTGCCCGCTTCCTGCTTGCCCGCCTGCACGATGCACGCTGGGAAGCCATTCTCGCTGAGCCCAAGGCCCGGCCGCGCCTCGACGCCTTCGTCCGTGAATCCGCTGCCGAAGCGGCAGTTGCCCCATGAACTTCGAGCGCCTCGTCCAATCGATTTCCGATCAACACCCATGAAGCCATTCGACCTTGTTGTTTTCCGGGAGGCGGTAGCGGACGGCAGAATCGAGTGGCGCAAACACGTTCTGCAAAGGCTCGCCGAGCGCGGTATTCCGCAACAGACCGTGCGCGAGGTGTTGCTTCAGGGCGAGTTGATTCGGGAATACGCCGATGATAAACCCTTTGCGTCCGCTCTCTTCCTAGCTTACGCTTCCGGCGCGGCGCTGCACGTCGTGGCGGCCTGTGACGAAGCAAACCGGCAGGCATTTGTCATTACAGCCTACGAGCCATCGCTGGAGATTTTTGAAGCCGATTATCGAACCAAACGAAAATAATGAACTCAACCACCGATCAATGCCCGCTCTGCGGCGGCAACAAGACGAGCGGGAAAACCACCTTCACCGCGGATTTGGGAAGCGGAGTGGTGGTGGTGCGGCGCGTGCAAGCCACGGTCTGCTCCCAGTGCGGTGAAGAGTGGATGGATGATGCCACCGCCCGCCGACTTGAGCAAATCGTGAATGAGGCGCGCCTGAAACACCGCGAGGTGGAAGTCACCGCCTTTGCGTAGCGTGACTCCCACGCCACGCCAACTTTCCCCTTGCCGCCCGCCATTCTCTCAGTTACTGTCCTTTTGAACACATGAGCGCCCAGAGCAAGATCGAGTGGACGGATGCAACGTGGAACACGATGCGAGGATGCACGAAGGTCATTGACTCTGACAGGACCGATGGCGTGGGAGAGCGATTTGAAGCAATGGATTGCGGAATGGCAAAAGGAGGGGTGCCTCGAAATTGATGGAATGCAGCCCGGTCAAAGAGTTCCACGCCGCAACGAAGGAAATTTCCTGGTTTGGAAATGAATGCCCAGTTTATATAGCCCTCCCATCCTATGAAATATAACATGATTAGAGCCTTCCTTTTCGCCGCCATCGCGCTGGCCAACATCGCCTGCGGCCAGTCCGCGGTTGCTCCCGATCCTAACGGCGTGCTGCGCAAGCCCATCCCCGACAAATTGGTGGTGCTCACCTTCGACGACGGCCCGCTGAGCGGATATACCGTGGTGGCGCCGATATTGAAGGCGTTCGGATTCAACGGCTCGTTTTATGTCTGCGATTTTGATTCGTTCAGGACGCGCAAAGATTGGTATATGACATTCAGGCAGATGAAGGCCATGGCCGATGCCGGATTTGAGATTGGCAACCATTCAAAGGGCCATTCGCCGGGGTTGGATGCCATGCTGACGATGGAGGACGCGCTGCTGGCCAACCATGTTCCCAAGCCGACGACCATTGCCTGGCCGCTGCATCAAGCGAATGTGACACCTGAGCTGGCTGCGGCCGGATACATCTTTGCACGGGGCGGCCATAACCGCGCCTACAGGCCGACCGTGGATAATCCTTTCGAGATTCCTTCCATGTGGTGCAACGATCTGGATGGCTTTGTAAAAATGGTTAGACAGGCCGCCGGCGGTAAAATCGTGTCGATCTGTTACCACGGCGTGCCGGACATGGAGCACCCGCCGGTTTCGTTGGCCCCGGAGGTTTTCAAGGTGCAGATGCAGTATTTGAAGGACAACCATTACAAGGTCATCGCACTGCGCGATCTGGTTGAATATATCGATCCGGCAAAGGCCGCCAAGCTGCCGCCAACGGCCAAGGATTTCAAAGATCCGGGTCCGGTGGTGCTGGCGACGGAGGAGAAGCCGTGCGGCGCGGTCAAACCGGTGATGCCAGAGGCCGGCAACGAGAGCAACACGCCTGCGGAGAAGCCCAAACAGAAGCCGCCCGCAGCGGTCGGTGTGGTGACGCCAATCGACACCAGCCGGCCAAATGTCTTCACGTGGAGCAAGGCTGAGGGCGGCAATTGGAGTGATGCCGCCAAGTGGTCTAACAGCCAAGGCGCGGGCACCAAGCCGGGTGCCGCAGGCCAGGCCGACTATGTTCTCAACTTCGACCAGCGCGGCACCTGTGCCGTGAAGAATGATTTGAAGGCTGGATTTCTGCTGAACCAGTTGGTTCTGGGCGACGGTTGCGGGGGCATGGTCCTGAGCGGCAACAGCATGACGTTCGTCAAAACGGATCCTATCAGCATTGCGCCGGAGATCCGTGCAGGTAAGTGCGGCCGGGTTGACATCAACGTGCCCGTCATCCTCCAGAATGATCTGAGTGTGAACACGATTCCCGACAAGGACCCGAATTGCTTCATCAGTTTCAATGAGGTGATCTCGGGGCCGCGCGCCCTGATGCTCAACAGCACGGGGGATCCCAACGTCGCCGGGATCAACTTCCATGATGTGCATTTCGGCATCCTGCAACTCAACAACAGCAACACCTACAGCGGCGGCACCCACATCAACGGTGGCAAGATCAACGTGCGGAAAAATGACGGGCTGGGCACAGGGCCGGTCACGCTGGACTATTTCGGCACACTGTCCTCCGATGGCACCCTGGCCAACCCTCTGGTTATCAACAACGGCACGCTGTTTCATTGCGCCTGGAGCGGTCCCATCAAGTTGAACGGCATCGCCAACTTCATCAGTGATTGCGATATCTCCGGCGCCATGAGCGGCCCCGGCGGCTTTACCCTACTTGGCACTAACGGAACCTACCTCAGCATGGTTCCCGGCGGCACCGTGACCCTCCGTGGGTCTAACACCTACACCGGTCCGACCACCATTTTTCCGGGCACCCTGATCGTAAAAACGGCCGCAGGGCTCTACAATGGTGATACCACGCAATGGACGCCAACCCACATCAGCGTGTACAAGTCGGCGACGCTGCGGCTCAATGTCGGCGGTCCGGCTGAATTCACCGGGGCCCAGATTTCTGCGCTGCTGGCCAACCTAACCACAAATGTGAACCACAACGGCTTGCTAGCCGGTTCGGTATTGTCGCTGGACACCGCCAAAGTCAGCGAACCCGTCACCGTTGCCGCCACCATAGCGGATTCCAAGGGGCCGGGCGGCGGCGCGTTTCTTTTCAAGAAATGCGGGGCTGGCGCGCTGCAGCTCACAGGCAAGAACACCTACACAGGTCAAACGATTCTTGAGAGCGGCACCCTGAGCGTCAATTCTCTCAACAGCTTCTCCAAAGGCAACGGCAAGCCCAACAGCAGTCTGGGGGTGCCGATGGATATTGAGGCCGGCGAGATCGTTATTGGCGATGACGGCAAAGACGGCGATTGCGCCCTGATCTATACCGGCCCCGGCGAAACGTCCGACCGCGTGATCAATCTGGCGGGAAAAAAATCCACCGTGACCCTGACCCAATCCGGCACAGGTCTGTTCAAGCTTATCAGCCCCTTCGTGATCTCCGGCTATGGTGCTAACAAAACCATCGCGCTTACGGGTGATGCCGCCGGCACCGGTGAACTCGCAGGAGCCATCACTAATCCCCACGACCGCGCCGGCAAGGCGACCACCTCTCTAACTAAATCAGGCAAGGGCACCTGGGCGCTTTCCGGTGCCAACAGTTATAGCGGCCCGACGCTGGTGACCGGAGGCACGCTTTCTCTAACCACATCGCGCGGGCTGGGTCCGGACACCGAGGTGAGCATCGCGGACGGCGCCACTCTTGAGTTGAACTTCAAGGGGCAGATGAAAGTCCGCAAGCTCAGTATCGGCGGCAAACCACAGTCTGCCGGCACCTGTAACGCGATCAGCAATCCCAGCGCCCTCAAAGGAACCGGCACGCTGGTCGTTGGGTCAAACTGAGCAGTCTCTGAGAAGTCACCTGGGCTTAACAAGTGCCGGACCAAACCTGTTATTTGGCAGATGGTGGTTCGCCGCTGGTTTCATAAGCCGCTTGGCGGGCGGTGATGGCCTGGAGTTGTTTCACATCGAACTTCGGCTTGCGATCATAATAGTAGAGTCCGTTTTTTTCCTGCTCGATGTCGGTCAACTGGGTGTAGCAGAACCCGAAGAAGTGCGGGTTGTCTAGCATGGCATCGATGGTGGCCTTGTAGCGGGCATAGAACTCATCGTGGGACTTGGGTTGGGCACCATAGCTGAAGCCACCCTCGGCGGCCCAGCCGATGCCGCCGATTTCGCTGACCATGAACGGGAGGCCGCGGTCACTGGCGGGCTGGTCCTTGCCGACGGATAGTTTTTTCAGCCAGCGGTCGCGGAGGGTGGCGCCATTGCTTTCATAATCGTGGGCGTCGAGGACTTCCGGGTTGGGAATGGTGTGGGACCAGCCGCTGGTTTCGAGCGCGGGACGGGTCGGGTCCACCGCTTTGGTGACATTCCAGACCAATTGTTGGATTTCGCCCGCGGCCTTGTCGGTTTCGTTGAACGGGCACCAGCCGACGATGGACGGGTGGTTGCGGTCGCGCAGCAGGATCTCGGTCCACTCGTTGACATAGGCCGAGTATCCCGGTGGTTTGAGGTCAAACCCCCAGTTAGGGTATTCGCCCCAAACCATGTAGCCGAGTTTGTCGGCCCAGTAGAGGAACCTTGGCTCGAAGACTTTCTGATGGAGACGGGCACCGTTGTAGCCGCAGGCCATGCTCATTTCGATGTCGCTTTTGAGGGCCGCATCCGAAGGGGCGGTCCACAGGCCCTCGGGATAAAACCCCTGGTCGAGGATGAGCCGTTGGAACACCGGTTTGCCATTGATGAGGATCTTGCGGCCGTCGATGGTCACCTTGCGCAGACCGAAATAACTCTGCAATTCATCGAGCTTGTCCTTGCCACTGCTGAGCGTGAGTTTCAGGTCATAGAGGAATGGCGCGCCGGGCTGCCAGAGCTTCTTTTCCTTGAGGTCGATCACCAGCGTTTGCTGCCACGGGCCGGTGCCCGTTTCGGAGCCCACCAGCTTGCCATCGGCGAACGCCTCCGCCTTGAGAGTGAGATCCTTGTCATGGCCGTCGATGGTGGCCGTGATTAGCACCCGCGAGTGGTCAGGATCCGGGATCACCGAAATGTTCTGCACAAATGACGAGCCGACGGCTTCCAGCCACACCGGTTGCCAGATGCCGGTAGTGCGGGTGTAGACACATCCTCCGCTCTGGTCGCGCGATTGCTTGCCGCACGGCTGGAGGCCGGTCCACATGTCGTCGAGCACCTTGACCACCACTTCGTTAGATCCGGGCTTGAGGAAGCGGGTGATTTCAAAAGCGAATGCGACATTCTCGCCGATGTGAGTGCCGGTGAGTTGGCCGTTGACGTAGACCGAGGCCTTGTAATCGACGCCGCCGAAATGGATTCTAACGCGCTTGCCCTGCATGGCTTGCGGCACGTCGAAGAGCCGGCGGTACCAGACATTTTTGAGTTTCTGGGTGTTGCCGAGGCCGATGCCGGAGAGTTTACTTTCCGGGCAGAAGGGGACAAGGATCTTGGCGTTGAGGTCTTTGCCGGTGGTCAGACCGCGGGTCTCACCGTCGCCCGCCTTGTCGATCTCGAATTGCCACTCGCCGTTGAGGGTCAGCCAATTGTCGCGGAGTAAATCCGGGCGCGGGTGTTCCGGGCGGGGAATAGCGGCGGGGGCGTCGCCCGCCTGCACGGCAGGGCCTAGGGTCAGCATGGCGGACAACAACATCAACGGAACGAATGGCTTTTTCATGGGGGGGGCGAAGGTGGTCTACAACGTGCTTGCCGGTGGCGGTTCTTTCAGATGTTTGGCAGCGATGCCGAAGCCGACCACCAGGTAGGGCGGACCGGCCCGGTCCGCCGACTTACCCATCCGCGCTCTTCGTAGGCGCGCTGGTGACAGCGCGGGGGGAGGGACTGCATTCTCA
>JBAXOF010000051.1:0-18041 GCA_037133375.1 Verrucomicrobiota bacterium | reverse complement strand
CGAGACAGAGCCGCATTTCTTCGCCGACGGCACCCGTCGCGCCTACAATTGCCACATGGGGAGGATTCATATCAAGAGCCGGCCTCTGGGCGGCCGGGACGGGCAATTTACCCGCTTTTCGGCCGCTGGCAATCGAATCTTACGCGCGCATCTTGCACCGCAGTGCCGGCCCCTGCACTGGCGCTACCAATAAGCCACCACCTTCAGGCGGATGAAACGGCGCGTCTCCGCAGTCATGGGCGTGGCATCGCGCACCACCAATATCGACTCATCATCCTGAAGCACCACTGTGTCTCCCCAACCGCCGTGCCACGTCTCCAGGTCGTCGCTCACTTCCACGATGCTGTCCACATCCTGGCGCCTGGCGCGGCGCGGCACGCTCAACGTGAGATAGTTCCCGCTGCCGTCGCGGGTCACGCTCCCGGCGGGCAATTGGGCCGACTGCGCGTGCGCGGTGGGCGGCAACCCGAGCGCATACTTCATCAGGTTTGTCAGACCGTCGCCCGCGGGGTTGGCCAGATCCTCGCCATAGGCAACGCGCCAGTCGCTGAGGTTGTTAGGTGGCTGGTTGCTCAAGGTCAGCGACCAGGTCACGGAAGCCTCCAACAACCGGTCCGGGTCCTGGCGCACAAAGGTGGTGGGATCCCTCACGGTGGCGGTCACGGTGTGAACGCCGTTGCCCAGATTATCTGAAAGCGTGCTGAAGTCATTGCCGCCGACGTCATACTGCTCCGCCCCATCGACCATCCAACTTGTCACCAGCGGCTCGCCGCCCACCGGCACCTTTGGCGTGACCGTGAAACTGAGCTGCTCCGGCCCGGTCACCTTGCGGTTGTTAGTCGCGGGGGTCCAGGCATCCAGCGGCCTGACGTGCGCATAATATCTTAGCACGAATTGCTCGCGGTTGACTGCACCGCACGGGCGGTTGAGAGTTCTCATGACGGAATTGTTATGCGGGCGATACCACCCGGAAGCGCGATACATCGCGCCCTCGAACAAGCCCACCACGGCATCATACTCCGCAGTTTCCGGCGTCGCTAGCGGGGTGTCATTCTCGATCCAGTAATTCCACCTGATCGAGCCACGGTCCGTCTTCGCGGTAATGTTAGGCGCCTCGGCGGGCGTGTAGATGGGATAATCCGCGTCATACTCATCCTCCAGCAGCGCGAATGAATGACCGAGTTCGTGCTCGACGACGGCACAGCCCAGCGAATGCGTGGACACAATCGTTATGGGACCACCCGCGCCGCCATACTTGGCGTCATTCACCAGGATGACCGGGATGTCATGTTCCGGCACATAAGTATTGAGCAAGGTGAGGGCACTATTCATGCCTGTATAGTCAATCCCGAGGAGTTGCGCAATGTTTGAATTGGTGAAGCCGGTGTTGAAATAGGTGTCCCGCAACACGCCCGCCCCGCCGGTGGCCCCATTGTCACAACCGCTTTGGTTGGAAACCACCTCGATCCGATAAACATTGCAGTAGGACCGGTATTGCACCCACGGCTCCCTGCCGAAAAGAAAGTTTACTGCCGCAGTTACATCGGCGGCAAACTTCGGCATTTCCACTGCCGTGTAGCCTTCCGCTAGAAACACTAGATTGATGTGCTGGGCACGGCTGCCGTGCTCCTCCACTGCAAACAACACCGCCGCTCGCGCGGGGGTGGCAACCTGCCACAGGCCCAACAACTGAATCAGGCAACTGACAAGACGCGGCTTCATTGGGACAGGGCAATCCTACCTAACAATATGCCCGCCGGCGCGGCTTCTGCCGCTGCCGGGCGCGGCCCGGTCAGGCGATACACCTGCAATTGAGTGGCGTTTGCCACCCGCGGCAGGCGCACTTGGAAGACCACTGGTGCGGAGGAGGAAAACGCCACGGCCATCGGCTGACCGCCCTCCCCTGTCATTTGGGGATCCTGCACCACGCAGGCATGATCGGGCGCGGCCAGCGTCTCCTCCGCCAGCACCTGCTGCCGCGCGTCCAGCAAGCGGCAAAGCAGCATTCCCGGCAACCACGCCATCCGCCCCCGCCGCTCGTGAAAATCCCCTTGCAAATCTTCCCTCCCTAACAATTCTACCCGGTCGCCCGCCAGCACCATGCGCCACGCCGTCCGCCGGCCCGGCTCCGGCCGCCCGGCTCCCGCATCTATCCACTCGGCCGCCACCGCTACGACTTTGGCGACAGTCTCCACCGCCACCCCGGACGCTGACGACTTCTCATCGCTGCGCCTGATCGCCGCCGCCTGGAGTCGCTGGTCTAACAACCACCACAGACCGACGGCCAGCACCAGCACCAGCACCACCAAAATCCACATTCTTGTCTTGCGCATGACTCGCGCATTGTAGTGCTGATCCAGCCCATGACAAATCCAATCAGGCCGGGGGGGGCTAACGCAAGCCCTAGCAAGCTGCGCCTATCCGGGACAATCCATGAATGGCACAACCCCGGTTCAACTACCTGTTTTCGAGCACTCAAGCGGGAAAATCACGCCATTTGCGTTTGGGCTTGAGTTTGACCAGAGGGGGTCTTACACCACCCCCATGAAATCTCGTCTGCTGCTCTTACCTGCGTCCTTGCTGCTGAGCTCCTGCATGCTGGGTCCGGATTTTAAATTACCCGATGCCAGCGGCGGCACTCGTTGGAAGGAAACCCGCAACCTTGCCACCGGCCGCCTGCCGGATGCCTGGTGGAAACTTTTCGGCGATGCAAAACTCAACCAGCTTGTCGAGCGGTCCCTGGCAGCCAACAACGATCTGGCCGCTGCCAAGGCTCGCGTGGATACCGCCCGCGCACTGGTGGGGGTCGACCGCGCCCGCCTGTTTCCCACGTTGGATCTGGCGGCTTCCGCGAGCATCGACCGCGCTTCGGGACACACCTACACCAATCCGACCCACCATCTGGAAAACCAGGACTATCGCAGCAGCTTCAAACTCGCCTATGATCCTGACCTCTGGGGCCGCAACAAACGCCTCCTCGAAGGTGCCACCGCCCAAGCCGCCGCCAGCGCCGCGTTGTTCGACGCACAGCGCCTTGGCGTCGCCACCGAAGTCGCCCGCCAATATTTTGTGTTGCGTGGTCTCGATGCTCAGGAGGCCATCGTGAAAGACACACTGGTTAGCCGCAAGGAAGCCCTCGATCTGCAGAAAACCAAGACCGATGCCGGCCTAACCGACGGTCTGGCCACCAGTCGTGCCCGCACTGAGGTGGAACTTGCCAACAACGATCTGGCTATTGTCCAGCGTCAGCGCGGTTCCGCGGAACATGCCCTCGCCGTGCTGTGCGGCACCCGCCCGGCCGATTTTGCCATTCCGGCCAAGGTCGCGGACCAAGCCCTGCCTAACATCCGCGCCGAGTTGCCTGCGGCCGTGCTGTTCCGGCGCCCGGACGTGCGTGCCGCCGAACAACAACTGCGTGCCGCCAACGCGCGTATCGGAGTCGCCGAAGCCGCCTTCTATCCGAGTTTCAATCTCCTGGGCGGGGCCGGCCTGGAGGCGCTGCACACTTCCGATTTCCTCTCCTGGGAAAGCCGCGTCCTCTCTCTCGGTGCCAATGCCGTGCAACCGGTCTTCGACGCCGGATCGAACAAATCTAAACTCGCCGCAGCTCGCAGCACCTATGACGAGGCCCTTGCCAACTACCGCCAAACTCTGCTCGTCGCTCTTCGTGAAGTGGAAGACGCTCTCGTCGACCTCAAGGGCTTCATCCGCTCCCGCAGCGCCTTGGAGGCCGCTCTGGCAAGCTCCAAAGACACCCGTCAACTGTCGCAGGAACGCTATAACGAGGGCCTAACCAGCTACCTCGATGTCGTCGATGCCGACCGCACCGTGTTGCAAACCCGCCTCTCTATCAGTCTCGTCGAAGCCCAGCAACGCATCACGCTGGCCGCCCTCGCCAAAGCCCTCGGCGGCGGCTGGCGCGGCAAATAGATGCCCGCCTCAACCCCTTCTTGCCTGAAGAACTTCTTCCAACAGATTACCGGGGCATCGCGTTTTGGAAAAAAACACCGTGGCGTTCTCGCCAAGCTCACGAAAAAACTCGCCTGACTTGCGCTTAACTGCGCTTCGGCAGTGTTTCCGTCAGCACGTCTTTGAGTTCGCCATTGACGCGCAGCTTGACTTTGGCGGGCTTGGCGGAGCGGATGTGATAGGTGGTGACTTTACCGTCCTGCCACTCGCAATCGATGGTGTGGCCGCCTCGTGCGCGCAGACCGCTGAAGGAGCCCTTGGCGGCCCAGGCCTTGGGCAGGGCGGGCAGCAGGGCGATTTCGCCGGCATGGGATTGCAAGAGCATTTCCGTCATGGCGCCGGTGATGCCGAAGTTGCCGTCCATCTGGAAAGGTGGATGGTTGGTGAAGAGGTTGGGCAGGGTGTTGTAGGTGAGCAATCCGCGCACCATGATGTGGGCGCGCTCGGCTTCACCTAACCGCGCCCACAAGGCGCATCGCCACGGCCAGGTCCAAGAGCGGCGGCTATCGCCAATGGTGGTGTCCACGTCGAAGGGCTTGCCGGTCTTGTCCTGGTGATCGTTGCTGCGCACCTTGAGCGACACGATGGCGGCCTTGGCCAGTTCCGGCGTGAGGGTGGGGCTGATCTGGCGGCCAGGATAGACTGCAAACAGATGCGAGGTGTGCCGGTGGGTCTCGTTCGGATTGTCGCGATCCGCCTGCCATTCCTGCAGTTGTCCCCACCTGCCAATTTTGTTAGGGGAGAGTTTGGCCTGCATTCCGGCCACTGTTTTCTGGTAATCGGCATCAACGCCGAGGGCCTTGGCGGCATCAAGATAATTTTGGAACAAGTCCCAGATAAGTTGCTGGTCGTGCATGACGCCATCCTCGCGCGGGCCGATTTCCGGGGACCAACCGTTAGGGACGACCAAGGTGCCGTTGGGCAGGGCCTTGAGGCGGTCTTCCCACATCTGGCAGATTTCCTTGAGCATGGGATAGGCGGATTTTTTCAGATAGGAGGGGTCGTGGGTAAACGCCCAGTGTTCATAGACATGTTGTGCATACCAGGCGCTGGCCGGGATGTTCCAGTCCCAGCCGTTGCCACCGAAGATGCTCTGGCTGGTGCGGGCGGTCCAACCGCGGGTTTGCGGGCCGAATGCCTTGCGGGTGGCGATGCGGCACGGCTCGGCCTGGGTCTCGATGAAATCCACCAGGGGAGTCTGGCATTCGGATAGATTGGTGGATTCGGCGCCCCAGTAGTTCATCTGGATGTTGATGTTGTTATGATAGTCACAGGCCCATGCCGGCGAGTTGCTGTCATTCCACAAGCCTTGCAGGTTGGCGGGCAGGCCGCCGGGGCGCGAGCAACTGGCTAACAAATAGCGGCCGTATTGGAACATGGTTTCCTCCAGATCGGGATCAGCTGTGGCTTCGGCGACACGTTTGAGTTTGTCGCCGGCACTGGCGTCCACGCCAGTGCCCTGCGCGGTCTTGAACTCGCCGCCGATGCCGGAATAGCGCTTCAAGCGTTGGTCGGTCGGCAGGGCGAGGACGGCGGGATCGGTGGCCCCGATGTCGATGCGGGCGCGGCGCAGCAAAGATGATAGATCCTTGACGTGAGCGGCCTTAAGGGTGGCGTAAGGCTTGGCAAGGGCGGCGGCCAGTTCCTTTTCGAGCACCGGCAGCGGGTCCGCACCGCGCCAACCTGCCTTGTAATCCGCCTTGTAGTTGGTGCGCGCATCCATCAGCAACAACACGCTGTCGCAGTTTTCAAAAACGAACGAGTCGCCGTCCACGCGGGTCTTGCCTCCGGTGGTGAGGGCGCGGACCACTGCGGAGTGTTTTAATTTGTTAGGCATTTCGCCGTTGAAAGACAAGCCCTTGTCGGTGGCGGTGGTGGCGCTCCCCTGCGCGGATTTCAACGCGATTTTTCCGGACAAGGCCGCGGCCTTGTCAGCGGTGAAACGGAATGCCATCACTTGATCGGGAAGACTGGCAAAAGCTTCGCGGGTGAACTTGATGCTGTTGTGAGTGAAGGTGGTGGTGTGGATACCATCACTGATAGCGAGGGAGCGCTGGTAATCGGCGGGCAATGAGGCCGGCAGGTCCCAGGTAATGGTCAAGTCGCCGAAATTGCGATAGCACCCGAACCCGTGGTCGCCGCATTCATAGTTGCCGTCCCAGTTGTTATCGCCTGACCACAGGCTTTGTTCGTTGAACTGGATGCGTTCATCGCGCACGCCACCGAAAAGCATGGCACCCATCCGTGAGTTGCCAATAGGCAGGGCACCACCGGACCAATCGACAGCGGGCTGGCGGTAATTCAACGTTGGATTGACCTCTTGCGGTGCGGCATGAACCGGGGTAAGCAGCGCGAGAAGCAACAGTATTTTTGATAGATAATTCATGGGAGAGGCTTTGGTGATAGCACGAATCCCGCCGAGGTCCAGCCTGATTGCTGCGCATCAGTGGATAAGTGGATTACCATTTTTTGTCTGCTATCCTCAGTCCATGACCTTCACCAACCACAGAAGAGTGCGCGGCAGGATGCCGCACACGGCCGGCAAGATGCCAGCGTTCCCCGAGTTGTCAGCCCCGGTGCACCACCGTGGTTTGGGCAAGCGCGATTATGCCCCGCTGCTTTCCTCCTCACAGTCGGGGCGGGGCGACTCCGGACATCTCGCGGATTGCCGCGCGGTCGAGCTCGTCCATACGTTTGCGCTTGTCGGAATAGCGGCGGAATTTATCAAGGTCCTGCGCGCCCCAAATGTTGGACTCGGTGTAGTCGCCGCAATAGGGGACATACAAGTCGATCCAACAGGCGAGCTTTTCGAGCTCCTCGCGGGATAGGCGAACCTTGCCGTGGCCATTTTCCAACATCGTTAGAAGCTCGCTTTTGATGGCGCCGCCGGTGTTGGGTGGCAGGGGTGTCGGTGGCGATTGGACGCCGATCCAATTGACCAGGCGGCTGTCGGGCTGACCGCGGAACGGGCTTTTGTTGCCGCCGCCGCCATCGCGGCGGGCGCGGGTGAGGACCAGATAAGCATCGCTCCACTCGCGTTTGGCGGTGGCGTCGCGAGTCGTCTCACCTAACAGGCTGAATGCTTGGTTAGGCGCGCGGGTGCGTGAGGCGGGCGGCTGGTCGAGTGGCGGCTGGCCGGTGCCTGCGGCCATGGCCAGCAGCGGCTCGCGATCACGGTGGCAACCGATGCATTTTCGATCAAGGATGGGTTGGATTTCGCGGACGAAGCTGAAGCCGCGCGGCGGGCCATAGAACGGGATCAATTTCTGGGGAATGCCATGCTGGGTGCCGATGGTGGCAAATGAGGAGGCGAGGGCCGTGCTGTTGCGATTTTCATGGCAGCCGATGCAGGAGGCGACTTCACCGGGCTGCAGGGTGTTCCAACTGCGCATCGTCTGCACCGCCCGGCCGTGCGCATCCAGCGCTTGGAAATAGACCGGCGTACGCGCCGGCACTTCGAAATATGCCGAGCCGTCGTCATACACGGTGGCATCCCCTAACACCCGCTTGACATCCCAGGCACCGTTGCCGATGGCGATGGGCGTGCTGACGAGAGCCCCGCCGGCGGGACCGCTGTTGTAATTCTCGCCGATGCCGGCGACGCGGAAATCCAGCGCGATGACGCGCAGCTGGCGAATGGTGCCGCGCGGCACGCCAGCGAGCCCTGGACCTTGATAGATATCACTCACATAACAAGCTGCGGTTTCGCACCGCCAGTCGATTTGGCTCGGTCGTGGTGCGGGTCGCGGTCGCGGTGCCAACGCCACCGGTTGCAGGCACGGCAAGGTGGGATCGCTGGCGAGCAATTCGCGCTGGCCATCGCGGTCCATCCAATACAGGCCGAAGTTGGCATCGCCGGTTTTGTGATCGCCAGCGCCCCAGCCGTCGGGCGCATACGACACCAACCATTCCTTTGAACTGAGGGGGAACGGATAACAGAATAATTCACCGTCCTGGCCGTAGGCATCGATGCGTTCCGCTTTGGTTTCCCGTTGCGGCGAGACGAGTTGCACGCCTTGGTTTTCCTCGCGCCCGAGAGCGGGATCAATCACCGCGAGTTTGCCGGTCTGCGGGCTGTGGTGGCCGCAGAGGATGGCCAGCACTTTGCCAGTGCCCGGAATTCCCCGGGCATGGGCGATGGTGGTGGGAAACCACGAATTGTTGCCGTAAAACCCGGCTTGGCCGCTGCCGTCGGGGTTCATCTGGAACAAGGGTTGGGGGAAAATTTGGCCCCGATCGTTGTAATCCCAGCGCGTGTAGATCACCCTCCCGTCATCGAGCACTTGTGGATAGACCGTGTGGACCTGATCAAAACCGAGCCGCCGCAAGCGCTTGCCGTTAGGATCGCAGGCGTATAAGTTGCTCGCTTCCGTCCACCAGCAATCGACGGTTTGCACGCAACGGGTCGAGGCAAAAACCAAGTCGTTGTTAGGTAGATACGCCGGCTCATAGTCGGCAACGCCGGTTCCCGCAGTGAGCTGGCGGACGCCCATGTTTGTTAGGTCGAGCTCGTAGAGGTGGTAGTCGTCGGCATCGAGCGATTTTTTCCAGGCAAAGGCGAGGCGTGTGGCATCCCATGACACGGCGGGATCGCGGAGCACGCCGCGCGGGTCGTCGAGCAAGGGGTGAACAACCCCACGGGTGCCGGCGAAACTCAGGCGACAAAGGATCGCTCCGGGCAGGAAATGGCGCTCCGACTGGGCGTCGGACTGACCTTCGGTGTAGGCGAAGAACGAGGGGCGGACGGTCTTGCGCTTGATGAAGGCGATTGCGAGCGGCTTCTCTAACATCACAGCGAGGCGCTTAGCCCGCCGCTCCTCACAAGCGCGGGCATGCAGCATGATCCAGCGGAGGTCACCGGCGGCAACATTTTGTTGCAGCAGAATTTGCAATTCCGCGCGCAACAGGGCAGATGCGTTAGGCAGCGAGGCCATGACCGCTTCGACCTGGGCGCGGCCGAGTTGCGCCTGGCCTAAGGCCAATAGTTGTGGCATGGAGGCCTCATGTTCCTGACGCAACCAATCCGACTCAACTGGAAACGCCCGTTGCAGTTCCGCCGTGGCGGTGCCAGCGACCAACGCAGCGGCCCAGGCCGAAGGATCATAGCCAGAGTCCGCCCCTGCCGCTGGCAAGGTGGCGAGCAATATGGCTCCTGCGGCGGCTTGGTGCCGCCGCAGAAATCCGAATGCGCGAAAAACCGTCATTGTTTTGATACGCCCATGAATTTTTTTTCTTCCAACTGCCCTGTCATGACTTAGCCTTTTCCGAGGGCTGACATGACACGCCGCCCGCTTTCATCCCTCACCGCCGCAGGTATCATACCCCAAGTCCCATGAGCACTCCCACCCTCGGTGAACCGCGCTTTCCCTCACCGCTCAAGCGCACCCAGAACGATGACATCCGCATTCCCCAACATATTGAGGTGGGAGCCGATCCGGGTTATCTCTTCGAGTTGGCCGGGCCGCGGGCGACGCTCTTTTTTGACCCGGCACAGACGCGTGCCGGCATTGTCACTTGCGGCGGCCTGTGCCCCGGCTTGAACAATGTCATCCGCTCGATTTTCCTAGAACTTCACCATGGCTATGGTGTGATGGAAGTGTTAGGGTTCCGCGATGGTTATCAAGGGTTGGATCCGGCACGCGGCGCGGAGCCGGTGGTGTTGACGCCCGAGTTTGTGGATGACATTCATCAAGAAGGCGGCACCGCGTTGGGCACCTCGCGGGGTCCGGTGGACACCAACATTGCGGTGGACAATCTGATTCAACGCGGGGTCAACCTGCTGTTCACCATTGGCGGTGATGGCACCCAACGCGGCGGCAATGATATCTATCAGGAAGCACGGCGCCGGGACTATCCGCTGGCCGTGGTGGGTATTCCCAAAACGGTTGATAATGATGTGGCGTTCGTCTCACGCACGTTTGGTTACTTCACCGCCGTGGAGGAAGCCGCCAAGGTTCTCAAGTGTGCCCACACCGAGGCACACAGCGTTCACAATGGCATTGCGGTGGTCAAGCTGATGGGCCGGCACGCCGGCTTCATCGCCGGCGGTGCCACGGTGGCCAGCCAGGACGTGAATTTCTGTCTGATTCCGGAAGTTCCATTCGTCCTCGACGGCGACCGTGGCTTGCTCGCCGCCGTCGAGCGGCGCATCCTGCAACGGGCGCACGCCGTCATTGTTGTGGCGGAAGGGGCCGGCCAGGATTTGTTAGCGACGGATGGTGAAACACGGGACGCTTCGGGCAACGTCAAGTTCAAGGACATCGGCCAGTTCTTGTGCGGGAGGATCGACGCCCACTTCAAGGCTGCCAACATTGCCGCGACGCTGCGTTACTTTGATCCGAACTACATCATCCGCAGCGTGCCGGCCGATGCGGAGGACTCGATGCTGTGCGATCTGTTCGCCCGCCACGCCGTGCACGCCGCGATGGCCGGCAAGACCGGCCTGGTGGTGGGCATGCTTCATGACCGGTTCATCCATGTGCCCATCGAAATGCTCGCCCAACAGCAGAAGCGTTTGGACCCCGACGGTCCCGCCTGGCGTGCGGTGCTGGCCGCGACCGGCCAGGCGGGGCAGTTCGAGTAAACTTCCAGCACCCATGGCCGAAATTCTGTTAGCCACGCTGAATGCCCGCTACATTCACCCGGCCTTCGGGTTGCGGTGTCTGCATGCCAACATGGGTGAGTTGCAGCCGCGGTGTTCGATCCTGGAATTTGACATTAAGCAGCGGCCGGCGGACATCGCCGAGGAATTGTTAGCTCAGAAGGCAAAAATCATCGGGCTGGGGATTTACATCTGGAATGTGACACCCTGCACGGAAGTGGTGCGCCTGTTGAAGCAACTGGCCCCGGATGTTAGAATCGTGCTGGGCGGGCCGGAGGTGAGTCATGAGACGGACGGCCAGGAAATCGTCGGGCTGGCGGATCACGTGCTCACCGGCGAGGCGGATCTGGCATTCGCCGGGATGTGCCGGAGCCTGTTGAGTGGCGCAACTCCGCCCAAGGTGGTGGCGGCAGCCATGCCCGAACTGGCAGTGTTGGCGTCCCCCTATGATTTCTATCGGGACGAGGACATCGCGCACCGGGTGTTGTATGTGGAGTCCTCGCGGGGGTGTCCTTTTGCCTGCGAGTTCTGCTTGTCATCAGTGGACCTGCCGGTGCGGGCGTTTCCGACGGATGTTTTTTTGTTGGAAATGGACAGGCTGCTGGCGCGCGGGGCGCGGCAGTTCAAGTTTCTCGACCGGACATTCAACCTGGACCTGCAAGCGGGAACCGCGATCCTGCGTTTCTTTCTAGAGCGCTGGCAGCCGGGAATGTTCCTGCACTTTGAAATGATCCCTGACCGGTTTCCACTGAACTTGCGCGGCTTAATTGCCGAATTCCCCCCCGGCGCGCTGCAGTTTGAGGTGGGCATTCAAACCTTCAATGACAATGTATCTAACAACATAAGCCGGCGGCAGAACATCGACCGTCTGGAGGACAACCTGCGCTTCTTGAAACAACAGTCCGGGGTGCATGTGCACGCGGACTTGATCGCCGGCCTGCCAGGGGAAAGCCTGGAGAGTTTCGCGGCCGGCTTCGACCGCCTGTGGAAGCTCGGGACGCAGGAAATCCAGGTTGGGATTCTCAAACGCCTGCGGGGCACGCCGATCATCCGGCACGACACGGAGTTTGTCATGGTCTATGCCCAACACCCGCCGTATGAATTGCTTAGCAACCGGGATCTGGACTTTGTCACGATGCAACAGTTGAAACGCTTCGCCCGCCATTGGGACATGCTCGGCAACAGCGGACGGTTTTCACTCACCCTGCCACTTTTGTTAGACAACCCTCGCCACGCCTCGGCCTTTTGGAATTTCTGGGATTTTTCACAGCGCCTGCACGCCCGACATGGCAAGCAGCACGGGATTGCCCCGGCAAACCTGGGCGAGCAATTGCATCTGCATCTGTGCGAATGGGGCGTGAACGCAGTCGTGTTAGGTGAGGCGCTGGCGGCCGACCACTTGGCCTCCGGCGGCCGCGGGGTGCCCGCTTATCTTCCGGCATCCGGCAAGTCATCTGACAAACGGGCAAGCCAACGCCCACAGGAATCCAACATGAACCGCCGCCAGCAGCGGCACCTGGGTGGCGGGAAGTAGTCCGCACAGTCCCTCAGAGCGTTTGGCTGACTGGGGCAACTCTTGGCACTGAGCCTGTGTCCTCTGCCTTGCCCGCCACGTGGCAACGTGGCCGCGATAAATATAATGCCGAATATAATGCCGAATATAATGCCAGTCATTATGTTGTTGATGGGTGCAGATCCGCACAGGGGCCTATGCGGACTCCTCCTATGCGGACTCCTCCTATGCGGACGGCTTCTTTGCGGGGGCTTTTTATGACGCAGCTCATTCACCGGCGGGGAATTCTGCGGCGAATTTCCGGGTGGCTTCCTCGCTGCCACAGATATAGACTGCGTCGCGGGCCGCAAAGGCGAAGTCACCTTCAAAGCGGACCAGCACTTTGTCGCCACGTTCCACGGCCACGACCGAGCATCCGGTGCGTTCGCGAATCCGCAGGTCGGCGGGATGCCCGCCCACCAGCTTCGGCGATTTGACCATCGAAACCTTCAAGGCCTGGTCAAGTAACACCGTGCGCTTGCCGAGGAGTTTGCGCGCGAGGATCTGGCCGGTGACCTGGCTGATAGACAAGGCGAAATCGACGCCGGCGGCGTGGATGCGCTCGACGTTTTCAGGACGGTTGACTCTTGCGATGACTGGCACCTGCGCCGCCAGATCCTTGAGGATGACCGTGGCAAACAAGGTTGTGGAATCCTCGGCCAAAGCCAAAATGACCGCCTGTGCCTGCTGTACTCCGCTTTTGATCAGCAATTCCGGATCGAGGACATTGCCGACCACATCCACACCGGGGACGGCTTGTTCCGAGATGACGCGGGTTTCCTCGCCGGCGTCCTGGAGCAATTGTGCCACTTTGCGGCCGACTTCCCCATAGCCTGCGATGAAGAACGCGCCATGGCGATTGAGGGTTGTGGTGCCGGAGCAGATCTCGGTGAACCTTGCGATGTTTTCAATGCTGCCCACCAAAATCAAAATGCCTCCGGGTTCCAGCCGCATGTCCGATCTGGGCGCAGCGTTCAAATGGCCGTTGACCCATTGGCCAATGACAGTGACTCCGGTGTCGTGGCCGATCTTGCACTCGGCGATCGTGCGGCCCGCCAAAACACTCCCGGGCGTGATCCGCACCTCGCTCACTTGCAAGCGATGACCCAAGTTTTGCACGCCGGCCACCGTCGGACTCACCTTGCGGCTGGCACGGGCGGCGAGGGCGGCCCCTAACACATGGCGCGGGGTGTAGGCAGCCGTGGCCCCGGCCAGGATCGTTGGCTGACGATGCAGCGGGTTTTCGACGAGGCCGAAGATATCGCCGGTGAAGCCGAGTTGGCGTGCGGTGATGGCGAGCGCAGCGTTGCGATGATCACTGCTATTGAGGATGATGGCGCGGGACTTGGAGAGCGCAACCCGGGTCATGACGTTGCCCTCCAGACTGCCATAGACCACGCGGTGGCCGGCTTCCAGCACCCGCCGGGCCTCACCCTCGTCCTCCTCGATGATGATGGGCGTCACCTCTGCGAGTTTGAGTTCCTCGATGAGGGAGGTGACCGCCGGGCCGTTACGATAGATCAACACATGATTGCGGGCGGCGGTGCAGTCACCCGGCAAGCGGGTTTCAAAGCGTTCTTCCAAAAAGGGAATCAGAAAGATTGGAAAGATCAGGAAAACGAGAAAGACACCCAGAAATTGCACCAGCACCACCAGACAAACCATTAGTGGATGGTTCCACGAAGCATCGGCGCCGTAACCGGTGGTGGAAAGCGTTTCGGCGGCCCATTCCAGCGCTCGCCAGAACCCGCGCGGCTTGCCCTCGAGCTGCTCCATTCCCACCATGTAAAGCAAGGCGGAGATGACCAGCACCCCAAGGAGGGAGGCAAGGAGTGCCAGCAAACGCTTATGGGAACGTTTCATTGGATCGGATAGATGTTAGTGCTGGCGCCCCACCGGCGGCCGCTCCGGAAGTTCCATGGGCAAACTTGCCATACGCCGTATCTGACAGAGATGAGGCGCGTGGTCAAGCCGGAGGATGGACTAAAGCCCACGGGCAGGCGATGCGGACGGCGGCCACCTGCGCGGCGATGCGCTGGGCCAGTGGTGCATGGCTCGGGGTCTCAAACGTGAAGGACAGCGGGCAGCCGAGCTTAGCTAGGAAGATCGCCTCGGGCCACCCCTGCGGCAGATCCGCCTCCGCCTCATGATAGATCCAGCCCGGCGCGCGTGCCAGATGCCCGTCGATGTCGGGGCCCGGTTCGGGGTTGAACCACGGTCGCACCGCCTCAATGATGGCGGAGGCGCGTTGCGGTTGATCGCGGCCCAGGTTGATTTCGTAGAGATAGAATCCGGCGCTCTCCCAATCTTCGTGGAGCGAAAGAAACAAGGCGGGCGCGGGCATCGATTCCAGCCAGCCTGCGTGCGCCTGCACTTCTGAAGTCCGGCGTTTCCAATAGTCACGATTCAGATCCAGACCCGCGAGATTCCCGCGGCTGCCGGCCGCCAAGCCGTCGGGGCTGAGCGCCGGACACAGCAACCAATGGATGTCCGGCGAAAAAAATCCCATCTGCATCAATTCGAGCACTGCCAGTGGTCCGGCCGGTTCATCGCCATGAATGCCGGCTGACATATACACCCGTGGCCCGCTCGCCGCACGTTCCCATGCCATGAGTGGTCCGCCCGCCAAGTGCGCCAGCACCCGGCCCGCGAACCCGCGCGCTTCCGCAACTTGCGAAAACTCCGCCAAAAACGCCGACCATGGGAACATGTCACACATCCAGCGGCAACATGCCGGATTTTTCTCCGGAAGCAATACCTGGAAATGGTCACGCTGCGGCTTGCGTGCTGCGGATTGACAGATGTGGCGCACGACGTCATAGTCGCGGGCAAGTGTCCAAGCAACCCAAGTCCCACACGGTCGGCCCAAGGCTGCCGGCTTTCCCGCTCGCCTGTTGGGCGCTGGGGTTGATGGCGTTTGCGCAGATGCTGGTGGCGGCGCTGGCGCTGGGGGCCCGCTCGGAGGCCAACCGCCAAGTCCGGATTGTGGAACGGGAAGTCGTCAAGATCGTGACGGTGGCCCCACCGCCCAAGGAGGCGGCCGTGCCTGAGGCCGTGGTGGCTCGTCCGCCGCTGCCCGCTACGGTGTTAGAGACACCACCGGCGCTGGCCTTGCCGCCGCCCACCCCGGTGAGCGCGCCGGCGATTGCTGATCCGCGTTCGGAGCAACTGCTCAAGGAAGCCCGCCAGGCGCGGGTGGCGGGCGACATGGGCTTGGCGATCATCAAGCTGGAGGAAGCCCGCGGGCGTTCCCCCGCAGACCCTAACATCCAATACGAACTCGGCATGGTGCACGAGGTGATGGGGGTATTTGACACGGCGGCGGCGCATTATGAAAAGGTCTTCCAAATGGGCGTCGCCGGAGCCGGCGCGCTCTATGAAATGGCCGCGGCCAAATTGCGGGATGGCTTTGAAGCGGAGGTGCCGTTAGGCAAGCTCGCGCTGGGCCGCGTGCAGATTTTCAATGACCCGAACCATGAGGGAGGCCAGCGCGTTATTCTAACAATCCCGCTGCAGAAGGCGCCGGGCGTTGAGATTGAATTGAAGGATATGAGCGTATCGGTGGAATTTTTCAACCGCAGCACCCGCGATGGGATCATCCCGCTGGAGGACAAGTCATGGGTTTCCGAGCAGTGGGTTTCCTTGCCCTTTGACTGGGCCGGCGGCGAGGAAACCCTACGCATGACCTACGTGATTCCCAAACAGGACCAAGCCACCGAACACCTCTTCGGCGAACAGACGTATTACGGCCAGGTGGTGTCCTTGCTCTACAATGGCGAGGTGCTCGATGTCCAGGCGTGGCCGCGGGACTTGGCCGCCCGCAGCCGCCAGAAAGCCGCAGCCGCGCCGGAAGCCCCGCAGGCACCGGAGTTTTTGGACAAGGACCGGTTGCCGCCCAATTTTGATCCGAACCAGCCGATGGTGTTGCCCCCCCGCTGATTTTCCCCGTTCACGCTGCCTTTACCCACCCATGGATGTTGCCCCAGAACCCCGCCGTCTCGGTGAATACCTGCTCAAGGAATGCATCGCCCAAGGGCCGATGACCCGCACCTGGCTCGCCGAGCAGGAATCCGTGCGGCGGACGGTCTTGATCGAGGAACTCCGCCCGGAGCAAGCCGCAGAGGCGGAGGGCTTCCTCGCCACGATTCGTGCCAAGGCTGCGGTCGATCATCCCATGATCGGCTCGGTGTATGAAGCGGTGGCCGAGCCCGGCAGGTGTTTTTATGCGCGGGAACGGCTGCCCGGTGCCACCTTGGCCGACCGCCTGAGGGCATCCGAGCCGCTTAAGCCCGCATTATTGGCCTTCTATCTGTGTCGCATTGCCGAGGCCAATCTCTATCACGAATCCCGCGGCCATGCCACCGCCTTGTTCGAACCGTCCGCCATTCACATTGATGAGCAAGGGGTTATCCGTTTGGAAAACCTCGCGCTGGCCGGACCGCGGGCGGCGGATCAGTCGCTGCGCGATATCGCCTGTCTCGGTGCCAGTCTCCCCGGTTTGGTGGCCGACGGCTTACCGGGAGCCACCCGCATGCTCACCTTGCTGGCGTGGATGCGTGACGACAACTCCGCTAGCGAGCCGCTGGGTTGGAAGCAAATCCATGGCTATTGCGAGCAAATCAAGCAGCAGCTCGCCGATCCGTTTCCCATGGCCTCACCCATGACGGCTGCGGTGTTGCCGGGACGCAAACATCAGACGACGGGCATCGTGGCGGGGGGCGTCATCATTTTGTTAGTTCTGTTGTTTGTGATGTTCAAGCCGGGCAAACGGGTGGCTCCGCTGCCGCGGGTCGCACTGCCTGGCGCGGTGGAAGTCGTCGCGGGCATTCATCCCACGCCCGATGGCACCAAGGAGGAACTCCGCGCGTTCCGGATCTCCGCCTATGAAGTGACCATCGGCCAATACCTGGCATTTCTCGAGGTTCTGGAGATGCTCTCAACAAGCGGGCGCGGCGCGCTCTATGACCACGATAGCCAGCCTGCGGACAAAACCAGCCATGTGCCTAACGACTGGGCTGAGTTGCTAGATGCGGCGCGGGCCACCGGCCGCTGGCAAGGCCGGCCTGTGACCATGGATTCACCGGTCGTCGGTGTGGATTGGTGGGATGCCGCCGCCTATGCGGAATGGAAGCAGGCCCGCCTGCCCACCCAGGAAGAATGGTTCGCCGCATTGCGCCAAAGCGTGAAAGACCCGGCCGCCTTGCCACCAGGCAACTGGCAGCCCGTCGGCCTTGAAACTCCCGACCGCACGGGGTCCGGCTTGCTCGGCATGGCCGGCTCGGTGGCGGAGTGGACGCGCCGCCAAGCCATGAATCCCTCCAATCCGTTAGGTCAGCGGCTGTGGGTCATCATCGGTGGTTCCTATCTGAAGCCAGCCAATGGGGCCCTGGCCCGCGAGTGGACTGACGACCGCGCGCAGCGTCGGCCCGATCTTGGCTTCCGGTTGGTGTTTGATCCGAAATGAGTGCGTGCTGCTGTTAGTCCATGTTTCACATCGTATTAGTCACACCCGAGATTCCGCACAATGCCGGTGCAGCAGGCCGCTTGGCGCTGGCCACCGGCGCCACCCTGCATCTGGTCCGCCCGCTCGGGTTTTCCTTAGATGATAAACATGTCCGGCGCACCGGCTTGGATTATTGGCAGCAGGTGGACCTGCGGGTGTGGGATAGCTTCGAGGCGCTGCGTGCCGCCGCCGAGGCCGCCGCCAGCTTCTGGTTTCTGAGCACCAAGGCGCAGGCTTCGCCTTGGCAAGCGGCGTTCCAGCCCGGCGACTACCTCGTCTTCGGCTGCGAAACCCGCGGCTTGCCCGCAGCGCTCCTCCACGCGGCCGCCGACCACACCCTCTGCATCCCGATGCAACCCGGCGGCACCCGCAGCCTCAACCTCTCCACCTCTGTCGCCATCGTCCTCTACGAAGCC
>JBAXOF010000050.1:0-18112 GCA_037133375.1 Verrucomicrobiota bacterium | reverse complement strand
TGGTTCTCGTGGCTGACCAAGTCCGGACGCTTTGAGAGCAACCAATTGGACACGGATTTGGATGCGGTTTTGGACTATTATCGCGGCAAAGGTTACTTGCGCGTGAGCAGTCCTGGCATTCGTCGCGAACCGGTGGGTGACGGCCGGGTCGATCTGGTCGTTCCCATCGTTGAAGGCGAAAAACACACGGTGGCTTCGGTCGGTTTCGGCAGCATGACCGTCTTTAAGTCCGAGGAACTTAATCCGGCGCTCACCTTGGTATCCAATGCGGCTTATTCATCGAAGAAAATGCGGGCCGACATCACCATGATCCGCAGCTACTACGGCTCTCGTGGCTACGCCGATGCCGCAGTGTCACCCGATATCCGGGATGCCGGCCCCAACCGGGTTGCCATCACCTATCGCATCACCGAGGGCACCCGCTTCCATGTGGGGCGTGTCAACATCCAAGGCAATACCAAGACCAAGGACAAGGTGATCCGGCGCGAAGGCACGCTCCGGCCCGGCGATTGGTTCAACTCGGTCGAACTGGAAACCACCAAGGCCCGCTTGACCAATCTGCAGTATTTCAGCGAGGTGCAAGTGACCGGCGCGCCCACTGGCAGTGGCTATCGCGATGTCGATATTCTGGTGGAGGAAAAATCCACGGGTTCGGTGGGGGTGGGTTTTGGTTTCAGTTCCATCGACAGCCTTGTGGGGTTCCTAACATTGGAGCAGTCGAACTTCGACTTATTCCATCCGTGGAACTTTACCGGTGGTGGGCAGCGCTTTGCGATGAATTTGCGCATGGGCAGCACGCGCACGGACTTCAGCATGTCCTTGGTGGAGCCGTGGTTCTTGGACCGCAAGCTGGCATTGGGCGGCGAGTTGTTCTTCCGCCAGTCCAACTATTTCAGCGATTACTATGAGCAGACCAATGCGGGAGCCGCCATTTCCCTGCGCAAGCCGTTGGGTGACCGCGGTTCGCTCAAACTGGAATACCGGCTTGAGCAAGTGACCATTGATGTGGCGAGCAATACGCCGCTTACGTCGGAATACGTCACGGGCCATGAAGATGGGGTGTTCGTGCGCAGTGCCATGGCCTTGAACTATCTGTATGACAGCCGCGACAGTCCAATCCAGCCCCGCAGCGGTCACAAGGTGGACGCTGGCTTGACCCTCACCGGCCTCGGCGGAGACGTCAGCACCTTCGGCTTCTCCGTCCAGGCCCAGAAAAACTGGAACCTCAAGTGGGATTCCATTTTCACGGTCAGCGGTGAGTTGGCCTCCGTGGACAGCATCAACAACGACAGGGTTCCGGTCTTTGAACGCATGTTCCTTGGCGGCGGTCGCACCTTGCGCGGTTTCAAGTTCCGCGATGTGGGGCCACGCGACACGCCAGGCACTACCGGGGAGGCCATCGGCGGCAAGTCCCTCGGCTATGCTACCTTTGAATACACGATTCCGATCATCGAAACCGTGCGTGCCGCCGTGTTCTATGATGTGGGCTTCGTCAACGCCGCCAGTTGGGATTTGAGCCCCAGCAACCTGTATAGCGATGCCGGCTTCGGCGTGCGCTTGAAGTTGCCGATCAGCCCGATGCCGCTGGCTCTCGACTATGCCCTGCCACTGTCGGTTCCGAACAAGGAGGCCGACAATGGCGGCCAGTTCAACTTCTATTTGCTCTATCAGTATTGATCAGGCGCCCGTGCGTTTGGTCTGAAGGGGCGGCGACGGGCTTTGTTGCAGCGCGTCGCTGGACATGTGGCTGATGAGGCGCTGATTGAATTCATCCGCCATGTTGTAACCGAGGCTGCGGAGCTGCTGGTCGAGCGCGGCAATGCTGACCATGCGCGCGGTATCGCGGCCAGGGCCCACCGGCACTTCCACTTGAACGACTTGCTGGCCGAGGATTTCGTAGGTGTTTTGTTGCATGCCGCAGCGGTCCACTTCGTTGAGGTCAGCACCGGGCTTGAGCAGGACCACGAGGTCGAGGCGTTTATCCGGGCGGATGGAGGTGAGGCCGTAGAGGTTGGCGATGTTGATAATGCCGATGCCACGGATTTCCATGTAGCCGCGGGAGAGGGCCGGCGCGGAGGCCACCAGTTCGCCGCCGACGTATTTGATAGACACCATGTCATCGGCCACGAGGGATGCGCCGCGTTCGATGAGGCCGATAGCGGTTTCCGATTTACCCGAACCGCTCCTGCCGATGATGAGGATGCCAATGCCACGCATGTCCACCATGCAGCCGTGGACGGTCACGCTGGGGGCAAAGTCTTGTTCGAGGCGGATGGTGGCGGCATTGAGAAAATTCATCGTCACCATCGAGGTGCCGAAAATCGGGATGCTGTGATCGTTGGCCACACTGTGGAGGTCGCTTCCGATGTCGGCACCGCGGGCCACCACAATGCAGGGGATGTCCCGGTCACACATCCGGCGGAAGCGGTCCGAACGCAAGTCGTCGGGCAGCTTTTTTAAATAGGACAATTCCGAGTTGCCCAGCACCTGCACGCGTTTGGGGGCAAAATAGGAGAAAAACCCAGCGAGCGCCAGGCCCGGGCGGTTCATGGCGGGCTCGCTGATTGGGCGATCAAACCCCACTTCGCGGCTCAGCAGGGTGAGATTGAGTCCGCCCGCGTGGTTTTTATAGAACTCACCAACCGAGATCGAGGCAACCGTTTTGACGCGTTGTGGGGGCATGGGCGGCACTCAAGCACAATCCAGACCGCTCGGCACGCAAAAATTCCGGGCTGGAGATTTCACAGACGGGAAAGGCAGGGGTTGCGCGGCCCCGAAAACCTGCTAAGGGTCCGTGCCGCGCCATGCCAACATACGATTACGAATGCCAAAAATGTGGGAACCGTTTCGAGGTGGTTCAGAGCATGAATGATGCCAAGCTGGAAAATTGCCCGCAGACAGTCTGTGACGGCCTGGTCAAACGCCTGCTGGGCACCGGGGCCGGAATCATTTTCAAGGGGTCCGGATTCTATCAAACCGACTACCGGTCCTCGTCTTATCAGGCGGGTGCCAAGTCCGAAACCGGCGCGACCTCCAAGGAAAGCGCGCCCAAAGCCGACACCGCACCCGCCGCCAGCGCGGCACCTGCCGTAGCGGCAGCGCCCGCAGCGAAGGCGAAAGCCGCTGAGTGAGGGCTGGATGGCGCCATGAATCTCGCCTGAGGGACAAATTACGATTGCTGCCGCATCAGGTTCGCTCTTAACTCTCCGCGCCTGGAGTAACGTCAGGTATCCATCTCATGATTGAAAAAATTCACAGATACAAGGGACTGCTGGTTTTCGGGCTGGTGCTCGTGGCGGCGGCGTTCGTGTTCGGGGACTTTTCCCGTGGCCGCAGGAACGCGGCAGGCGGCGGCGCCGCGATCCTCCGGATTGCCGGGAAATCCTATGACGACAAGGATCTCAATAAGTTAGGAAGCAGCCCGGTCAGTCTGGCCCAGATGATCCTGCGTTCCGGTGATTTCGCCCCTTACCAGTTTGTGTATGAACTCGCCAAGGGGGCTAAATCCGAAAACGATTTGGCGGAAAAGTTTTTCATTGGGCGCATGCTGCTGCGCGAGGCCAAGGCGGAGTTTGGCCTCTATCCAGGCGAGCTGGAGGTGTCCTCATACATCCGCTCGATGAAAGTCTTTGCCGGGCCCGACCAGACCTTTGATGAGAAAAAATACCGCGAGTTCATCGACAAGTCGATCGGGCGCCTCGGGTTGACCGAAAACGACCTCCTCGACTTTGCCTCGGACATCCTTGCTTCCCGCAAGCTTAAGGCCATCCTTAACGCCGGCTTGGGCACCGACCGCGATACCATTGCCAAGACCCTCGCCATCGGCAAACAACAAATCACCGCCGACCTGGCCCGTCTCGATCTCACCCCGTTCGAGGATAAGATCCAGCCGACCGAAGAGGAAATCAAAGCGTATTGGAAGCCCATCGCTGACAACTTCATGACCACGCCGCGCCGCAAGTTCTCCTATATCCTCGTCACGCCCGTCTTGCCGCCGGACCCCGCCGCCGCACCCGAGGCCACGGAGTCCCTCACCGAAGCCGCCGCCACCGACGAAGCCAAGGCCGCCGCCCGTAAGAAAAAGGAAGAGGACAAGGCTCTGAAAGCCGCCGCTCACGCCGAGGAAACCCGCAAGAAACAACTCGAGACCGACAGCCTTGTGGACGAGTTCGTGTTCCAGCTTGAGCAGTCGAAGGGCGCTGACTTCGAGGAACTAGCCAAGAAAAACGAATGGGACATCAAAACCACCGATCTGTTAACGCTCGACGAGGCACCGGCCGATTTGGCCATCAAGGTGCGTGCCGCCAGCCGTAACGGCAAGGCCGTCGATGAGCTCTTCCGCATCCAAGCAACCTCCGATCCGCTCTCAAAGTTCTCCCAACCCATCCCGGTCGGCGAAAATCAGTGGCTCGTCGCGCGCCTCGATGGCGAAGAAAAAACCCGCGAGAAAACCTACCCGGAAGCCCGCGCCGACGCCCGCGCCAAATTCATCGCGGAAAAGGCCGCCGCCGACATGAAGGCGGCCGCCGAAGAGGCGGTTACCAAGATCAAGGCCGGTCTAACTGCCGGCAAGGCCTTCGCCGAGGCCGCCAAGGAAGCCGGCCTGGCCGAAACCAAAGCCGTCACGGCTATCACCAGCAACTACAAACCGGAGGGGGCCAGCGAGCCGCAAAACCTTTTCCAAGCCGCTTCCACCATTGATCCCGGTGCCCTTGCCGAGCCCATCCTCGAGTCCGACCGCGCCTTCATCCTCCACGTCGTCAAACGCGAGGTGGTCAAGGACCCCAACAGCGCCGCCAGCATCGATGCTGCGGTCACCTCCGCCTGCAACCAAAACGAAACTCTCGTCTTTGATTCCTGGCTGGCCACCCAAATCGAGGCCGCCAAGGTTGAGCAACTCTACACCCGACGCTAGGGTTTCAGATCCAGACCGAAGACAGAAGACATCCGTCGGATCGGTCCGATCGGTCCGATCCTCTTCCTCCCGATAACTGATAACTGATAACTGATAACTGATAACCGGCCCCCGTGTTCTACCTCACCACCGCCATCGATTACACCAACGGCGCGCCGCACATCGGCCATGCCTATGAAAAGGTGCTCGCCGATGTGATCATCCGTTACCGCCGCTTGCGCGGCGAGGAGGCGTATTTTCTAACAGGCGTGGACCAGCACGGCCAAAAAGTCCAGCAAACCGCCGAAAAGGAAGGGGTGCATCCCGCCACCTTCGTCAAGCGCACCACCAAGAAGTTTCTCAAGTTGTGGGAAAAACTCGGGGTGCATTACGACGGATGGGCGGAGACCACGGATCCGCGCCACATTGCCTGCGTCCAGTCCATCCTCAACGACCTCCAACAAAGAGGTCAGCTCTACAAGAAAACCCACACCGGCCACTACTCGGTGCGCCAGGAACAATTCCTGCAGGAGCGGGATCGTGAGGAGGCCGGCCACTTCGGCCCGCAGTGGGGCGAGGTGACCGTCATTGAGGAAGAGAATTGGTATTTCCGCCTCAGCGATCACACCGCGTGGCTCAAGGATTTCATTGAGAACAACCCGGACGTCATCACCCCCGCCTTCCGCAAGGCCGAGTTGCTCAATGCCCTCGAACGCTCGACCGGCACCGACCTGTGCATCTCCCGACCCAAGGAACGCCTGCGCTGGGGCATCGAATTGCCCTTTGACTCTAACTACGTCACCTACGTCTGGTTCGACGCCCTCATCAACTATATCTCGTTCGCCGGCTATCACGCTGCGCCCGCCGCCGGCTTGCCCGATTTCGCCAACCTCTGGACCGGCACCGGCCAGCGCCCGATTCATCTCATCGGCAAGGATATTTTGGTGCCCGCCCACGGCATTTATTGGCTGTGCATGCTGCACGCCATGGGCTTTGCCGATGCCCATATCCCGCGCCTCCTCGTCCACGGCTTCTGGAACAGCAAGGGCGGCGACAAACTCTCCAAGTCCACCGGCAACATCGTCGATCCCGATGCCCTCGCCGACACGTTCGGCGTCGATGCCCTCCGCTATTACCTCGTCCGCGACATCGCCACCGGCAAGGACTCCGATTTTGACCTTGAGCGCCTCATCATGCTCTTCAATACCGAGCTCGCCAACGAACTCGGCAACCTTTGCAACCGCGCCCTCAATATGAGCCAGCGCTTCACCGCCGGCATCCTCCACCACGGCGCGCCACTCACCGCCGATGACGCGGCGCTGCAAGCGTATCTAACGGAATCAACCGCGGCCTATCAAGCCGCCATGGATGAATGCGACGTCTCCCGCGGGCTGGAGGCCATCAGCCGGCACGTGGTTCACTGCAACGGCTACGCCGAGCGCATGAAGCCCTGGGAACTCAACAAGGATGCCGCCAACGCGGAGCGGCTCGCCACCGTGCTCTATCACCTCGCCGAAAGCGTCGCCCATGCCGCCGTGTTGCTCTCCCCAATCCTCCCGGATGCCGCCGCCAAGCTCGCCGCACAACTCAATCTGCCTTCCCTAACAACCCTCAAGCTCGCCGACCTGCGGTGGGGTCTGCTGCCGGACGGCCATGCCATTGGCAAGCCCAAGCCGGTGTTCCCGCGCATTGTCGTCGAGGAGGAATAGAGGCGGGTGCGCGCGGAGGGCCGCACGGGGAGCTCCACCATCCTGCCGAACGTCCGCGAATGGCAGGCCCTATCGCGTCCCTGCGCAGAGTTCCTCTACGCGTTCCCTATCCCAAACGCGCCTGCGAAGAACATAAGCATTCAAAATCAACCCTGCCTCTTCTGACCCTACCGTGGCATCGGGAAGGCGCGATTGAACGCGAAGACCCTATCCCGGATGGCACGCAGCTTTGTCTCATCCTCCGGCACGGCGAGGGCCTCCTGGATAAAATCGGCTACTTGTTCGACGTCGGCTTCTTGCATGCCGCGGGTGGTGATGGCGGGGGTGCCGATGCGGATGCCGCTGGGCTTCATGGGCGTGCCGGTATCAAAGGGGATGGAGTTCTTGTTGACCGTGATGCCGGCCAGATCCAAGACATGGGAAGCGAGGGTGCCGTTGAGTCCCTTGCCGCGGAGATCGACGAGCATGACATGGTTGTCGGTGCCCCCGGAAACAATGCGGAAACCATGGCTGGTGAGCCGTGCCGCGAGGGCCTGGGCATTTTTCACAATCTGGTGTTGGTAATCCTTGAATTCCGGCTTGAGGGCTTCCCCGAAGCATACGGCCTTGGCGGCGATGACGTGCATGAGCGGCCCGCCTTGAATGCCGGGAAAGACTTGGGAGTCGATCCGTTTGGCAAATTCCTCTTTGCATAGAATGATGCCGCCGCGCGGGCCGCGCAGGGATTTGTGGGTGGTGGAGGTGACAAAGTCCGCATGCGGCACCGGGCTCGGATGCACGCCACCGGCCACCAACCCGGCAATGTGGGCCATATCGACAAAGAGATAGGCACCAATCTCGCGGGTTAGACGGCCCATGCGCTCGAAGTCGATGACGCGCGGATAGGCGGACGCACCCACGGTGATGAGTGCGGGTTTAAGCCGGCGGGCGGTTTTTTCCAACTCGTCGTAATTGATCCGTTCATCCTCAGGGCTCACACCGTAATGGGTCACCGTGTAAAAACGGCCGGAGAAATTCGCCTTGTGGCCGTGGGTGAGATGGCCGCCGTGGGCCAGATCCATGGTCAGGATCTTGTCGCCGGGCTCTAACACGGAAAAGTAAACGGCGGTGTTGGCCTGCGACCCGGAGTGCGGTTGCACGTTGGCATGCTCGGCACCGAAAATCTCCTTGGCCCGGTCGATGGCGAGTTGCTCGACGACGTCGACGTTGTCACAGCCCCCATACCAGCGGCGGCCGGGATAACCTTCGGCATACTTGTTAGTGAGGACAGACCCCTGGGCCTCCATGACGGCGGGGGAGGCGAAGTTTTCGGAAGCGATCAACTCGATATTGTTGCGTTGGCGCCGTTCCTCGGCGGTGATGGCGGCATGGATGGCCGGGTCGAGCTCGGCGATGCGACTGCCGGACGCCTTGCACACGCGCAGGGTGTGGCGGCCGCCTTCAAACGCGGTGGCAAGGAATGCCTCGACCATGGCAATGCTGGTGGCCGCATCGGTGTATTTTCCCGCGAGGCACAGGACATTGGCATCGTTGTGCATGCGGATGGTGACAGCTTCCTCGACCGAGCGCGCATGGGCGGCCCGCACATCGCGGTGGCGGTTGGCGGCAATGCTCATGCCCACGCCCGAGGTGCAGGCAAGAACCCCAAAATCACAGGTGCCATCGGCCACCGCGCGGGCCACCAGCGCGGCATAATCGGCGTAATCGACGGCCCCCTCCGTGTGGGTTCCGAAGTCATCCACGACATGGCCTGCTGCAGTCAGGTGGGCGACGATGGCATTCTTGATGGCATAGGCACCGTGGTCGGCACCGAGGGCGAGGCGAAAAATTGGTTGGCTCATAGGACGGGCGGGGAATTCAACTCGGGGAAGGGCAGCTTGGAAACCGCAAATTTCAGGATTTGCTCAATTCGTGGCGGCCGCTCTCACTTCCTGGATGATGAGTTGCAGTGAGGTGCGTCCGCGGAACGTGTTGCGATCGATCGTAAACGCGATATCCCATGGCGGGTCGGGCAGTGGATTTTCGCCGCCGCCGAAAAACACGGCGTCGCGTTCGTGCGGCCCCTGCCGCAGGGTCAAGCGCAGGTGGTGGTTCTTCATGTGCAGCGGCCGTTGGCTCAGGTCCACTTTGCGGGCCACAAATATCGGCTGCGGGTTGCCACTGCCGAAGGGTTGCAACAAGTCATAACTATCCAAAAACTCCAGTGACAATTGGTCAAAGGTGATTTCGGCGTCGTAGTAGAGCTTGGGCAGACGTTGCTCCGCGCTGGTGGTCGCCAGCACGTAGGCGCAAAACCGCTGGCGAAAGCTCTCAATCTTATCCTCATGGATGGATAGTCCGGCGGCCATGGCATGACCGCCGCCCGCTATCAGGTCATCGCCGCAGGCGCAAATCGCCTCGACCAATGACACCCCCTCAATGCTGCGTCCGGAGCCTTTGCCAATGCCATCCGCATCGATGGCGATCACGAAGGCGGGCTTGTGATATTGGCGCATCAGCCGTGAGGCTACGATGCCAACCACCCCGTGATGCCATTGCCGCGAGCCCAGCACAATCGCCGGATCCCGCGCGGGATCAAAGTCGGCCAACAATTCGATGGCCTGCCGCCGGATCAATCCTTCGTGGGCTTGTCGCTCGCGATTGTAGGCATCGAGCTTTTGCGCAAACGCCAGCGCCTGCGCGGGGCATTCGGTGGTTAGAGTGGCAAGCGCGTCCTCAGGCGCATCCATCCGGCCCGCCGCATTGAGCCGCGGCCCCATGCGAAACCCGATATCCATCGAGGTGGACTCCCCGCTCATCCCCACCACCTCTTTGAGGGCTCGCAGCCCGGGATTGAGCGTATGGGATAGTTGCTTGATGCCATGGCGCACCATTAGCCGGTTTTCCCCGATCATCGGCACAATGTCGGAAATGGTGGCCACCGCCACCAGATCCATGACTTCCTTCAGGTCGAGATTGGCAGGGCGGGTCCTGAGCAACGCGTGCCCGAGCTTGAAGGTGACGCCGGCAGCGCATAGGTAGGTGAACTCCGTGCCGCATTTGGGATTGACCACCGCGCAGCAATCCGGATGTCCTGCGGCTCCGGGTTCGTGATGATCGACGATAAGCACATCAATGCCGTCCGCCCGCAGTGCCGCCACTTCGCTCACCGACGCTGTCCCGCAATCCACCGTGATGAGCAGATCCGGCTTGGTCCCTTCCGCCATGCAGCGGGCCAGTGCCGCAGTGCTTAAGCCGTAGCCTTCCGGACCCCGCTTGGGAATGAACAGACGCGGCGTCAACCCATAAGCACGCAATATCCGCCCCATCAACGTGAGCGACACCACTCCATCCACATCATAATCACCAAACACACACACCTGTTCCTTGCGGTCCACAGCTAACAGGATGCGAGCCACCGCCAAGCGCATGTCCGGAAGTAAAAACGGATCCGCCAAATCGCGCAGCTTGGGATGCAGGTATCCCTCCAGATCCAGCCCTTCAGGCAAGCCGCGTTGGAGGATCAAATGTTCCAAAATCGGCGGAAACGAGCCAGCCGCACCGTTTTCGTTATTTTGAAACGTTGCGCCGCGCGGAATCCAACGTAATGGCAAGGCTCGCATGAGGTGCGCCGACTCTGCCGCGCCAAGCGCAAAGATACAAGGCTGGAAACCCGCTTTTTGAATGACCTGAGTGTTAGGCGCGGCAATGGCGGTGCAGCTCCCGCGTCACTTCGCGTGATGCAAGGCGTCGCTCACCGCAGGGAAGAGTTGTTTCTTGCGGCTCACCACACCGGGCGCATCAAACAGGGCCGCATCGAGGCGTTCAAAGGGAATCCTAGCAAGAATCGCCTCCTGCCCGATGGCCAGAATCATGCTGTGATGGCCCACAATATCAGTGACGGCGAGCACGGCCAGGTCGTAGTGTTGTTCGGTCACCAGCCTGCGCAGCGCGGCTTCCAACTCCTGCCGCCGCTCGGCAAACCCGTGCATGCCACGTTCTTCAACCTGGGAAATGCTCACCTGAAACCCGGCCTCAGTGAACTCCTTGCGGTCTGCATTCAGAATCTCGTCCGGCGCACCGCTCACAAGCAACGAGCCAATCCCGAAAAATTCTTCCGCGAAGGATTGCGGATCAATCCCGGCGGGGGCTGCCAGCCAGGCTAACATTTCACGGTCGATCGGGGTGGTGGTGGGTGACTCTAAACACAGCGTGTCGGAAATAATCCCGGCGCACAGGCACAATGCCACCCCGCGCTCAGGCCGGACTTGCCGATAGAAAAACTTGCGCCCCACCAGGGTGGATGTGGAACCGACCGGTTCATTGAGATAACGGATAGGCTCGCGTGAGACAAGGTCGCCGGCCAAGCGGTGGTGATCGATGACCTCGGTGATTTCCGCCTCCTCGATGCCGGTGACCGCTTGGGCGTATTCATTGTGATCGACCAGCGCCAAGCGCACCCGCGGGGGATCTATCAGGTCGGATTTGGTCAACACCCCGAGCATTTTGGCGCTTGCGGGATCCACCACCGGAAACAAATCCTGCTCGTGGGCCGACAGCCGTTTGCGCAAGCGTGACACCGGCTCGGCCGGGCCGACGGTCTCAAATTGCGGCTGCATCACATGCCGCACGGTGCGCGAGCACCGGATCAAGGTGGAAGCGCTGGCGGTGTCCTGGTGGCAACGCAGCAACACCACGCCTTTGCGCGCGGCGTAGGCGAGAATCTCTCCGGACACCGGGTTCTCCCCGGTAACCAGCAGCGCGCGCACCCCACGGTCGATGGCATGACGCTGCACGATGGGCCGGTCACCGCAGATTACTAGAAATTTTCCGACATTGCCATCCGCGACCGCGAGTTTGAGACGTTTTTCCACGGTGGCTTGCGACGAGGCCCCGACGAGCAAAATGAGGTCTTCCTCAAACTCCGGTGAGGGGAACGCCGCCCCAAGACTCTGGGCTTGAAGGGTGTCTGCCAGCTTCGCCAGGGACACATGCACGGTCCGCACACTGAGCCCCTCGGTATCATCCGGCAACAGCAGCTTGAGCAAATCAAAATACCGCAGGATGCCGCATAGCTTGCCTTGCTCGTCCTCCACGGGCATGCTGCGGATCTGGGCGGCAAGCATGCGCCGGTATGCCGTTAGAAAGGTGTCCGCCACGCTGACTTTGATGACTTGCGGGTGGCAAATCATGCCGGCGGTGGTGCGCACATCGGTGATTAACGGCGGCTCCGTCATGCCGGCGCGTTCCAGCACCCACGCGGTGCGCTGGGACAATTCCCCGCAGCGTGCCGCAATCGCCTGCGGCTCCTCGCCGGTGGCCCGCAGCAGGGCGGCATGCCCGATCGCCGAACAAATGGCGTCGGTGTCCGGGTTCTTGTGGCCGATGACGTAAAATGGGGACATGGGGGAAATCACATTTTATCGGGCACCTTGATGCCCATGAGCGAGAGCCCTTGTTGGAGGGTTCGGGACGTCAGCTCGCAGAGGGCCAGGCGGCTGGCGCGGATCGGCGCGGCGGCCTTGAGCACCGGACAGGCTTCGAAGAATGAGTGGAAGGCACGCGCCAGTTCTAACAAATAGTTAGCCAGCAGGTTGGGCCGGAAGTCCTCCAGGATGGTGGGCAGCACCTCGCCGAAGCGGACCAACAGGCGGGCCAGATGCAGCTCTTCATTTTCACCGAGGATGACCTCGCACGCCGCCGCCTCGAACGGCGCATCCAGCTTGCGGAAAATCGACCGGATCCGGACATGGGAGTATTGCAGATACGGCGCGGTATCGCCCTGCAGGGACAGCATGCGGTCCCATGAGAACACATAATCGGTGAGTCGGTTCTGCGAGAGTTCGGCAAACTTCACCGCGCCGATGCCCACGGTTTCTGCGATGACGACGGCTTCGTCGGCCGGCAGGCCGGGGTTTTTCGCGGCGATGGCGGCGGCGGCCCGCAGCACCGCTTCTTCTAACACGTCGGCCAACTGCACGTTGTCGCCGGAGCGGGTTTTCATCAACTTGCGGTCGTCGCCGAGGATGGAACCGAAGCCGATGTGGCGCAAATCGCCGGTTTTCCCCCAGCGCGCGGCGGCGTCGAAGAGTTGGCGGAAATGCAATTGTTGGGGCACCCCCACGACATACCAGACGTGATCGGCGTGCCATTCATCGCTGCGGAACTGGAGGGTGGCCAGATCGGTGGTGGCGTAGAGAAACCCGCCATCGGCCTTGCGGATGATGGCGGGATTGTCGGTCCAGCCGTCTTCCTTGTGCACCAGGAATGGATCGTCGGCCTGGGGCTTGCTGCCATCGGAAAAGATGCAGACCGCGCCATTGCTGACGCGGGCGAGGCCCTGGGTAAGGAACTCATCGACCAAGCCAGCGAGGCGGGCATTGTAGAAACTTTCGCCGAGCCAGTGGTCGAAGGTCACATCGAGCCGCGCATAGATTTTTTGCAGGCCGCGTTTGGAAACCTCGATGCAATGTTGCCAGATGGCGAGGTTTTCGGCGTCACCGGCTTGGAGCTTGACCAACTCCGCCTTGCAGGTTTCGAGCATGGCGGGATCGGCCTGGGTGGCGGCATTGACCTCGCGGTAAATGCGCACAAGTTCCGCGATCGGATCGGCCTCTAACGCCTCGGGTTGCCGCAAGGTTTTCCAGCCCTGCAGGATCATGCCGAACTGGGTGCCCCAATCGCCGATGTGATTGTCGGCAATCACCTTGAAGCCGAGAAACCGGGCAATGCGCGCCAACGAATCGCCGATGATCGTCGAGCGAATGTGACCCACATGCATCGGCTTGGCCACGTTGGGCGCGGAAAAATCCACCACCACGGTGCGGCCGGCACCTGGGGTCGGCACGCCAAGGCGCGGGTCACGGAGCAAGGCCGCTGCTCGCGCGGCATAGGCGGCGGGCAACACCCGGAAATTAAGAAACCCAGGACCGGCAATCTCCGCGCTGGCTAAATCAGTTAGATCGAGCTGGTCGATGATTTCTTGGGCCAGCGTCCGCGGATTGACCTTGCGTTGCTTGGCGAGAACCATCGCGGCGTTGGATTGGTAATCGCCAAAACGCAAGTCGGCGGCCGGGGTGACGGCGGCAGGTGTGGGTTGGCCAAGCACGGTGGTGAGTGCGGCGGCGAGGCGGGATTCAAGTTCCTGAAGCAAGGTCATGTCGAAGTGGGAAAAACGGGGAAGGGGTATCGGCATCAGGACGCCGCGGAGCGCGGTTGTTTGGCCTGGAGAATGGTGAGGACCTCGGTGCAGGTTTCTGCCGCCGCCAGCTGCCGGCGCACTTCGCTGTGAGTGAACATTTTGGCAATCGCCGACAAGGTGCGCAGGTGCAGGGGGTAATTGGTCTGCGGCACAATGAACAAAATAATGAAGTTGACCGGAAGGTGGTCGAGCGCGTCAAAATCAATCCCGGCTGTGGAGCGCCCGAATACCGCCACCACCTGGTCGAGCTGGTCCGAAAACGCATGCGGAATGGCCACCCCCAGACCGATCCCGGTGCTCACCAAATCCTCGCGGGTCTTCAACATTTCAAGCACCTCGGCGCGCAGCTCATCCGGCAATTTGCCGGTGGCCACCAAGCAATCCACCAGCTCGACAATCGCCGCCCAGCTCTCGCCGGCCTTCAGGTCGAGGAGGATTTGACTGGGACTGAGCAACTCGGCCAATTTCATAATCACTGGTAATCGTAAATCCGCGGATTCCGCTAACGGACACGGGGCATAGCCCCGCTTGGCCGCCTTGGCAAGCGGATTCAGACGCGGATTCAGACGCAAGACTGCAAGACCCAAGACGCAAGAAAAGAACCGATGGACCGTGCGCATGCACTTCTTCCTCTGCTCTTGGGATACTATTATTTGTCTGTGGAATAATATGGATCACGCTCATTCGCTCATTCGCTCATTTTGCGATCTGGCGAAGGCGGTCCCCGAGTCACTGCTTCACTGTGGTGCATTTATCACAGCTCGGAGACTACAAACTGAGTTTTGCCTTTCCACACCAAGGAATATTCCCTAGCTTGATCTAACCTCCATTGTCAGAAAGGAATATTGCCATGCATCCATCCGAGCTGAAATCTCCACCCAGATCGTGCGACCTCACACCGCTGGCCAGCACCCGCTGCGGCCTCAGCGTCGCGGACCTCAGGCAATCCTTCCTCGACAACTTGTTTTGCGGCCTCGGCCGGGTGCCAATGGTGGCGACGCGCCACGACGCTTACACGGCCCTGGCGCTGACCGTCCGTGACCGCGTCCTCATGCAGGGAGTGCGCAGCCTGGAAACCTACGCCGCGCAGGACGCCCGGGTGGTCGCCTATCTATCCGCCGAGTTTCTGCCCGGCCCGCATCTGGCAAACAATCTCCTCAATCTTGGCATCGTCGAGCCGACCCGTCAGGCGCTGTCGGAACTGGGTCTGAGTCTCGATGAGGTGTTAGAACAGGAGGAGGATCCGGGCCTTGGTAATGGCGGCTTGGGCCGGCTTGCATCGTGTTATCTGGACTCGCTGGCGTCGCTCGAAGTGCCGGCCGTCGGCTATGGCATCCGTTATGAGTTCGGCATCTTCGATCAGACAATCAAGGACGGCTGGCAGGTGGAAGGCACCGACAAGTGGCTGAGTTGCGGCAACCCGTGGGAAATCGCCCGGCCCGAAATCACCTACGACGTGAAATTCGGCGGCCACACCGAGGTGGGCGCCGATGAGCACGGCCGCCACCGCGTGCGCTGGGTGCCGCGCACGGTGGTCAAGGGCATGGCCTATGACACGCCGGTGCTTGGCTATCGCGTGGGCACCTGCAATCACCTCCGCCTGTGGAAAGCCGAGGCCGTTGAATCGTTTGACTTTTCCGCCTTCAATCATGGCGATTACTATCGGGCGGTTGAGGACAAGATGCACTCGGAGAACATCACCAAGGTGCTCTACCCTAACGACGAAGTGATCCAGGGCAAGACCCTCCGCCTCCAACAACAATTCCTTTTTGTGACCTGTTCATTGCAGGACATGATCCGCGTGCACCGGTTGCTGGAGCGGCCGCTGGTTAGCTTTCATGAGAAATGGGCGGTACAACTCAATGACACCCACCCGGCCATCGCCGTTGCCGAGTTGATGCGCCTGCTGGTGGACAAACACCACATGGACTGGGACACCGCTTGGAACGTGACGCGCCGCACCTTCGCCTACACCAATCACACCCTGCTGCCGGAGGCATTGGAAAAATGGCCGGTTGGATTGCTAGGTTATCTGCTGCCACGCCACCTGGAAATCATCTATGAGATCAACCGTCGTTTCCTTGCTGAGGTGCGGGTCAGGTTTCCCGGTGACGATGCCCGGCTCACCCGGCTCTCGCTCATTGACGAGAGCGGCGAACGTTACGTGCGCATGGCCCACCTTGCCACCGTCGGCAGCCATCACGTCAACGGCGTCGCCCGCCTGCACTCCGAGTTGCTCCGGCAAACGGTCATGCGCGACTTCGCCGAGTTGTGGCCGGAAAAATTCTGCAACATCACCAATGGCGTCACCCCGCGCCGCTTCGTCGCGGTGAGCAACCCGCCGCTCACCCGGCTCCTCAGCGAGCGCATCGGCGACGGCTGGCTGCGCGATCTCTATCAACTCCGGCGGCTCGAGCCGCTGGCGGATGACCCGGGCTTCCAACAACAATGGCAGGAAGTGAAATTCGCCGCCAAACGCGACCTAACCGCGCTCATCGAGCAACGCACCGGCATCGCGGTGGATCCCGCCTCGCTGTTTGATATCCAGGCCAAGCGCCTGCATGAATACAAGCGCCAGCACCTCAACGTCCTGCACATTCTCACGCTCTATCTGCGCCTCAAGCGCGACCCGCAGGCGGAGCTGCCGGCCCGCACCTTCATCTTCGGGGGCAAGGCCGCGCCGGGATATATGATGGCCAAGCTCATCATCAAGCTCATCACCGCGGTGGCCGCCGTGGTCAACCACGACCCGGATGTCCGGGGCCGGCTCAAGGTGGTGTTCTTCCCGGACTTCAACGTGAAGAATGCGCAGCATATCTATCCGGCAGCCGACTTGTCCGAACAGATTTCCACCGCCGGCAAGGAAGCCTCGGGCACCGGCAACATGAAGTTCTCGCTTAATGGCGCGCTGACCATCGGCACGTTGGACGGCGCCAACGTCGAAATCCGCGAGGAAGTCGGCCCGGAAAATTTCTTCCTCTTCGGTCTGGACGCCGCCCAGGTGCAGGACCTCAAGTCCCGTGGCTACCAACCGCGCGAGATCTACCAACCGCACGGCCCCTTGCGCGAAGTGCTCGACTTCATCGCCTCCGGCGCGCTTGCCGGCGGCGACGCCAACCTGTTCCGACCGCTAGTGGCTAATTTGTTAGACAGCGACCCGTTTCTGGTGTTGGCCGACTATCAGGCCTACGTCGAGTGCCAGCAACGAGTCAGCGCGTTATGGCGTGACCCGCAGGCATGGACGCGCATGGCCATCCTCAACGTGGCGCGCATGGGCAAGTTCTCCTCCGACCGCTCGATCCGCGACTATTGCGACCAGGTGTGGAAGGTGCAACCGTTGGCGGTTTGCTAACAAGCGGCGAGCATTTCCTCGATCATGCTGTTGACCGGCAGGCCGCCAATTTGATAGCCGGCATCGGTGGTAAGCAGGTCGAAGGAGCGGGTGACGCCGCGGCGTGACTCAATGCTGATGATTTTGCGGCCGGCGACGGTCTGATTCACCCGCAGGTCGCACGCCCGAAAGCCGGCCAGCCGGTGCATCCCACACAGGTCCACCGCCGCGCCGTCAGCAAAACCGATGCGCAGAAACACGGTGGCCGGATTTTCCAGATAGGAATGCTTTTGCAGGATGCGCACCGGCTTGCCGGAATAGCCGGTCACCCAGTCGCCGGCTTCCAGCCGATCGACCGCCCGCGGACCGGAGGGGGTGTCCACCAAGGTGTGCTCGGGGATACAGGAAAAAATCAACTTGGCACCGGCAAGCGGCAGGGCCGCGCCGATCAAGGGTCCGACCATGCTGCACCCGCTGAGGAATGGCAGGACCAAACACAGGAGGAGGGCCATGCGGGGCCTTGGCCGAGCGGGATCGTGCCGGGAAATGGGGTGGGTCGTCAGCTTGATAGGAGAGTTTCTCAGACGGCAAGGTGGCTAGTTAGCGCGGGTTGGCAAGGACATTTAGCGAAATTCTTCTCTAGCGTGGTGCCATATTACAATATTTACCAGTGAATGTCTTTGGAAGTTTTCCCGCAACCGCGGGTGCTAGGTTTCGACCATGTGTTTCCGCATGTTGCTTGATGCGCTGTCCTATTCCAGCACCCGGCGCAGCGTCTGCCGTTTTCTCGGACAGGTGTTGCTCGGTGGGATGGCCTGCCTGGCCGCCCACTCCGCGCGGGCGGAGGAAGCCAAGCTGCGCGTGCTGATTCTGAGTGGAGCGAACAACCACAAGTGGCAGGAAACCACCCCGGCCATCAAGGCCACTCTGGAAGAGACCGGGCGTTTCAGCGTGGACGTCGAAAACAACGTGGCGGGCATGAAGCCTGAGGCCTTTGC
>JBAXOF010000049.1:0-19611 GCA_037133375.1 Verrucomicrobiota bacterium | reverse complement strand
AGCACTTAAGGAATTTTAAGCACTTTGTCAAGTTTATTTCTTTACGCCGCCTAACGGATCACTTGCCGTAGCTTTTACCGAGCACGGTGAGATCAGGCGATCCCTGTGGCAACGTCCCGATGCCGCGCCGGTGGAGATGGTGTTCCGACAGGATCATTACGCGGGATTCTCATTTCATGTGGAGAACGGGGGGAATTGGGATACTCAACTTCCGCTCGTCCGCGTCCGGCCTGATCGTGACGAATTCGCGCTCAACAAGGACGGTATTGTTTACTCGCTGGCATACTCCGTGAACAACTCCGTGCTGGAGGTCATTGCCGGGATCAAGAACGATTCGGACAAGCCATTCTCGCCGCAGCGGGCATTGCTCAATGTGGGCGTGGACACCGAGATGGCGCAGTATCCCGAATGGAACCAGCGGTTCTTCCCAACGTTGCTGCGTTGCGAAAAAACGCATTTCTGGGGCTACTTCATGCGCCCCGACGGCGTCATCCTCGGCATCGCAGCGCCGGATCCAATTGTGTCATGGGCGCATGGGTATAACGACGGCGGTCACCGCATCTTCACCTCCTGCCTTGACCTGTTAAACAAAAATCCGCAACCGGCACGTCATCCGCAGGTCAACCCGACGCTCGCGCCCGGCGAAAGCCGGCGCTGGAGAATCTTTCTCACGCCAATGGCAAATCTCGCCGACGTGCAACCGCTGCTCGCAGAAATTGCCGGCATCCCGATGATCGCGCTCGACCGTCCCACCGTCGAGAAAGGACAATCCGTGAACGGATCGATCCGGTCGCCCGTCGCGGCACAGTCCCTAACAGTAACAGATCCGGCCGGCACCACCAGCCCCTGCACACTTTCTAACAGCACATTCGCATTCCAGCCCTCCCAACCGGGAGTTTACACACTCACGCTGACGGCTGCCGACGGCAAGGTCGCGGAGGCCATGGCGGCCTGCCGTATGCCGTGGTCATGGTATGCAATAAACGCCCGCGCCAATGCCGTCGCCAAACCGCAGAAAGCGGGGACGCACACCGAGAGTTGGTATGGACTGTTCTCCGGCTTCCTTGCCCGCAAATATTTTCCCGATCGCGATCTCGACAAGGCGATTGATGACAAGTTTGAGGAACTGGCGCCGGTGATGTATGACATGAACACCAAACTTCCGAAATTCAAACGCATCCAGAACGACGCCTGCTGGGCTTCGTTGCTGGTTGATCGTTATGAGGCGACCGGCGATCTCAAGTCGCTGGAGTTTGCGGCGGCGTTGGCGGACTATCTCGTAACATGCCAATCATCCGACGGTGCCTATCGAAATGACAACTCCCACTATACCTGCGTTGTCTATATCGCCAAGTCCATCATGGAATTGATGGCCGCCGAAAAACCGCTGGCGGCTAAGGATCCCATTTGGAAAGATCGCTACGAGCGCCACGCCGCCTCCGTCAAACGCGCCATCGACGATCTAGCGGTCCTCCTTGACAACATCGGCACGGAAGGCGAAGCCACTTACGAGGATGGCATGATTGCCTGCGAATATACCCAACTCGCCATGTTTGCCCTGTTGCAGACGGACCCTGCCGCACGGCAGAAATATCTTGATGCCGCCAAAAAAGTCGCGGCGGGCCACCGCTGCCTCTCGCAAATCCTCATCCCCGATTGTCGGATGAACGGCGGCAGTTTGCGCTACTGGGAGTCGCAATATGATATCATGGCCACCCCTAACATGATGAGCTCCCCCCATGGCTGGAGCGCCTGGCGGCTCTATGGCCTGTGGTATCTCTATCAACTCACCGGCGACAAGGAATACTTGCGCCAGGCCATGAACGGCTTGGGTACCTGCGTTCAACTCATGGATTTCAAAACCGGTGATCTCCGTTGGGGGTTTGTGACCGACCCGTGCGTCCATGCCCGGGTGTTTGAGAAGAACCCGTCGGGCCCGCCGCTGGGGATCTTTGCGGACCGGGTCATCGGCGAACAATACCTGCCCATGATCAGCGATTGGTACCGCGCCCAACCCAAGACCTTCGTCAATGGTTACCTGGCCATGGATGGCGGACAGCAGAGCGGCGGATCCTGCGACAATGACGTCCACGAAATCTTCAAGTGCCTCGGCGAAATCGCCCTCACCTCCGCCTATGTGGTCGAAAATGATGACGGTTCACTCGAATCATGGAACTGCAAGGCCGCACCCGGTCCGTTAGGAACCATCACGGCCACCCCGGCTGAACCGGTTGTTACCCGGATCCATATCAACCTCAAAACCCCGCGTGAAGTGCGTGTCAACTTCACTGCCAGCCCGCTCACGGCCAAGTGCAAGACCGGCATGCAGTGGCTGATCTCTCAACACAATTGATGAAATCCAAGGTGACAATGGAATCAATACTCCTGCCGCTTGGCCGGTTCCTCGATGAAGCGCCGCTTGGTCTCAGGGGTGAATGCCTGGCACTGCCTCGATACAGCGATACGATGTGCCGCTCTTGAGGTGGATGTCCTTAGGGCGGCCTGCCCAACTTTCGGCTCGACACCCAGCCAGGCATCCGGCAGGGTGCGGCTGTTGATGCTGTGAAGCGCTCCCGTCAAAGAAACAAGACATCGCACCTGAGCGGCGGAGTCTTCCTCATCCGCAGTCAGCGCGACACCCAGTTCCGCCGAAATCGTATGGCCGCTTGACAGAAAGCTGGAATGCTGGAATCTTCCGCCCCCCCCCATCGAGAGGCTTGGCATGTGATCGAGAGTTTCGTGAAGGATGAACGCTTCACCTCCGCCAACGAACCGGAAGGCGTGGAGGAGACCTGGAAAACCTTTGCAATCTGCTGGTGCTGCATGCGCAAAAATCCTGAACGCCATCCGGCTCAACAACGCCCGCCACACAAAAACCGCCCCATCAACGCGCCCGATTTTCGTATGCACCAGCAACCAAAATGCGATAATCTAACAAATTCATCGCGCCCGCTGAGATCCCTGATCATGGCGGTGCTGATGGCCGCCGGAGCGGGTGTGGCCCCGGCGGAGGATTTTAATTGGGGCCCCACCCTCAACATTTCGCCATTGGGATACACTCTTCCCGGGTTGAATTTTGCGACGCCGGCCAAGGATCAGGGGTCGGCGGGAGTGTGCTGGGATTTTGCGGCCACCGGCACGCTGGAGGCTAGATACAAGCTCACACGAAACGACACGACCTACAGCATCGACCTATGGCGCCACGCCGCTGATCCCCGGCCCCACCACCAACGTGGTCATCACCGGCACCCCACAACAGAACAGCCTGGTGCCGGGTGCCGACCTGTGCGTCAACAGCCTGACCTTCAATGGCACCACGCCGGTCACCATTGCCAATGACGGCTATCGGATCACGCTGGACTCGACGGCCAGCGGAGCCGCCAGCGCGCTTAATATCTATCAGAACGCCACGCTTAATGCGCGGCTTGCTCTGGGTGGTGCCAATGTGGTCACGGTCGCGGGCGGCCTGACGCTCACCCTCGGCGGAGCCACCAGCGGCGGCACGCTCAAACTGATCAACCAACTGCCGGTCAGTGGCGCGGCTTTATGGCTGGACGCCGCAGACGCCAGCACCCTGCACACCAGCGGCACGACGGTCACCCGTTGGGACAACAAGGGCAGCTACGGCAATGCGGTCGCCGGCACCGCAACCTTGAAGAGCGGCGGCATCAATGGCCACCAGGCGCTTGAGTTCAACGGCACCAGCGACTACCTGATGTCTGACAACGCTTATGTAAACACCGGCGGCAGCATGACCCTGTTCATGGTCAAGAAGCGCATTTCGGCCAGTGCTACTGGCAATAAAAAACGGGCGAGTTCCATGAGTTTCATCGGGCCCAGCAGCAACACGGATTGGAACACCACCGCCAATTTGAGCCTCGAGGATTCACAGGGCAACGATACCTATCCTGCCGTTCGCCACGACCCTAGCCATCGCCGCCAACGCTACTTTGGATTTATCCGGCAGCAGCCAGCAAGTGACCGCTCTAACCGGCACCGGTTCGCTCACCAACAGCAGCACGGCTTCACCAGTCACCTTCACCACGGGCGACGCCAGTTCGAGTGGCTTCTCAGGCACCATCTCCGACACCGGCAGCACCGGCAGCATCAGCCTGGCCAAGGCCGGAACTGGCACAACCACCCTAAGCGGCACCAGCACCTACAATGGCACGACCACGGTCAATGCCGGCACACTCCAGTTCGCCAAGCGCGCGGCGCTTTACAACAACACCTCATCTAACTGGACCGCGACCAACCTCGTGGTGGCGTCCGGTGCCACCGCCGCCTTCAACGTGGGTGGAGCGGATGAATTCAACGCCTCCAACATCCAAACCCTCGGCAGTCTGGCCACGACCACCAACAACGGCTTTGCCAACGGATCTAACATCGGACTCGACACCACCAACGCCGGTGGCCCCTTCACCTATGACACCGTCATTGCCAATCCCAATGGCGGCACCAACGCGCGCGGCCTGGCCAAACTCGGCACGGGCACGCTCACCCTCACCGCTGGCAACAGCTACACCGGCACCACCACGATCCAAGGCGGCCTGCTTCTGGCGAATCACGCCACGGCTCTGGGCAGTGGCGGGGACATCACCTTTGGCGGCGGCACGCTGCAACTGCTGCCCAGCATCAGCGTCGCCCGACCCGTCGCAACCAATCTGGGCTTGTGGCTGGACGCCACGAATTTGGCGCTTGTCAACGGTGCCAGTGTGAGCACGTGGAAAGACCTGAGCAGCAATAACAGAAACGCCACCGCAGGCACGGCACCGACCTATGTCACGTCCAACACGGCATTCAATCATCTTCCCACGGTGCATTTTAACGGCAGCGGCCAATACCTGAATGTTGATCTGACATTTCTGGCTAACACGTCCTACACGATCTTCGCAGTGACCGCCCAAAACAGCTCAAACGCCCCCGCCTACTTCCTGGGCAATAGCACCAACGGCCAAGGACCTAGCAACACGATTTTGCAGTGCGGCTGGAGAGGCCCCACCTCCCTCCAGCTTGGCCAGTATGGAAACGACCTCAGTGGCACGGTCCCGGGATATACCGGTGCGGAGGTTGCCAGTCTCTATGGGGGAAAGTTCGACCCCAGCACCGGTCATTACCTCTACTCTAACGACACACAACTGAACAGCAATGCCAGCACCACCGCCTTGAGCAGTTCCAACAGTGGCACGGTCGGGAAAGTTCAACTTAAAACCGGCGCAGGCACACAATACTACTTCAATGGCGACATCGCCGAGATCCTCGTTTACAACACCGCGCTGACCGATGCCCAACGGCAGAGTGTGGATTCTTATTTGAACACCAAGTGGGGGCTTGGAATTGCCGGGCTTCCTGGCGGCGGCGGTGGCAACATCCTGCCCACCGGCACGGTGCTGACCGTGGCAACTGGCGCGTTGCTGGATCTGAACGGAACCAACCAGCAGGTGAGCGCGTTGTCCAGCGGCGGCGGCACGGTGCAAAATAGCAACCCTGCCGTGTCTTCCACTCTAACTCTGAGTCCGCGCGGCGGCACCACGCAGGCCTTTCCCGGCGTCATCGCCGGCGGTGCCGGGCTGGGTTCTATCAACTTGGTGATGAATGGCACGGGCGCACAGATTCTCTCCGGTGCCAACACCTACACCGGCGACACCACGGTGAGCAACGGCACTTTGTTAGTAAACAACACCAGTGGCAGCGGCGTGGCGGGCATCCAGACTTTCAGCAACGGCGTGGCCTACACGGCCACCTCCCGTCTCCAGTGGCAACTCAATGCCAATACCGCCACCATCGGTGCCCGTGGCTCGATGTTTGATGGAGTCAACGTCACCGGCGGCACCTTCTCTATCAGCAGTGGGGCCACCCTCGAGCTGGGCTTCGGTGGCACGCTCAATTTCCTTGATAGCTTCTGGAGCGCAGCCCACGCATGGACTCTGGTGGATCTCGGCGTGGGCGTCAGCGGCGATGGCGGCGATGGTAAACAGGATGGCGATGGCGGATTGAAACTTGAGCCTCTTGGATGTTTTTCGGATCGTGTTCAGAGGTGTGCCGACCGCTCGTCGCTCATGTGTGAATGCAGCTCCTGGCGCTCCGCATTTCGGGCAGGTTGACGCGGTGGTGGCAATCGGGTTTCCACATTCTGAGCAGGGTTGGAGGCCATATATGCGGACGCTATCAGACGCGGCGGAGCAATCAAAGCCCAAATCCTCGTCGATCACCTCGATCACCTCGCCGATTACGGGCGGCAGGATCACCACGAGTGCGGCGTCATCCCCATCACCAGGTCGATCACCGGAGGCGTCATCACCGGCACCGTCGGCGGCACCGGCCCGACCTCGGGCAGCGACCAGGGCGACCAGGGCACCGACGGGCGGCATGGATCACGAGCATGGACATGGAGCACCGGCATGGGCATGGAGCGAGGGCACCGGCGGAAAGTGCCAGAAATGCAGAATTTCTTCAAAAGTGCCTTCATTGAGTGCCTTCACTGGCATTTCCCCTGAAAGGACTAAGGCCCTAACCCATTGAGGATTAAGGCCTTAGATTGGTTGCGGGAAGAGGATTTGAACCTCTGACCTTCAGGTTATGAGCCTGACGAGCTACCTGGCTGCTCCATCCCGCGTTTGATCCATGCGCCCTGCGGCGTGGACGGGCAACCTAGAATGCCCGAGCGTCGGCTGCAAGCATTTTTTTGCGGCAATTTTTGGCCGCGCGGCTCTTTCCATGAGCGGGCTTGCGCTTTGCGGGCAAATCGCCTAAGTCTCGCGCCCGATGAAACGCCGCACCGCTCTGCTCGCCCTCGCCTTGGTTCCGTTCCTCGCCTGTGCGCAGGACAAACCCGCCGCTCCGCCGACCGTCGGCGTCAAGACCGCACCCGCCAAAGCCCCCAAGGTCCGCTTCAAAACGACCCAGGGTGAATTTGTGGTCGAGCTCAACGCGGAAAAGGCCCCGGTCACGGTGGAGAATTTTTTGGGCTATGTTCAACGGAAGCATTATGACGGGACTGTCTTCCACCGGGTCATAGCCGGGTTCATGATTCAAGGCGGCGGCTTCGCCCTTGAAGGCACCAAGTTGGTGGAAAAAACCGTGGCCAAGCCTATCAAGAACGAAGGCAACAATGGCCTGACCAATGACCGCGGCACGATTGCCATGGCCCGCACCAACGACCCTAACAGCGCCACCAGCCAGTTCTTCATCAATGTGCAGGACAACGCCGGGCTCAACTTCCCCAGCAACGGCGGCTATGCCGTATTCGGCAAGGTGGTCACCGGCATGGACGTGGTCGATAAAATCAAGGCCGTGGCCACGGGCAATAAGGAGTTGGTGATGCGTCATCCGCTGACCGGCGAGAGTCTAACGATGCCATCCCCCGACGTGCCGGCGGACAACGTGGTCATCCAATCCGTCACCGTCGAGCAAGCCGCGCCCTGATTTCTCCATGCAACTCTGGTTTTGTCCGCTCATCGCGTTTCTGCTAGGCTCGATCCCCTTTGGCTTGCTCATGGCGAAGTCGCGGGGGATTGACATCCGCCAGCAGGGCTCCGGCAACATTGGTGCCACCAATGTGTTACGGGTTATGGGCAAGAAATACGGCATCGCCTGCTTGCTCTTGGATATGCTCAAGGGGCTCATTCCCACGCTACTGGCCCTCAATTGGATCCGCTTTGAGGGGCAACCCACTGGCATGGTCATTCCATGTCTGCTGCCCTTAGCGCACGTTTTGCCAAGTGACCAGCAAACCCTTGCCCAACTGCTGCAGGTGGCCACCGGGTTGTGCGCCATCCTCGGCCACAACTATTCGCCGTGGGTTGGCTTCAAGGGCGGCAAGGGGATTGCCACCTCGGCCGGGGTGGTCATCGCCCTGATGCCCGCCGCCATTGTGATTTTGCTGCTGGTCTGGGTGCTGGTGTTTGCCCTCACCCGCTATGTCTCGGTGGCCAGCATGGGAGCCGTCGGGGTTCTGCCGCTGCTCACCCATATGGGTGCCCGTTTCCATCACCTTCACAACGACCCCAACCTTCCCACCCTCTGGCAGGCCGGCACCTGGAACAAGCCCTTGCTCGCGTTCTCGGTGGTGGTGGCCCTGCTTGGTATCTGGAAACACCGGTCTAACATAAAACGCCTCCGTCACGGCACCGAGAATCGGTTCGAGAAAAGACGCAAGACGCAAGACTGCTAGACGCAAGAGAAGAGCCCCTATGGCTAATCTCTTTTTCTTGTCTTGTGTCTTGTGTCTTCAAGTCTTGTGTCTTCTTCCCAATAACTGACAACTGATAACTGATAACATGCACTTTCCCTTCACCTCAGCCGCGATCCTTGGCGCGGGCTCGCTTGGCACAGCGCTCGCCAAATTGCTCGCCCCGAAACTCGAGTCGATCCTGCTAGTTTCGATAGAAGCCGACTGTGTGGAAGGCATCAACCGCGACCACCGGAATCCAAAATATATCACCTCCATTGAGCTTGCGCCGCACATCCTGGCCACCGGCGAGTATCGTGAGGCGCTGGCCATGCCGCTCATCATCTTCGCAGTGCCCTCGGCGGCGGTCCGTTCCGAGGCGGGAAAACTAGCCGCGCTCGGTCTATCAGCCGGCACCCCGCTGTTGTCCTGCGCCAAGGGCATTGAACGCAACACCGGCGAGCGCCTCAGCCAGATTTTGCGCGACGTGTTTCCGGCCAACCCGATCGGCATTCTCACCGGGCCTAACCACGCCGAGGAAATCGCCGCCGACCTCGTCACCTGCGCGGTGGTCGCATCTAACGACCCGCAACTGGCCGTGGCCCTACAGGACTTGTTCACGTTGCCGCATTTCCGCGTCTACACCAGCGACGATGTGGCCGGCATCGAGCTTGGTGGTGCGGTCAAGAATGTCTACGCTATCGCCGCCGGCATGGCCCATGGCCTCGGTCTCGGCGACAATGCCGTGGCCGCCTTGGTCACCCGCGCCCTGGCCGAAATGACCCGCCTCGGCGTGGCGCTCGGCGGACGCCAGGAAACGTTTGCCGGGCTCTCCGGTGTCGGCGACCTCATCGTCACCTGCTTTTCCGAGCACTCGCGCAACCATCGCGTCGGTCTTGCCCTCGGCAAAGGCCAAACGCTTGAGGCTGCGGTGGCCGCGCTGGGGATGGTGGCGGAAGGCGTGCCCAACACTCTATCCATCCACGAGGCCGCCCGCAAGGCCGGGGTGCGCACCCCGATCATCGACGCGGTGTATGCCATCCTCTATCAAGGCAAGCCCGCCGCAGTCGCCATGCGCGAACTGCTCGACCGCGATCCGCGCCCGGAGTGCAGTTAGGGCGCTTTTCTATCAGCCGTCAGGCGCATGGCGACGAAATAGAGGAGGCACACGACGGCGACGGCGGCGATGATCCAGAGGGCTTCCTGTTTGACGGCGTGAATCAGATGGAGCAGGTCCACGCCTTGACCCGCTTTGAGGGCCGCCATTTGTTGGGGTTTGAGCTGGTTGCCGACCTTCTGGCCTAACACGGCTAGCACCCAGCACCAGATGGCGGAGCCGACGACGGTCAGGACGCTGAACTTGAGGAAGCCCATGCGGATGATGCCGGCAGGGATGGATATCAGATGCCGGATGACGGGCAGCAAGCGGGCGAAGAAGACGCCGCCGCCCTCATAGCGGTGCATGAAGCGCTCGGCCCGCAAGACCTTGATTTGCGGCATGAAGAAATATTTGCCAAAGCGCAGCACCAGCGGGCGCCCCACCAGAAAGGCCACCCAATAGGTGATGGCGGCGCCCAGCCACGACCCGATGGTGCCGGCAAGAATGACGCCGGGCACGGTCATGCTGCCGCCTTGCGCCGCGAGGATGGCCGCGGGCGGCACCACCAACTCGCTGGGCACCGGGAAAATCGAGCTTTCCATGGCCATCAGGACGATCACACCGCCATATCCCCACTCGTGCACCCAGTGGAACCATGTTTCAATTAATGACTGCATCATGCGTGCCGCGAAGGATGCTCGGGAATCACCCGATGGCAAGATTATCCCTGCTCCTGACGCCGGATTTCACGATAAATCCCCGGTGGCGACGTTCGCTACAGGCGCTTAACCCAATACTATCAGGTTAGCACAGGGTTATGTTACTGAAGGATCCGGGCAACATGCCCGGACCACTGTGGCGCGGGCATTCTACAGCTCGGCTGAGCTCGCCGAACGCCCGCCGCCTCTTTTCCCTCCCGCTGCCGCATTGGCAACACTGACGGTATTGGACGCGTAGCATCAGTCACCCCGCATTTCCCGGGTTGCGCCGGGGCGGGATTGCAGGCATGCTACGGACGTTGGCCATGACATCGCATGCAGCAATAGCACCGCGCAGTGACGGTCGCCTGTGGGCGGTTGCGCTTGGCTTGTCGTTGCTGTGCAATGCCGCCATCCTGTTGTTGGCCGGCTTGGCCGTCGTTCAATCGCAGCAATACCAACACCCTAACGTCGATCCCGCCGTGCCGATGGAAACCGTGCGCATCATCGCACCGGAGTTAGCGGCGCAGGCCGAAGCCCCGGCCACCGCAGCCACAACCGATACCGCTGCGGCGGAGGCCACAGCCGCCGCCACCGCCGCGCGGGATCCGGAATTCATGCGCACCGCCGATGACCAGCGGAGCAAGCGCCCGGACAAGCCCGCATTCATCGGCGAGCGGGACACCCAAGCCACCAGCGATGCCACGCCAAACCCTAACGCTGCGGCCATGCCAGCCCAGGCGGGTATTCAGCCGCGCCACGAGGGCGATATCGAGACCACCGAGAGTCGGTATCAGGACGGCGTTCTCAGCGATGCCACGGCAACCGTTGCGGAGTCGCCGCAGCCGTCCGGTGCACCCGCACCACCCGCGCCCGAGATGGCACCCGCGCCGCCGGCAGTCGCCACCCGTGGCGAACCCACCGAGACGCCCGGCGTTGATGAAAAACTTGCACCGCCACCCGCCGCCGGACACTGGGTCGAGGGACCGAATCCGGTCGATGTGGCCGTTCCCCTAACAAACGAGGAGGGCCCTCCCAAGGGCGTGGCGCAGACGTTGCCACGCGCTGGCACTCCGGAGGCCCTACCGACTCCCGACGACGTCAAGGCGAGCCCTGCCGCCGCATCCCCGCAGGAAACGCCGAAGCAGTCGGCCTTCCGCGGCAACCAGCGCAAGACCACCATTCAAGGGTCGATCTCGCGGACCGGGCGCAGTGCGCTCGATGTGGAGGACACGCCGCTGGGCCGCTATCAAGCCACCATCAGCCGCGCCATCGAACTCGAGTGGCAGCGCAACTGCGTGCGTTACCGGGACTTCATCACTCCGGGATATCTCACCGTGCGCTTTTTTGTCGATGCCAAGGGCAAGGTGCGCAACCCGCAATTCGTCGGTGTCATGCAGACCGGCCAACAACAAAAAGGCTTCACCCTCAACTCCATCCATGACGCCGTCATTCCCGCCATGCCGCCCGAGGTGCGCAAGGATTTTGTGAAGGAGCCGCTCGAACTCATCTTCAACTTCTATTTCTAACACACACGTCATGTCCGTCACCCACGCCCTCATTTGCACCATCACCACTCCCGCCGAAGCCTTCCAAGCGACCTGGTCATTCCTTGTTAGAGGAGGGTTCTTCATGATCCCCCTCTCGTTGTGCTCGGTCATTGGCATGATGGCCATCCTCTACAAACTCCTGTCGCTGTCGCGCGGGCGCGTCATCCCGGAAACCCTTGCCCGCCAGGTGGAGGGCTACGAGCACCTCACGGCGGAGGCCAAGCTGGTGGCCGTCCCGCGCCAACTCCAGGAAGGCAAGAGCACCTTGGCCCGGCTCTGTGCCGTGGCTATCAAGCATCGTGGCAAACCCTTGCCGGAAATCACCCAGGCCGTCGAATCCGCCGCCCGCGAGGAATCCGTCCACCTCCACTCCGGCGTCGGCGTGCTGGATGTGCTGGTCACGGTGGCACCGCTGCTCGGGTTATTAGGCTCCGCCTCCGGCCTGGTCGTCATTTTCGAAGGCTTGGGCGAGACCACCGACCACGTGCTGGTGGCCCACGGCATTGCGGTGGCGCTCCACACCACCATATTCGGGATTGTGACCGCGGTGGTTTGCGTCATCGCGCACAGTTATTTCACCCGCCGCATCGAACGGCTCACGGTGCGCCTCGAAACCATGTTAGGCGATTTCGCCCACGCCTGCCAGGTCCAGCCCGACAAGAATTCCTAACAACCAATGCATTTCCATCGTCCCAGCCGCAGCCGCAGCCAAGTGCAGATCATTCCGATGATCGACGTGCTGATATTTTTGCTGATTTTCCTGATCATCTCCACCCAGTTCAAGAAACCCCGCAACGTGCTCCGCGTCGAGTTGCCCACCGTGCGCGAGGTGCCTTCCGACAAGGTGGCCGATGCCCGCTCGGTCATCACCGTGGATGCCGAGGGCCACATCACCCTCGACACCCTCAGCGTCCCCGAAGGGTTGCTCAAAAGCTATCTCGTAGCCTATCAAAAACAAAACCCCGGCCGCAAACTCGAACTCGAGGCCGACCGCAAACTCTCCCTCGAACGCCTGCTCGCCATCTGGGACGCCCTCATCAAGGCCGGTCTCGAAATCAAGGATGTGCCCGCCCGCATCCGCCTGCCGGAGTGAACCATGGCTTCCGCGTCGAGCGTGATGTCGAACCGGGTGAGCAGCGAGATATGAATACCAAAAATTGCTATAAGCTCATATCGTCACCTCCTTCATATAGCGCTTGAGCAACTCCTTGACCTCCGGTTGATGCGGTGCCGGAAGGAAATCGGCACGCAGCCAGGTGGTGCCGATGGCGTTGGCCTCATCGACCACCAACGTGCGGCGCAGGTCGTAGCGTCCCACCGCCATAGCGAAGCTGAAGCCGAGCAGCAGTCCTAACAGGCCGAGCACTGCTCCCTGCACGCTGCCGCTATGGCCGGTGGCAGCTTCGGGGTTGTGCCGTCGGAAGGCCATGCCGAAGCGGCAACCCGCCTCGGCGAGCGCGAGCAGCAACAAGGTTACGATCCCGAAGACTGCCCACTGGTTGACGAAAATGTTGGAGAGCAGTTCTTCGAGCATGCGGAGTTGGATTGAGTTTCACGAAGGGAGCCACTGAGCCTGACTGATAAGAATCCATTGATGGCTAATCCATTGGGCGGAGGCAATGATTTTGGCGGATTTCACGTTCCATCGAAGATGGCAGGGATGATTTTCATGGGGCAGGTGATTCAGGAAAACAACTTGCGGTCCAGCGCGCGGTATTGAATGGCCTCCAGGATGTCCTGCGGACGGATATTAGGCGCGCCTGCCAGATCCGCCAGGGTGCGCGCCACCTTGTGGATGCGGTCATGGGCGCGGGCGGAGAAACTCATTTCCTCCATTGCCTGTTCGAGATAGCCGGTGCTTTCGGCATCGAGTTGGCAATGCTGGCGGACTTGGCGCGAAGTCATCGCCGCATTGGTGGAATGCCCGGACCTGCGGAAGCGCTCGTGTTGGATCTGGCGTGCGGCCATCACCCGCTGGCGGATGCCTCCGGAGGGTTCGCCGCTGTTGGTGTTAGATGAGAGCTCGCGGAAATCCACCAGTGGCACTTCCACGTGCAGGTCGATCCTGTCTAACAATGGTCCGGAGATCCGCTGCCGGTAGTTTTCGATCTGGCGGGTGGAGCAGCGGCAACTGCGTTTCGGGTCGCCATAGTAACCGCACGGGCACGGGTTCATCGCCGCGACCAACATGAAGCGCGAGGGAAAGGTCAGCGAGCCTGCGGCGCGGGAAATGGTCACATGGCCGTCTTCCATCGGTTGGCGCATCACCTCCAGCGTTTGGCGCCGGAATTCCGGCAACTCATCGAGGAACAACACCCCGTGGTGCGCCAGCGACACTTCCCCGGGGCCCGGGTTGGTGCCGCCGCCTAACAATCCGGCGTCGGAGATGGTGTGGTGCGGCGCGCGGAACGGCCGGGTGGTTAGAAACGCGCGGTGCGGGTCCAACATGCCGGTGATCGAATGGATCTTGGTGGTTTCAATCGCCTCCTCTTCCGTCATGTCCGGCATGATGGTGGGGATGCGCTTGGCGAGCATGGACTTGCCGGTGCCGGGCGGGCCGACCATGAGAATGTTGTGGTTGCCGGCGGCGGCCACTTCGAGCGCGCGTTTGACGTGGTGCTGGCCCTTGACCTCATCGAAGTCCGCCTCGTAAGTCCGGTGCGCATTGAAAAACGCGCGCCGGTCGAGGACAAAAGGCGCAATGACCAGCTTGGCGTTGAGGAAGTCCCACGCTTGGCGGAGTGTGCGGATGGGGAAAACCTGGATGCCCTCGACCACTGCCGCTTCCGGCGCGTTTTCATCCGGGACTAACAAGCGGGAGCGACCGCGGCGCTTGGCCTCCAAGGCAATCGACAGCACACCCTTGACCGGGCGCACGGCCCCATCGAGGCCGAGTTCACCGACCACACAGCAATCGTCCACGGGCAGGGGTTTGCTGCCACTGGCGGCGACCATGGCCAACGCGATGGGCAGATCAAACGACGGGCCTTCTTTTTTCAAGTCCGCCGGGGCGAGGTTGACCGTCTTGATGCCGTCATCGAGCCGGAGGGCGGACGCGCCGATGGCGGAGATCACCCGTTGGGAGGATTCGCGCACGGCCGCATCCGGCAAGCCCACAATCACGATGATCGGGCGGTCCGCGCCGCTGGCGTTGACTTCCACTTCCACCTCCTGGGCATCCACACCACGCAGAGCTGCTGAAAAAAGTCGGGTAATCATGTGAACAGCATGAGTATAGAAAATCTCACGTTGTGGCAAGCAGAAACAACGGGGAAAATGATTCCAGGATTCGCATGAGTATTTGGCCATTGCATGGTCCTGATGATAGGCATTTGAAAAAACCGTACTTTACATCTGGTATCACCAAACGTATAGTGCGCTGGCATGATTTCACGACCTTTCTGGCAGCAACGCATCGAAGACGCATGGATCGAGGCCCCGATTGTCTGGTTGGCGGGTGTGCGACGGTCCGGCAAGACCACCTTGGCCGAGAGCCTTGGCGCGGATCGGTTTCTCTACGTGAATTGCGATCTGCCCAGCGTCGAGGGCATGCTTGTTGATCCCCAGGTCTTTTTCCGCAATTGCGCGAAGCCGGTGGTGGTATTCGATGAGATCCACCAACTGCGCGATCCGGCCCGCCTGCTGAAAATTGGGGCGGACGGTTTTCCGCAATTGAGGATTCTTGCCACGGGTTCCTCGACGCTGGCGGCTAGCAAGAAATTCAGCGACACTCTGACGGGTCGCAAACGCCTGGTGCATTTGACGCCGGTGGGATGGGATGAACTATCCGCATTCGGGGTGCCCCTGCCGCAACGCCTGTTTCACGGCGGTCTCCCGCCGGCAATGCTGGCCGGGGCGAAACAGCCTGCCTTCTACCGCGAATGGATGGACTCGTTTTTTGCTCGCGACATCCAGCGCCTGTTCGGATTTCGGGACATGAATCGATTCAACGCGATGCTGGAATTCATGTTGCGCCAGAGCTGCGGGCAGTTCGAGGTCACCCACACCGCCGCGGCGCTCGGGATTTCTCGGCCAACCGTAGAAAGCCATCTGCGAGCGTTGGAAATCACCCATGCCGTCACGGTGGTCCGTCCGTTTCATGGTGGTGGCAATAACGAGATTGTCAGGCAACCCAAGGTTTATGCCTTCGACACCGGTTTTGTGAGTTTTGCCTGCGGCTGGGACCCGCTGCGCCCGGATGACTGCGGCACGCTCTGGGAGCATCTGGTTCTGGAACATCTCCAAGCCCGGTTTCCGGAAACGCCTGCCTGTTACTGGCGCGACAAGGCGGGGCACGAGGTGGATTTCATTCTCGCCCACCGCCGCGATCAGGTGGACGCCATCGAGTGCAAGTGGAATCCGGGAGCGTTTGACAGCACGGCCCTCAAACTCTTCCGCACATACTACCCGAAAGGCCGCAATTTCCTCGTCACCCCCTCCGGCGACCCCGCCTACACCAAGCGTTACGGCAACATGTCAGTTAGAATCTGCACCCCGACGGAACTCCAACCGGGAACAGCTCCAATCGTTGGTTAGGCAGGCAGTTTCCGCACCGCGATGCGTTCCCAATACATGCGGTCGCGCCAATCATGAAACGCCTCATCGTAGGCGTCGAACCGGCGGCGGGGGGCCACAGATTCGCCGGCGACGAGGATCTCGTTCATGCTCTCGGAGGTTGTGAGGCTGCGCACGCTGGGGAAGGCCTCGCGCAGGACCTTGCGGGTGTGCGATTGCATCGCGCGATGGCCGGTGCCGGTGACCAGGTTGACCGCGAGCAAGCCGCCGGGTGCCACCGCGCGGCGCAGGTGCACCAGCAGTTTGGGGTCCCATGTCCGCGAGCGGAAGACGTCGGTCTTGCCTGCCAGATAGATATCATCAAACACGACGTCAAAAGTGCGCCGGTTTTTGGCGAGCCACGGATAGGCGTCGGTGGTGATGATTTCGATGTCCAGCGCGGCGAGGTCCATGTGGGCGCGGGCAAGGTCGATGATTTCGGCATCGATATCGATGGCGGTCAGGTGGCAATCCGGCAGCAAGTGGCGCAGCACGCGGCAGGCGGTGCCGCCGGCCAAGCCCAACATCAGGACCGAGCGCGGCGGGCCCGCGGTGCGCAACAGGGCGGCGGCGGCGATGAGGTCCCACGCCAATCCTGTTAGAAAACGCTTGCGGTGATAGGATGCATGGATGGCCCCGGCCACGCGGAACTCGGTGGAGGTGTCGGATTTCCAAATCTCAAGGGCTTGGAAGCGGGTTTGGACGGTTTCAGTGCGGCGCATCGCGGGGCGGGGTGGAATGGGAATTGCCCATAAATCAGGATTTTGGCAATTCCTTGAAGGGGTTGAACACTTTGAGGCCCGGACGACGGAAGTCCTTGTCATTTCCAGTGGCGATGGTCAGTCCGTGACGGCGGGCGGTCGCGGCGATATAGCCATCTTCCACAGGCATTCGCTGGCCGTGTTGTTCAAGCAGGTGTTCTTGGTCGGCCCAGACATGCGCCACACTCACATTGAAGCCCAGGATGCGCCCGCCGAGTGCATTGACCAAACGTTGCAGCCAAGTTTGCAACTCCTCGCGTTGGCGGCCCGTCTTCGAGCGCACCCAATACGCGAGTTGGGCGATTACAATCGCGCTGGTGAAGCATCGTTCTTTTTCCTGAGCCAACCACGTGATCACGCGTGCATCGCCCTGGCGTTTGGCGGGTTGACAAATCACGTCGGTGTCCAACAACCAGTTCACAAGGGGGATCTTTTGGCGGTTGCCTTGCGCCGTGGCGGCATCTCGTCGATCGGCACAGGGCATTCCGCCAGCACAGCCAACCAGTCGCCCATGGGTTTGATCCTGCGGAAAACGATTTCATCCTCCTCGGCATCGAACCATGATTCAAAAGTGTCACCAGGGGAAGCGGGGGCAAGGCCCATGGGAACCGTGAGGCGGCGTTTGGCATCCAAAGTGACAAGCATGGTGGGATTGTCCCACCATTTCGGCATGTGTCAACCTAACAAATGCGGGGATTGTGCTTCCGCGGGGGCCCAGCCTTGGCCAGGCGGCCGGTGATGGCGGTGGCGAGCAGGTGGCGGCGGTCATGGCGGATGGGCGCGAGCGAGAGGTGGATGCCAGAGGTTTGTTCCGGGTTATGGTGGAGGGTCAGCAGGGTGTGAGCCGGGTCGAGCGCGGCGGCATCGATTTCCTGCCAATAGACCAGGCGCATGCCATGGCTGGGGCGGAAGAACGGGAAGATCTCGATGCCCAGCGGGGTGAGAATCAGATAGGCGTGGCGGGTGAGGCGGAGGGCGGTGTGGGCGGCCGCCCATGCGAGGGTCAGCGGGACGATTGCCCACGCCGGGTGCGGCAGTGTGGGGTTGTCCGCGCGATAAGGGGCGCAGGCTAACAAGGCCAGCGCCACGCTCGTCAGCACCGCTGAACTCACCCAAAACAATGGCGCCTGACCCGAGCGGGTAAAACGCAGTTCCTTTTCCGGCGATTGAAGTGGGCGCGGCATGGTAGTCATTTGCAGGTGACGGTGGGCGGAGGTGGTTTATTCCCCACTTGTGGCGCGTCCCGGGTTTCCAACTCCTCGAGGGACACGAACTCATCGCCCTCCCAGTGCCGCCGCAAGGTGTTGAGCACAATCACGATCAGAACGCCCACGACCCCGGCGGATGCCTCCAGAAAAAACGGGGTGGACACGATGCCCGCGAGCATGCCGAGCCACTCGCCCAACACGCCGGGAACGTGGCGCCAACCCACTAACAAGGCCACCCCTCCACAGCTCACCCCCACCAAAATCGCCGCGGCGATAGCTGCCTGCTTCACGCGCTCGTCTCTCGTGCGGCCCCTCATCGCCGGGGATTCTACACGCACCCCGCAGCCAATCCCAGCCGGAAGTTTCCCCAACGCCAAGCGCAGCCCAATTTTAATGCCGACGGCATTTTTTTCTCCTTTTCAGACAAACGCTGGCAGTGGTAGCGTTTTTCTACGCGTCATTGGCAGCAAACCTAACCTTTTTACCACCCGCTCATGATTGAAGTTGAAAGTTTAACCAAACAATTCGGGACCAAAACCGCCGTGAACCAACTCTCGTTCTCGGTGAAGAAAGGCGAGGTTCTCGGATTCCTCGGGCCTAACGGGGCCGGCAAGTCCACCACCATGCGGATGATCACCGGGTTTTTTCCGCCCACCTCCGGCGATGCCAAGGTGTGCGGAATTTCCATCGTGGACCGTCCGGCGGAGGCCAAGACCAAAATCGGCTATCTGCCGGAGTCCGCGCCGCTCTACCGGGACATGACTGTGCTCGGCTTCCTGCGCTTTTGTGCTGCCATTCGCGGGCTTTCCGGCAACCAGAAAAAGCATGCTGTGGAACGCGCCATCGAGGTTTGCTCCCTCGCCTCCGTCGCCTCGCAGTCCATCGACACCCTATCCAAAGGCTATCGCCACCGCACCTGTCTCGCCCAGGCGCTGCTGCATGATCCCGAGGTGCTTATCCTTGACGAGCCCACCGACGGTCTCGACCCTAACCAAAAGCATGAGGTTCGCCAGTTGATCAAGCGGCTTGGCGAGACCAAGGCCATCTTGTTCTCCACCCACATTCTTGAAGAGGTTGAAGCTGCCTGCACCCGCGCCGTCATCGTCGATCGCGGCGTCATCGTTGCCGACGGCACGCCAGCGGAACTTCTCGCCCAATCCGGCACGGGATCCCTGACCGATCTGTTCCGCGCCGTCACCTCGCGTGATACGGAAACGGCCAGATAAAGACGCAAGACGGCAAGCCACAAGACGCAAGAACAGCCTCTTCGATTCCCTATCCACCATCTTCCAACCACTATCCACCATCTCCATGCGCACCCTAACCATTTACAAACGCGAGCTGGGCAGCTACTTCTCCCAGCCCACCGCCTACGCGATCATTGTGATCTTTCTCCTGCTCTCAATGGGACTGGCCTTCACCTTCGGCAGTTTCATCAAGGCCGGGGACGCTTCCCTTGAGTGGCCGTTTTTCTTCTGGCACCCATGGATATTCATGCTGCTGGCACCGGCCGTCGCCATGAAACTGTGGTCTGACGAGCAACGCACCGGCACGATCGAACTGCTCGGCAC
>JBAXOF010000048.1:0-19759 GCA_037133375.1 Verrucomicrobiota bacterium | reverse complement strand
CTCATCCGTTTCGGCCACCCCACCCCGGCCCCCACCCCGGCCACACCCCCGGAGCGCGGGTTGTAGCCAATCTAACACCATGCCTGTTGCACACTCCAAATCCAGTCACGTTTGGTTCGCGGGTTTTGTCCTGCCGGCGGTGGTCATCATTGTCTCCGCCTTGCTCATTCTGGCAGTGGGAGCCCTGCTTGTCGTCGGCCTCGAGCGCAACACCTCGCGCTCGCATGTCGATCACCAACGCGCCGATCTGGCTGCCCGCGCCGCACTGGAAGCCGTCACTGGCATTCTAACCGTCGAAGCGGCGAACGACACTTTCACCCTTCTCCAATCCACTCTCAAACAACCCGTCAAACCAGGTCGCGAGCGTGCGCCGTTCCTGTTTCTGGTGCAGGGGGACAAATCCGGCGGTGACGGCTTCACATTCCGTTATGTCCCGCTCTTCAGCAGCACCGGTCCACCTGCTGACACTGTACGTCTAACGCCTCCAGCCGTCGAACCACTCGTCGGTGCCCTACCCGCTCAATGCGTCGACCTGGACGCCCTGCCGTATCTCGACCCGGCCCCAATTGTCTGGCTGCCCATCGTGAACGCCAAAAATCAAATCGTCGCCCGCTATGCGTTTTGGGTCGAAGACCTCCAGGGGAAAATCGACCCTAACACCGCAGGCAACATCGCCGGCCCCGGTGGCACCCACGCCGGCGTCACGTGGCCATTCCCCGCACCCGGCCTCAACCCCTCACCCGAGGCACCCGCACTGGATCGCATTGCCCTCCACGCCATCGATCCCGCAGCCACCACCGAACACTCCGGCGAACTCGGCAAAACTTTAGTCAAAAACCGCCCAATCCTTGTGACCCCGGATTCCACGCTGGCCGCCGCCGAGATCCAACCGCCGTTGATCCGCAACACTCTCGACCATCTAGCCCATCCGCAAGCCCGCGCCGTGGAGGAAAACCTAACAACCACGGTGCAGCCCTACTTCGAGCAACCCCGCGTGCCTTATCTAACTGGCATTGATACCGCCGCGGTCGGCGAGCCCAAGCTCAACCTCAATACCCTCCTTGCCATGGGTCCAGCCGGAGTCGAGCCCATGGCCGCCATGATCCGCAAAGCCCTGCCGGCCTTTGCCAGCCGCCAAGGCGGCTTTCCCGATGACTATCTGAAAACCCTCGCGGCCAATGCCATCGACTACGCCGACGAAGACCCGCAATCCACGCAGGTTGCCGGCAGTCACCGCGGCCTCGATGGGTTCCCGCTCATCAGCGAGGTGGTCTTGCAAGTCCACTACATGGGACAAGCGCAAGTTGGTGACCGCCGCATCCTCACCTGGCAATTCAAATTATTTGCCGAACTCTGGAACATGACCCAACAGGACGTCAGCGGGCAAACCCGGCTCAGCTATGAAGTGGCGCTGCCCATGGAAGGGATTGGCGCGGGCACCAGCTCACAACGCTTCGATGCTCCTGAGTTGCTAGAGAATCCCGCCAAAGCCACCCACCAACTAACCAAGATCAAGGATCGGTTCTGGTCGCCTGAAGTCCAGGTGGCGCTGCGTGCCAATGAATTCAAGTTCTATGAATTCGCGGCCGTCTCCTACACTCTCGATGTTGGTCCCTCCAGCATCTCGGTGGCGGACCATTTCAGTCTAACTGAGCACGCAGGCGCGGCCGGTGTTTCCCTGCTGTGGAATGGCCAGGAGATCGACCGCGCCAGCGGCATCATCCGGCAGAAAAGTGGCCTCGAATTCGATCTCTCCAAACCCAGACACGCTTCCAAAGCCACCGTAGCCGCCCTGTCCCTCGGCCCGTTCGGCGCGGAAGTGGACAACCCCGGCGACCCGCGCATCTCCTACTATCTACGGAGTAAACCCCTCGGCGAAAATGCCTATCCGGAAAACTCCAGCCCCAACCGCCGCAACATCCGCCGCCGCACCATCTATGACGCCGATGCGCCGCGCAAACCCAAGACCTACGGCCGTGTGCTGCCCTCCGAATGGCCGGACGGCGGACATGACTCACTCGTTGGCACCTGGCCGCTCTCGGAAAACGACGCGGTGTGCCCAACTGACGTCAGATACCAGTGGGCACCCCCCCCCATCGCGGCCCAAGCGCCGCAGCGCCTCTCCAATGCCGGTCGCTTCTATAGCGCCACCGAACTCGGGCGCGTCTACGACCCCATTCTGTGGCAGCCCACCTACGACATCGTGCAAGATACCACGGCCATCCGCAAGGGCCTCATGCCGGCCAGCCGCTATGCCTGGCCCGATGTGCTACCCGCCAGCCCGGCCAGCCCGGACCACGGCGGCGGCAACTCCCTGCGCATCGGCCGCCCGGAACACCCGGCGTTTGACCAACCAGGCAAGCGCGCGCTCAATCTGCTAGATCTGTTCCACGTCGGCCAAGCGCGCTCGCTGGAGCGTGCCTTGCGTGAAGGCAAGGTGGTGGAGATCCGCGGCCATGTGAATATCAACACCGCCACCCGGGATGCCTTGCGCGCGCTTGCCGTCGGTGCCTTGGGACAGGATCCATCACTGGCGAGCGTCCCTAACACTCTCAACCACGACCCGGCACCCGTGCTGGCTCCGGCGACCACTCCGGTCACGCTTTACGCCCCATCCGCCGGAGCCCTGCTCGAGGCGGACCGGCTTGCCGACGCCATCCTTCGCGCACGGCCCTTTGCCAGCCCGTCGGAACTCGCATTGGTCAAGGACGCGGATGGCAAATACGTTTTGGGCAACCCGGATGGCTATCGCCCGGGCATCCACATTCCTAACAACACGCGTGTCCAATGGACGGATTCCGCCGCCGAGGAAGTCTTCGCCCGCGTTCACGAAGCCGCCACCGTCCGCTCGCGCAACTTCCGGGTGTGGGTCATCGGCCAAGCCGTCGCGCCCACTGCCACCGCCGACGCTAAGCCGGAAGTCCTCGCCGAGGTTCGCAAGGTCTTCACCGTGTTTGCCGATCCAGGCGAGCGCACCAGCGAGGGCACCATTGATCCGGCAAAATTCCATCCCCGCATCATCCATGAAAACACTTTCTAACAGAGTTATCGGTTTGCTGCAGGTTGCTGCCATGTCCGGCGGCTTGTCGCTGGCCTCCCTAACTGCCCAAGACCAGGCGGCGGAACGCGCCGGGTTTGTGCGCCTTGTCAATGCGGTGGCGCAGGGTAGCGACAAGCTGCAACTCCTCATTGATGGCGAGGTGATGAATCCGGACGGCTACCAACTGGGGGATGTGACTGGTGGCATCGGGCTCAAACCCGGTGCCCATCAGATCACCCTCAAGCGCCCTGGCGTGAATGAAGGCAGCACCCGTCTCACCGTCGCCGCCGATAGCACTGTCACCTTGATTCCTTTTGCCGAATGGGTTGCGGCCACCGACGGGACGTCTGCCCACTGGGCGATGCGCATCCTCCGGCTCAAGCAAATGGAGCCGGAAACCAAGCGCTCCGCCACCTTTGTTTCCGTTTCGCAAGCCCCCGAGCACGAAGTGGAAATCAGCGCACCTAACGGCAATTGGAACAAGGTCTTTGTCAAGCGTCTGGCAATTACCAGAACTCCCATTCATTATCCCGAAGGCTACGTTCCGCTGCGCGGCAAATTCGGTGCACTCCCGTCCATCCCCATCGGCTCACCCGGCAACTATGTCGTTGTCCTCTACGATGATGCCGAGGGCAAGCTGCAGGCCCTCAGCCTCCAGGACTACAAATACCTAAGCACGGATTGAGGCAACGGACTCAAGACTTGCACAGCATCGCGTGGGCAGACATAATGATCTTTTCCCAAGCGCCTTGCGTTCATCTCCTGCGGTGCCCGCTTTAATCCAATCTAACAAATCATGTTCACTGGTCTAGTTGAATCCACCGGCAGCGTCATTGCCCTCGAATCCCGTGGCGAGCAGGCACGGCTCATGCTGCAAATCCCGTTTGCCGCCGAGCTGGCCCTTGGTGATTCGGTGGCGATCAACGGTTGCTGCCTGACGGTGGCCGAGGTTTTGCCCCACGGCATCGCCTTTGATCTGCTGGCGCAAACGCTGCGTGTCACCTCCCTGGGTGCGCTGCACATCGGCTCGCTGGTTAATCTCGAGCGTGCCTTGCAAGTGGGCGACCGCTTCGGCGGCCATTTTGTGCAAGGCCACGTGGACGCCACCGGCACCATCACCCGCCTCGAAGCGGTCGGCCAAGACCACCAGTTCGAGGTTTCGCTGCCACCGGCAATCCACCGCCTGTGCATCGACAAGGGATCGCTCTCAGTGGACGGCATTTCCCTAACAATCGCGGAGCTCACGCCCACCGGCGCGGTTTTCTGGATCACGCCCCACACTTGGCAGGAAACCCACTTGCACGCCGCGTGCCTAGGCCAGCCGGTGAATCTGGAGGCCGACATGCTTGCCAAGCATGTGGACCACCTGCTCGCGGCCCGCTTGCCTCATCCAAAAGAGTCATGACAAAATTCCGCCCTTGCATCGACCTCCACCAAGGACAGGTCAAGCAAATCGTCGGCGGCAGCCTGCGCGACGATGGCACGGCACCCACGGAAAATTTTGTTGCGGCGCAACCCGCGCGCTGGTTTGCGGAAAAATTCCGCGCGGATGACCTTGGCGGTGGGCACGTCATCATGCTCGGCCCCGGCAATGCCGCCGCCGCCCGCGAGGCGCTCGCGGCCTGGCCCGGCGGTCTGCAACTCGGCGGCGGCATTGATGCCGGTAATGCCGCCAGTTGGCTGGATGCCGGGGCCTCCCATGTGATTGTCACTTCGGCGATGTTTGACGCGCAGGGAGTCTATCAGCCAAACGCCCTCGCCGCGCTGGTCAAGGCAGTGGGCCGCGAGCGCCTCGTCATCGACCTATCCTGCCGCCGCACGCCCGACGGCTGGACCGTGGCCATGAACCGCTGGCAAACCCTCACCCAATTGCCAGTAAATCACGCCACTCTCGACCAATTTGCCCCCTGCTGTGCGGAATTCCTCATCCACGCGGCGGACGTGGAAGGCCTGTGCCGTGGCATCGATGCCGAGCTGGTTGACCTTCTCGGCGCATGGGGAAATGCCCCGCTCACCTACGCCGGCGGGGCGGCCACCTTGGCGGATGTGCGCTTGGTGGAGCAGGCCGGACGCGGCCGCGTGGACGTCACGGTGGGCAGCGCGCTGGATATTTTTGGCGGCCAGGGCGTCAGCTACAGCGATTTGCTCGCCTGGAACCGCCGGAATGCGTGAGACGGATGGAATGCGGTTGCAGACAAGGCCCGCATCGTTTTATGCTCCGCCCGTGCCGACCTTGGACCTGCCTCCTGCCTCTGAGAAATCCGCGAGCGACCGGGATTTTCTCCGGTCCGCATTTCAGTCGATGCTGCTGGCAAGAATCCTGGAAAATAAGCTCTCCAGCCTGTATAAGGCCGGCAAAATCGTCGGTGGCGTCTATTTGGGACGCGGGCAGGAAGCCGTCAGTGCCGCGCTGGGCACCGCCTTGATTCGCGGCAAGGATGTGTTTTGCCCGCTGATCCGCGATCAGGCCGGGCGCTCGGCCTTTGGCGAGACTTTGTTAGATTGCACCCGCACCTACCTCGGTTCGGTGCTCGGCCCGATGCGCGGACGAGATGGCAACGTCCACCGCGGCCGCCCGCTGGAGGGCATGCCCGCCATGATTTCCCACCTCGGCGCGCAACTCGCGCTGGTTGCAGGCATACTTTTCGCCAAACGCCTCAAGGGTCAACTCGAGGGGGTCGTCGGGGCCACCTGCATCGGTGACGGCGCCACCTCCACCGGGGCCGCTCATGAAGCACTCAACCTCATCGGCGTGGAAAAACTCCCGCTCGTCGTCATCGTCGCCAACAACCAATTTGCCTACTCCACGCCCACTAACCGCCAATTTGCCTGCGGCGACTTGGTCGAACGCGCCCGCGGCTACGGCTTCGGCGGCTGGTCAGTGGATGGCACGGATTTGCTCGCCTGTGCCAGCGTGATGCGCGAGGCGGTCCGCCGCGCCCGCGATGGCGGTGGACCGCAGTTAGTCGTGACCCATCTGCTGCGGCTCGCCGGACATGGCGAGCATGACGACGCCTTCTACGTTCCCGCCGCAGTCCGCAATGACCATTATGGGCGGGATTGCATCGAAGTGGCCATCCCCCAACTCATTGAAAACGGCCACGTCACCAAGGACGAAATCCTCGCCTGGCAGAGCCAATACGCTGCCGACGTGCAACGCGCCGTAGCCCAAGCTCAACAGGAAGCCACGCCCGACCCCTACCGCGAGGACTGGAGCGCCATATCCACCCGATTCCCTATCAGCCAGTGAGTGTGACCTACATCGATGCCATCCGGGCCGCCCAGGAAAAACTCTTGCGCGAGGACGAGCGCGTATTTCTTTACGGCCAAGACATTGGCGTCTTCGGTGGGGCCTTCAAGGCCACCAAAGGGTTGGCCGAAGCCTTTCCCAACCGCGTGTTCGATTCCCCCATCTCCGAGGATGCCATGATCGGTCTGGCCGTGGGTGCCGCCATCGAAGGCCTACGACCTATCGTGGAAATGCAGTTTGCGGATTTTTCCTCGATCGCCTTCAATCAGATCGTCAATCAGGCCGCCACCCACTATTACCGCACCGGCGTGCCCATTCCCATCACGGTGCGCTTGCCATCCGGTGGCACCTCCGGCTCCGGCCCCTTCCACAGCCAAAACATGGAAGGCATTTACGCCCAATACCCCGGCCTGATCGTGCTCACCCCCGCCACGGTGGCCGATGCCTTCCACATGCTTCTCGATGGCGTGGCCCTCAATGACCCGGTCATCTATTGCGAACACAAGTTCCTCTACCGCTGGCTCAAAGCCAAATCCATCAATAACGACCACCTCCCCATCGGCCAGGCCCGCATCGCCCGCCCCGGCAAACATGCCACCGTCGTCACCTACAGCGCCATGGTTCACGAGGCGGTCCGCGCCGCCGACCGCCTCCAAGCCGATGGCTGGGAAATCGAAGTGGTCGACCTGCGTTCGGTCAAACCGTTGGACCTCGATACCATCCTGGCCTCCGTCGCCCGCACCGGCAGATTGCTGGCCGTCGGCGAATCCTTCCCTTGGGGCGGGGTCACCGCAGAAGTCATTGCACTCGTCTCCGAGCATGGCTTCAACCTGTTAGACGCACCCCCACAGCGCCTCAATTCCCGCGACACCCCCATTCCCTATCACCCGAAACTGTGGGCCTCCCACCGCCCCACCCCGGAATCCATCTGCGACGCGCTCCGCCACCTGCTGCGCTTCTAAGCTTGATTCAAAATCTAAATCCCCAATTTAAACTTTCGGCCCCATGCCCACTGTTCCCATCCTCATGCCGCAGCTCGGCGAATCCATTGCCGAGGCCACCATCGTGCGCCTCCAGGTGGCGGTGGGCGACACCGTGCGTGCCGACCAAGACATCATTGAAGTGGAAACCCACAAGGCCATCATGAGTGTGACCACGTTGTGCAATGGCACGGTGGCGGAACTCCGCGCCAAAGAAGGTGTCTCTTATTCGGTCGGCTCATTGCTTGGCCTGCTCGATGTCTCGGCCGCGGAAATCGCCCGCACCGGCGTGGAAACGCTCGAATCCATCGAGGCCAAACGCAGCGCCGCCAAGCCCTCCGCCACCTCCCCGGGCACCGCCCCTAACGATGCCAACCTCCACTTTTCCTTGGATGACGACGGCTACGAGGAAGCTCCCGCCGTGGTTCCCAGCGTAAAAGGCCTGCCTGTTCCTATTGGCGTCATGGGGGCGCATTACATCTCACCGCGCATGCGGGCCCGGATGGACGATCTTGGTCTGCGCGAGGCGGACATCTCCGCCGTCGTGGGCACTGGTGCCGGCGGCCGCGTCACCGTCGAAGACCTCGAAGGCTTCCTCGATTATCTCGAAGCCTGGCCCAGCAGTCATGCCTCCTCGATGCGCCTGGCCGTGGCGGATGCCATGCGCCGCAGTTGGACCCGCCCGCTCGCCACTGTCGGCCTGCCGCTGCGTCTGGACCGGGCCATCGATCACCGCAGCCTGCAATCCCCCACGCCCGGCCTCACGCTTTATCTCTTGCGTGCCTTCGCCCTGGCACTCAGCGAACAACCGGCCACCGCCGGCTACCTCATCGGGGAAAAAATCGTCCATCCCCGCTCCTTCGACATCGGGGTCGCAGTCCAGGTCAAAGACGGAGTCGTTGTCCCGGTTGTTAGAAAAGCCGATAAAAAACCCCTGATCGAGCTCATTGCGGAATACGACGACCTGGTGGACCGCGCGCGCCAGCGGCAACTCACCGAGAACGACTGCAAAGGCGGCATTGCCACTGTCACCAACTTCGGCACCTTCGGTCTGTGCCTGGGAACCCCCATCCCGCTCCCTAACGAGACTCTTATCCTCGGCCTTGGCGCGGGCGTCAAGAAACCTGTCTGGAGCGAGCAAGTGGGAGCCTTCCTGCCAGCCACTGAAGCCGCCCTGGTCCTCACCTTCGACCACCGCGTCGTTGATGGCGGCGGTGCCGGCGTCCTCCTCAACCGTGTTGCCGCCCTCATGCAAAACCCGGAGGCGCTTTGAACCGCGGGAGAATTTGTATTTCTTTACGGGTTCCTTCTTGACAACCGGCGCGGATTCGGGCATTTACCGCGCCCCCCCAACCATCTACGGAACCAACCAACCAAACCAACGAATCGCATGCGTGGAGTGATCATGAAAAAAGGCGAGCCTGTCGACCGGGCTCTCAAACGCCTCAAAACGAAGCTCGATACTGAAGGAGTGCTCGAAGAAATGCGCCGCCGGCGTTCATTTGAGACCCCCACGGAACGCAAACAGCGCAAACTTCGGACTGCCTCCAAGCGCAACAAAATCCGCTGGCGCTACACTTCCGGCAGCTCCGCGCCGGTGGAAAAATCCGAGTCCAACGATTGATTTTCTGGGCTCCGTAGATCGGGAATCAGACGGGTGCCACACGGCGCCCGTTTTTTTTGCCCTGCCACCTCTCACCTCTCCCGCCCGTGACTCATCCGCTCGCCCCCAAGCAACGCATGCGCTGCGCCCTGTGGCGGCAACCGGTGGACCGCCTACCGGTCCAAACCAATTATACCGGAACCTTGGCGGCCAAACTCGCCGCCCACCTCCATTGCACGACCGCCGAGCTGCCGGCCCGCTTCGACAATCATCTGCTGCGCGTCGATGTCGACCATCCGCCACGTCTGAGTGCCGACGGCCTTGTGAATTTCGATTGGTGGGGTGCCGGTTGGGGCACTGCCACCGAAGGCTACTGGCACGCGCTCGCACCCATGGCGGAAACCACCGACCTTGCGGCCTATCCATGGCCGGATCCGGCGGCCCCTTCATTGTTAGCTAAGGCGGCCGCAATGATCGCCGCCGATGCCGGCCAGCATTTCGTGGTGCCCAACTTCGGCTTCGCCTTGTTCGAGCGGGCATGGTCGCTGCGCGGCTTTGACACATTCCTCATGGACATGGTCAGCGAACCGGAATGGGCGGCTTGTTTGTTAGATAAGATCACTGCCATCCAACTCACCCTGGCCAGGCGCTTTGTGGCGCTCGGCGTGGATGGCGGCTACTTCGGCGATGACTACGGCGCGCAAAAGAGCCTGCTGTTTTCGCCCGCACTGTGGCGGGAACTCATCAAACCCCGGCTGGCACAAATGTTCGCCGTGTTCCGCGATGCCGGATTACCCGTCATCCTTCACTCCGATGGCGACATCTGGCCGATCCTGCCCGACCTCGTCGACATCGGCCTCACCTGCCTCAACCCGGTGCAGCCTGAGGTGTTAGATCACGTCCGCCTGTATCGAGAATTCGGCCAACACCTCAGCTTCTATGGCGGCCTGTCCACCCAGTCCGTGCTGCCCAATGGCTCGCCCGACGAGGTGCGCGCCGCCACCAACGCCTGCATCCGCGACCTCGCGCCCGATGGCACCGGACTCATCCTCGGCCCCTCGCACCGGATGCAATCGGACATTCCACCGGAAAATGTCGTTGCCATGTTAGGTGCCTTTCCCACCTGAAAAACATGACCACCGATTCGCAACGCCGTGACCTGATCGCCAGCGCCTTCCAAGCCCGCTTCGGCGCTCCGCCAGACCTCTGGTGCCGCGCACCGGGCCGCGTCGATCTGATGGGCAGCCACACCGACTACAATCTGGGCGCCGTTCTAACACTTCCGATCGATCGCGACACCTGGATCGCCGCGCGGGCGAATCACTCGGGCACGGTCCACCTCCACTCGCTCAACCTCGGTGCCGACGCGGATTTTTCCTTGGATTCCACTGAGAAATGCGCGGACCAACCCTGGATCGATTATGTGCATGGCGTGGCGCGGATGTTGCAGGACGACGGGTTACCGGTTGCCGGCTTTGATGGGGTGATTCACAGCACCGTGCCATTGCGCAGCGGCCTGAGTTCCTCGGCCGCACTTGAATGTGCGGTGGCCACTGTGTTTGAGACACTCGGCGGATGGCAACTCCCACCCTTGCAAAAAGCCTTGCTGTGCCAACGCGCAGAAAACCGCTACGTCGGTGTCAATTGCGGCATCCTCGACCAATTCACCTCCTGCATGGGCCAGCAGGGGTGCGCCCTGCTGCTGGATTGCCGCGACCTCTCCAGCCACGCCGTGACCCTTGCCGATGATATCCGCATCGTCATCTGCGACACCAAATCACAACGCGAACTCGCCGGCTCCGAATACGGCGAACGCCGCGCGCAGTGCGAGGAGGGGGCTCGTTTGTTAGGTGCAAGCGCCTTGCGCGAGGTCTCACCCGAACACTTCGCTGTCCACGCACACGAGCTGCCTGCCGTCGTTGCCATGCGCTGCCGCTTCATCATCGAGGAACACGCCCGCGTCGATGCGCTGGCTCAGGCGCTATCTAACGGCAACCGCGCTGCGATCCGCCAGCTCACCGCCGCATCGTTCGACGGTGCCAGCAACCTCTACGAAATCGCCGCCCCCACGATGCACGCGATGATGGCCGCCATGCTGGCCGCACCGGGCGTCATCGGTGCCCGCCAGGCCGGTGCCGGCTTTGGCGGCTGCATGGTCGCGTTCGTGGAGGACGGACAAGTCGAGGCTTTTGCCGCCGCCGTGCGGGGGCATTACTTCGCCACCACCGCCATCAATCCCGATATCTATCCGGTCACTGCCGCCGCGGGCGCGGGAATAATTGGGCAAAATGATGAAGCGGCAAAATGATGAAGAGGGTTGCCAGACGACTAAAAATACAGTTCACTGCAAACGTCCATGCCGATTGAGGTCCAGTGCGAGATTCGGGTGTTCGACCAAGAGGAATTCCACGCCTTGAGCCGTCGGGTGCTGCGCCTTGCTTTTGATGTACACAATGACTTCGGACGTTTGCTTGACGAGGAACTGTGCAAGCGGGAGTTGGCTGAGCGCTGCATGGATGCCGGAATCAACCCAGTCCAACGAGAGGTTCGGGCACGTCTGACGCACGGGGATTTCCGCAAGGACTATTTCATGGATCTTGATTTTACCCCCTCTTCATTCTCTTCCCATGATTTTACCTCATCATCATTTTACCCCCCCTCTTCATTCTCTTCCCATGATTTTACCTCATCATCATTTTGCCCTTCTCCTATTTTCCCTAACATCCGCCCTCGCCACGCAGGCGGCCGAGCCGCTGCGCCCACCGTCGGTCCCGCTGGTCGCTCACGACCCGTATCTGAGCATCTGGTCGCCGGCTGACAAGCTCACCGACGCCGATACCGTCCACTGGACCGGCAAACCCAACCGCCTCACCAGTCTGGTGCGCGTCGATGGCAAGACATTCCGTCTGATGGGCTCGGAGCCAGCCACCATGCCCGCCTTGCCGCAGACCCGTCTGGAGGTGACGCCCACCCGCACGCTCTACACCTTTGACGGTGCGGGTATCCAACTCACCCTCACGTTCATGACGCCAGCCCTGCCGGATGACCTCGACGTCCTCTCACGCCCGCTGACCTATCTGACATTTGAGGCCCGCGCCACCGACAACAATCCCCATGACGTCGCCATCTATCAGGACGTGGCGGCTGAGCTCGCCGTGAACGAACCGACGCAGCAAGTGGCCTGCTCGCAAGGCGACACCACCGGACTGGCGGTATTGAAGTGCGGATCGCACGAGCAACCGGTGCTCGCGAAAAGCGGCGACAACCTCCGCATCGATTGGGGCACCCTCTATCTTGCCGCACCTAGGAGTCCAAAGAACTCGGCGCATATTTTGCCGCCATCCGTGGCGCGCGCCACCTTTGCCGCCGGTGGTGAGTTCCCGCTGGTGAAAATGACCATGCCGCTGGCGGCCAAGGACGCGCCGGTGGCGGCAATCGTGTTAGATTTCACCCAAGTCGGCGCCGAACCGGTCAGCCGCTGGCTGATGCTCGCCTATGACGACGAATTCTCGATTAAGTATTTTGAGCAAAACCTCCGGCCCTACTGGCGCCGCAACGGTGATGATGCGGCGGCGTTGCTGAAAAAAGCCGCAGCCGATTACCCGGCATTGACCACGCGCTGCTCCCAATTTGACCAACAGCTTGTCGCCGACCTATCCACGACCGGCGACAAGTATGCCCAACTCGCCACCCTCGCCTACCGCCAGACATTGGCCGGCAACAAGATCTGTGCCGACGCCAAGGGCCAACCATTGATGTTCCCCAAGGAAAATTTTTCTAACGGCTGTATCGGCACAGTGGATGTGTTATTCCCGCAGCTGCCGTTTTTCCTCACGCTCAGTCCGGCGCTCACCAAGGCGATGCTCATCCCCGTGCTGGATTACGCTGCCTCGCCGCGCTGGCCGTATGGCTATGCGCCGCATGACCTCGGCACCTATCCGCACGCCACCGGCCAAGTCTATGGCATGGACGGCGGTGATGGCAACCGGATGCCGGTCGAGGAATGCGGTAACATGCTCATCATGCTGGCCGCGCTCGCCAACCAACAGGACAACGCCGACCTCGCCAATGCGTATTGGCCGATGCTCACCAAGTGGGCCGACTACCTGGTAAAAGAAGGCCTCGACCCGCAAAACCAACTGTGCTCCGCCGACATGTTCGGCCACCTGCCACGCAATGCCAACCTCGCCCTCAAAGCCATCATCGGCATCGGCGGCTTTGCTCAACTCTGCACACACGCCGGCAAACCCGCCGCAGCAACGAAGTATCTGGCCATCGCGCGCGATTACGCCACCAAATGGCAGGCTCTAGCCAAGGACGACCACCACACGCGCCTCGCCTATGACCAACCGGGGTCATGGAGCATGAAGCATAACCTGATTTGGGATAGTGTGTTAGGACTCAACCTGTTTCCCGCGGCCATTGCCGACGCCGAAATCGCCTGGTATCTCAAGGTGCAGAAAAAATACGGACTGCCAGTGGATCACCGCACCGACACCTCACTCATCGATTGGGCGCTGTGGAGCATCGCCCCGGCTCGCAACGCTGCGGATTTTCAGGAATTGTTAGAACCCATCTGGCGCTACGCCAATGAAACCCCGTCGCGCGCGCCGCTCGCCGATTGGTATGTCACCACCCACGCGAAGAAAAAGGGCTTCCAGGCCCGCCCGGTGGTGGGCGGCATCTTCATCAAGATGCTAACAGATAAACCAACGTGGAGCAAATGGGCCAAACTAGGCGCTGACACCCATGGCCCATGGGCACCGCTGCCGGTGGCAAACAGCTTACCCGGCCTGCGCAAATTGTTCGACTCCCCGCTGCGCGACACGTCCATCTGTGTCGGACCGGACCATGCCTATTATCTAACCGGCACCACCGGCCACCCCACCTGGTGGACCACCAACGAGGGCATCCACGTCTGGCGCTCCACCGATCTAACAAACTGGCAAGCGCTGGGCTTGGTGTGGAGTTTGGAAAAGGACGCCACCTGGCAGAAGGCCTACCACGGCGGCCGCCGCGCCATCTGGGCACCGGAGATTCATTATCTCAAGGGCACCTTCTGGCTCGCCTATTGCGTCAACTGGCCCAACGGTGGCACCGGTCTGCTCAAGAGCAGCAGTGGCAAGGCCGAAGGCCCCTACGTCGATGTCAAGCCGGATGGTCCGCTCACCTCTGAGATCGACGCGTCGCTCTTCCAAGACGACGACGGCCAGGTCTATTTTGTCTATCTAGATGGCAAGATCGCGCGGCTCAAGGATGACCTGAGCGGTCTAGCCGAAGACCCGCGCCTGCTCAAGCCGGCCAACTTCAGCCATGTCGGGTTCGAGGGTGCATTCATCACCAAGGCCAACGGCCGCTATCAATTGGTGTGCGCCGAGTTCAACCCACGTGATGGCAACAAAGCCTATGACTGCATGGTGGCAAGCTCTGACAATATCTACGGACCCTACGGCGACCGCTACCTCGCCCTGCCGCACGCCGGCCACAACATGTTTTTCAAAGACCCGCAGGGCCAGTGGTGGTCCACGTTTTTCGGCAGCGATCCAAAAGCGCCGTGGACCGAGCGACCAGGCATTCTGCCTATCACGTTCGGCACCGATGGACGGGTGCGTCCAAGCGCCGGCGCCAAGCCATAATCCCACAACGTCTTCTTCAAGCGCTGGCGCGAGTGAACCTCAAAGTCAGGCGCGGGCACGTTCGGGTGGGGAGCGCCGGCATCCTGCCGGCTGTGTTTGGCATCTTGCCTAACACTCTTGGGGGTGGGGAGCGCTGGCATCCTGCCGGCTGTGTTTGGCATCCTGCCGAACACTCTTGTGGGTGAGAACAGGCGGGACACCTGTTTTCCGATCAAGAGCGTATTCGGCGTTCGATGCCTAGCTCAGGAAGTCTTCCTCTCCACAATTTTCCAGCACTCGCAATACAGCAATCCATGCGCATGGATTGGCCGATAAGGCGCTGCCTATTTACTGGTGTCATGCTTGCCTGGAGATAATGGTTTCTTGCGTTGCCAATGGCATTTTCCACGCCCCTGACCCTCCTGCGAACCAGTGGGATCAGATTGAAGCAACCTAAAGAGTACGCCCCCCATTTTTTCATCCACCTCCGGCCCGGCTTGGGCGGACGTAGCGCAGCCAAGCTCCCCCCACCTCACACCGGCCTCCACCCCCAAAGCGAATTCCTTGCAGTCATTTATTATGAGATACGACCACCTCTTTTCCGCCCTCGTCATCGCCGCTTTGACCGCTGCCGGGACGCTTTGCCATGCCGCCCCCACCATCACCACCCAGCCCGTCAGTGCCGTGGTGACGGTGGGCGGAACGGCCAGCTTGAGTGTGACGGCCGGCGGCACCACGCCCTACAGCTATCAGTGGCTCAAGGATGGCGCAATGCTGCCGGGGCAGACCAATGCCACGCTGACGTATGCCGCCTTCCAGTTCACCAACAGCGGCAGCTACCGGGTGGTGATCACCAACGCGCAAGGCATGGTAATCAGCCGGCCGGCCAGTTTGAGCGTGGCCAATGCGCCGCTCCAAGCGTGGGGCTACAACTACGAAGGCCAGTTGGGCATGGGCAACACCTCCCGCGAAAACAAATGCCCCGTGAGTGTGGCGAGCAACGTGGTGGCCGTGGCGGCGGGAAGCGGTCACTCCCTGTTTGTGAAGGCGGACGGGACGTTGTGGGCCACGGGCAAAAATTTGCAAGGCCAGTTGGGCATCGGCAACAACACCGACACCAACCAGCCGGTAAGTGTGGCCAGCAACGTGGTGACGGTGGCGGCGGGATACGACCACTCCCTGTTTGTGAAGGCGGACGGCACGCTGTGGGCCATGGGCTACGGGAATTCCGGCCAGTTGGGCAACGGGAGCTCCGGCGACATCAACCTGCCCGTGAGTGTGGCGAGCAACGTGGTGGCCGTGGCGGCGGGAACCTATCACTCCCTGTTTGTGAAGGCGGACGGCACGCTGTGGTTGATGGGCTCGGACAGAATTAGCAGCTACTTCACCCCGCAAAGCGTGGCCAGCAACGTGGTGGCGGTGGCGGCGGGATACAGGCACTCCCTGTTTGTGAAGGCGGATGGCACGCTGTGGGCCATGGGCCAAAATGATTGCGGCCAGTTGGGCAACGGCAACACGAGCCCGCAGAATCTGCCTATCAAGGTGGCCAGCAACGTGGTGGCCGTGGCGGCGGGAGGCTATCATTCCCTGTTTATGAAGGCGGATGGCACGCTGTGGGCCATGGGCATGAACAGCTCCGGCCAGTTGGGCAATGGCAACACAACCGAACAAGATACCCCGGTGTCCGTGGCGAGCAACGTGGTGGCGGTGGCGGCGGGATACTACCACTCCCTGTTGGTGAAGGCGGATGGCACGTTGTGGGCCATGGGTTCCAACGGCAACGGCCAGTTGGGCAACGGAACCAACATCAGCCAAAAGCTGCCCGTGATGGATATGACCGTCATTTCGGTTGCCAGCCTGGGGGCCATGGTCGGGGCCAATCATTCTTTGGCGGTGGCCATGGCTAAGACTCTGGCCACGGTCACGTTGTCCACCAACCTGACGCAAACCTACAACGGCACTGCCAAACCCGTGAGTGTGGTCACCTCACCGGCCAACCTGACGGTGAGTGTCACCTACAACGGCAGCGCCACTGCCCCAACCAGTGTGGGCCGCTACCCCGTCATCGCCACGGTCAACGACTCGACCTACTACGGCAGCGCCACCGCCACGCTGGTCATCAGAACCACCCCAAGCGTAACCACCTGGCCCACCGCCAGCGCCATCCCCTATGGTCAGACCCTGGCCAGTTCCGCGTTGAGCGGCGGGTCGGCCTCGGTGGCCGGCAGTTTTGTCTGGACCACGCCCGGCACCGCGCCTGCCATCGGCACGACGTCGCAAGGAGTCACCTTCACGCCAGCAGATGCGGGGCTCTACGATTCCGTGTCGGGGACCGTAAATGTGGTCGCGGTGGTTCCGCCTACCATCACCACCGTGGCTGTCAGCGGTCGCACACCCGGCGGGGCCACGCTCAATGCCGCCATTAATCCCAATGGCTACCCCGTGGGCGCGCTTTTCCAATACTCGACCAACATGAACTTTTCGGTCGCCGCCACCGTCAGCACCCTGGCCGGGTCGGATCAGTTCAACGGTCCGTGGGGCGTGGCGGCGGACGCCAGCGGTAGTGTCTATGTGGCGGATACCGGCTACAACCGCATCTGCAAGGTGACGGCGGCGGGCGTGGTGACCACCCTGGCCGGGTCGGGCGAGAACGGCTATGCCGACGGCACTGGCACGGCGGCGCAGTTCGCCAGCCCGCAGGGTGTGGCGGTGGACAGCAGCGGCAATGTCTATGTGGCGGATGCCGGCAACAGGTGCATCCGCAAGGTGACGGCGGCGGGCGTGGTGACCACTCTGGCCGGTTTGGCGCTCAATCCAGACAATGCCGACGGCCCGGGCACGGCGGCGCGGTTCAACTACCCGACTGGCGTGGCGGTGGACACCAGCGGCAATGTCTATGTAGCCGACTATAATAACTACAGCATTCGCCTGATTACTACCTCCTCGCCCGCCATCCTGGCTCAAAGCGGACTTACCGGCGCGAGCCGCGTGAATGTCAGCCTGTCGCTCACCGGCCTGGTGGCGCAAACCACCTATTACTACCGCGCGCTGGCCACCAACAGCCTCGGCACGATCACCGGTGAGACGCTCAGCTTCACCACGCCGGCCGCCAGCACGGTGACGCTGGCCTCCAGCCCCAATCCGTCCACCTACGGCTCCAACGTGACGCTCACCGCCACGGTCTCGACCAACACGGCAACGGGCACGGTCACCTTCATGGAGGGCACCCAGACGCTCGATAGCGGGATTTTGACCGGCGGCGTGGCATCCTTCACCCTGTCCAATCTGGCCGTGGGCGACCACAGCATCACCGCCGTTTACACGGGGGATGGCAACTATGGGGCGAGCACCAGCAGCGCTCTGACTCAGGTAATTAGCCAAGCCACAGCCACGGTGACTCTGTCCAACCTGAACCAGACCTACACCGGCAGTGCGCTCAACGCCACAGCCAGCACCACGCCCGCCGGCTTGACGGTGAACCTGACTTACAACAGCAGCGCCAACGCGCCGACGAACCCGGGCAGCTTCACCGTGGTGGCCACCATCGCGGATGTGAATTACACCGGCAGCGCCACGAACACTCTGGTCATCAGCAAAGCCATGCCGAGCGTGACGACCTGGCCGAGCGCCACTGCGATCACCTACGGCCAGACGCTGGCAGATTCCACGTTGAGTGGCGGGGTTGGCGCTGGCACATTCGCGTTCACAACCCCGGCCACTGATCCCAACGCGGGCTCCGCCTCGCAGGCAGTGACCTTCACGCCGACCGCAGCAGAAAACTATCAGACCGTCTCCGGTTCGGTGAGCGTGACGGTTAGCAAAGCGACCACCTCGATCACGACGGCACCGACGGCATCGGTCATCGTCTACGGCCAGGCGCTTGCCAGCTCGTCCCTGAGCGGCGGTGTGGGCTCGGTGGCGGGCTCCTTTGCCTTCACCACGCCAACCACTGCCCCCAACGCCGGCTCCGCCTCGCAGGGCGTGACCTTCACGCCGACCGCAGCGGAAAACTATCAGACCGTCTCCGGTTCGGTGAGCGTGACGGTTTCCAAAGCGACTACCTCGATCACGACGGCACCGACGGCATCGGTCATCGTCTATGGTCAGACACTTGCCAGCACGTCCTTGAGTGGCGGCGTGGGCTCGGTGGCGGGCTCTTTCGCCTTCACCACGCCAACCACTGCCCCCAACGCCGGCTCTGCCTCGCAGGGCGTGACTTTCACGCCGACCGATTCTACCAATTACACCACGGCGGTCAGCACGGTCAGCGTGACGGTTAGCAGCTACACCGCACAACCCGCCACCATGCTAGGCCTGCCCGTGGCCAACCCGGACGGCTCGGGCAAAATTCTGACCTTTGCCGCCATGCCGAACTTTGCCTATCAGGTAGAGGCGAGCGACGACCTGGAAAACTGGTCGCCGCTGGCCACCATCACTGCGGGGGCCGATGGCCACCTGGTCATCATCGACACCGGTGCCGGCAACGAGCGCTTTTACCGCTTCAAGAAATAAGCCCGGGCAGTAAATTGAATCTGTTGAAACGGCCTGTATTATGATGACTATTTCTCCGTCCCTTAGTCCAGACTTGACTATGATCGTGACTACGGTTACGTTGCGTCAATGAAGACGGTCTCGAAAGGCAAACTCAAGGGCCGGATGCTGGAGTATTTCCGACAGGTGGAGCGCAGCGGGGAATCGTTGATCGTGACCGACCGGGGGCGGGAGGTGCTCGAAGTGAGGCCGATGGGCAGGCGCAGCGCGACGCTCGCCGAAGTGCTCGAGGAGTATAGGAGTGGCAGCGCTCCAGTGCCAGAAGTCTCTGAAGGGGCGTTGATCGAACCGCTCCCGATCGAGGATTGGGAAGTATTACGGGGGGATGACCGCAATCCATGGTAATCGATTCCCACGTGCTCTATTGGTGGCTTGAAGGGCATCCCAGGCTTTCGCCCAAAGCGCTCCAGGTCATTGCCGCGGCGGAAAATGGGACCTCCCCATTGCTCATTGCGCCGGTGAGTTTTTGGGAACTCTCACGAAAAGAGGGCCTCGGAAGTTTCCGCCCGCGACGCCCGGTGCGCGAATGGCCTGGCATCCTGGACAAGGCGGATTGGATCGAGATGGTGCCAACCACTACGCAGATCTGGTTATTGTCGGCCGAATTGAACTGGGCACACAAGGATCCGGCGGATCGAATCATCGCGGCGACCGCGCTGCTGCGTGGGGTGCCCGTGCTGACCAAGGATCGGCTGTTTCACCAGTCCGATTGCCCGGTGG
>JBAXOF010000047.1:0-20037 GCA_037133375.1 Verrucomicrobiota bacterium | reverse complement strand
CGTTTCGGCCTCGATGAAGCTGCCACCACTCCGGAGAAACGCGGCCTGACAGCCGTCTTCAAGAACGCCAAGGGCGATGAACTTGCCAAGGTTTCCATCGACCGCCGTGCCGCCGCCGAAAACGCCGCGTCACCCTACGGTGGCGCCCCTAACGGACGCTTCATCCGCAACCACAAGGACAGCATGAGCATCTATCGCGTCAACGAAGGCTTCGCGTCCCTCAGCGACGATCCCAAGCGCTGGCTCGCCGAGGGCTTCGTCCAAGTTGAAAAAATCAAATCCGTCGCCGTCACCCAGCCGGACAAGACCGATCTCGCGTGGAAACTCACCCGCGACACCGAAGACGGCCCGTTCACTCTCGTCGGTGCTGCCACCGGCGAAACCCTCGACTCCGCCGCCACCGACCCGCTCAAGACCTTGTTTTCTTACGCCCGGTTTGACGACGTGATTGCCGCCGCCCAAGCCGCTGAACGCCTCCAACCCACGGGCAAGCGCATCGCCACCATCGAGACCATTGAGGGGTTCACCTACACTCTAACATTCACGCCGCTCAAGCCCGCGACCACCCCGCCACCAGCACCCAACCCGGCCAACCCGGCCAACCCGACGCCACCGGCCACCGATAACTACGCGCTCACCGTGGCGGTGACGGCGGAGTTGCCGAAAGAGCGCAAGAAGGCCGAAGGCGAGAAGCCCGAGGATGCCAAGACCAAGGACAGCGCCTTCACCGAGCGTCTCAAGACCCTCACTCAGCGATTGGAAAAGGAAAAGGCCCTGGCAGGCCGCACCTTTGAGGTTAGCAAATCCACGCTGGAGGCCTTGCTCAAGGAGCGCTCAGGCTTGCTCAAGAAAGATGCCCCAGCCGCTACTCCACCTGCCGCTGGCATGCCCCAACCCGGCGCGCGACCGCCCGCTAACCGGCGCATCGAAACCTATACGCCTCCCATTGCCATCCCGCCGATGCCCGCGGAAGTGGATAAGGAAAAAGATAGCAAAGAGGGCGATTCTCCCCCTCCTTGAGGCCAATGAGCAAGCGATGAGACAGTGTCGACGGATTGGAGTTGGAAAACTGGCAGCATAAAATGCCAGTCATTATGTTGTTGAAGGATTGGAGTTGGAAAACCGGCGGGAGGAGGCTAGGTTGACCGGGCGATGTCGAAAATCCGGGTGCTCTCTGACATTCTGGCCAGCCAAGTGGCGGCGGGCGAGGTGGTGGAACGCCCGGCCTCGGTGGTCAAGGAGTTGGTGGAAAACAGCATCGATGCCGGTGCCGGCGAAATCCGCGTGGACGTGGATCGCGGCGGGTCGGCGCTGATCCGCGTGAGCGACGATGGCTGCGGCATGTCGCGCGAGGACGCGCTACTTTCGTTAGAGCGTCACGCGACCAGCAAGCTGCGCAATGTGGGGGATTTGGCGGCGATCCGCACCCTGGGATTTCGCGGGGAAGCGGTGCCCAGCATTGCGAGTGTGTCGAGGTTCCGGATGGTCACGCGGGAGGCGGCGGCGGTGGTGGGGACGGAAATTTCAGTGGACGGCGGAAAATTGTGCGATGTGAGGGAGGCCGGTTGCGCGCCGGGCACAGTGATTGAAGCCAAGGCGTTGTTTTTCAACATGCCGGCCCGCCGCAAATTCATGCGGGCGGAATCGACCGAGGCGGCCCACGTCGAGCACCAGTTGCGCTTGCATGCGCTGGGGGCGCCGCACATCCGCTTCCGCCTGCGGCGGGATGACCGGGAGGTGTTGGATTTGGCACCGGTGGCGCGGGCCGTGGACCGGGTGCGACAGTTGTTAGGTCCGGAGCTGGCCAGGGAATTGATCACCTTGCCGGTCACCCATGGCAACGGCATCTCGGTCGAGGGCTTCGTCCTGCCGGCGGCCCATGCCCGCAAGGGACGGCGCCATCAAATTGTGATCTTGAACGGCCGGCCAGTGGAGGACGCCGTGATTTCACGGGCCTTGGCCGAGGGGTTTCGCGGTGCGCTGGCCGACGGCATGTTTCCCGCAGCTTGGCTGTGGATCGATTTGGAACCGGCATTGGTGGATGTGAATGTGCATCCGGCAAAACGCGAGGTGCGCTTTCACCGGCCGATCGATGTGCGGGAAGCCATCTTGGAGGCGGTGCTTGCCGGGTTGAAACCGCCCGCAGCACCGCCGGTTAGACGGATGGAGCCAATGCGGGATTTTCTAACGGGTGAGTTGCCAGACGGCGGTCACAGACCGCCGCTACAAGGCGACGGGCACGGGCAGCTATCACAAGACGGCGGTTACAAACCGCCGCTACAGGGCGAGGTTCAGCGGCCGCAATTCCAGAGCAGGGCGGTGCAACCGGGGTTGCCGCTGCGGGCGGAAATTTCCAGCGACGCGACAGATGCGTCTGAGGCGGCAGAGGAAGCGATCCCGCTGGTGGGTCGGCAGCCGGTGTTTCGGATCATGGGCATGTTGCACCAGCGCCTGGTGGTGATGGAGAGTGAAGATGGCTTGGTGGTGTTTGATCCGAAGGCGGCACGGGAGCGGGTGTATTATGAACAATTGCTGCGGCAACATGCCGCCGGGCTGGAAACCCAAAGCCTGCTGGTGCCTGTTTTGTTAGAAATGGATCCCCGTGATTTGGACCTGGTGTTGCGGGAGTGCATGGCGCTGGCGGAGGCCGGGCTCGAGGTGGAGGCGTTTGGCGGCAACACCTTGCAAGTGCGGTGCCTGCCGGCCTGCCTGCCGATCGATGATCCACGGCCGTTTCTGGGTGCCTTGATGGACGAATTGTTGCACGAGTCCGCGCCGGGTGCCCGCTTTGCCTTTGAGCGGCTGGCGCGTTTGTTGGCCAAACGCGCGGCGGGACTGGTGTCGCCCAAGCTGGCGGAATGCGAGCGCTTGCTCACGGAGTTGTTTACCTGTGAGTTACCGTATTGCGCCCCGGACGGGCGGCCCACCCTAACAGAGTTCGGGATGAAGGAGTTGGTGCGGCGGTTTGGGATGAGTCAGGTTTGAGGCAAAGCGGCATTAGTCGGTCACGTAGAGGAGGCGGCCGCAATTTTCGCACTGGGTGATTTGCAGGGCGGCCTGGGCGTTGATTGCCGTGGAAGCGATCACTTTCATGTGGCAACCACCGCAGCGACCTTCGGCCATGGGTGCCACGGCGAGGCCGTCCTTGGTGCGCATGAGGCGTTCGTAAAGCGGAAACACGGCACCTGGAATTCTGGTGGCGAGCGTGGCGCGCTCGGTGGCGACATCGGCGTGTTCGGCCTGCATCCGCTGTTGGCGTTGAGCGATGGAGGCAAGATCCTCGCTGATGAGTTTTTGGGTGTTGGCGAAGGCGGCCTTGGCGGCATCGAGAACTTCCCGGCGTCGGTCCACGACCTCCATGGCCTCGAGTTCAAGCGTTTCAAAGCCGTCGATTTCCTTTTCGTAGCGGGCAATTTCATGGTTGAACGCCTGGTATTCGTCGTTCTTGCGGGTTTCGAATTGTTGGACCTTGAGGCGTTTGATGGTGGTGCGGCGCGTCTCCGTATCCAGCTCGATTTTTTTCACCTTCAGTTCCGCAGCCAACAACGCGTCGTGAGCTTTGGCCACGGCGGCCTCATCGCCGGCGAGTTTGGACTTCGCCCGGGCCTCGTCGACGGGGAGTTTTTCAAGGTCTTTGGCCAGCGCCATCAGGCGGCGGTCACGATCTTGCAGAATCAACAGGGCGCGAACTTCGTCAAGCATGGGTATGGCTAGCCGACCCGCCCCGCAACCGCAAGCATTGCGTGGCGCGCAGGGTGAAAAAAGTGGCACCGCGCGTGTGATGCCGAAAGCGGGCGCGCCTTCAAGGAGGGGCGATCTCCGAATCGCCCTCGACCATGAGGGCCATTAGGAAGCGGATTTCCTCCAGTGATTGGCTCAATATAGGCAACAGCGATTCGGAGATCGCCGCTCCTTGGGTTGCTTGTCATTCACCCATTGCTTGCAAGGCAGCCGAAGGATCCTGTGAAACGTTGCTCCAATCCCCGCCATGCCTGCCAGTTGGCAAATTGGACTACGCGATATTCCTTGAATATGTCTGATGACGCCTCAGTCTAATCAAAATTCGCCGCCCGGTTGGCGATTTTCCCAATGGGTTCCAAGGTTTCACCCGCACCACCACGTTAGATCAAGCAACATCCGTTCCTCCATGGCGTCCTGATTGCCAGTTGCTGGCTCGCCCTCAGCAGTGTCCCGCGCGCCGAGACCGGCACGCCCGAATACGACCCACTCGGTGAATTTAACAACCTGCCGAAGCAAATCCGGGTGCAAGTCGAGTTCAAGACCAAGGAGGAGGCCGAGAAGAGCAAGACGGAGCCGCGCGACTTCGTCACCGGTCCCACTCCCGCCGCTTGGGAAACCCGCAAAGCCGGCTCCACCTTGGATCCGGCCGGCGGCTTCGAGTGTTCATCTGCCGCTAGTCTCAGCACGTGCGGCGGCCGGATCACGACCGCGGGACTCATGCAGGAATACCCGATCCGCCATGCCGTGCCGGGAACCTATCAGATTTCCTGCTCCGCGTCCGCACCGGTCACGGTGCGTGCGGTGATTCACAAGAACTGGGGCCGGCCTAACCACACGTTCAAGGTGGTGACCCTGTGGCTGGAGGCCGGCAAGCCACAGGCTCTCGGTGAGGTTGAATGCGAGTTTGTGCCGCCTGAGTGAGGCACATTTCCCAAAATGCTGGAATCGGGTTAGAGCAGAGACTCGATCTCGTCCAGCATCGCGTGCAATTGTCCGTACGTTTGATGAATGGCGCTCCATCGTGTGATATAGCCCATCTCCAGTTTGGCGGGTGTCTGCACCGCGAGCACATCTCTGGCGTCCTCCAAATCTTTCGGCCTGCCCCAGCGTAGTTTTTGCACGATCACGTCTTCGGCCGTTGGCAGGTAAATCTGTCGCTTGATTTGAGCCGACCAGGCCGCCCGGCGTCGCGAAAACCGCTCGACCACGAACGGGTCCGAGCCCAGTTCAAACAGTTCCACAATGAACGGCGGTCGGGTCTTCGCCGTCAGGATGTGCCGCACGCTGCCTGTCAATGTCTCGAAAGTGACCTGCGGGTCAAACACCACCACCTCCGCGAGCCTAGCCTCCAGGCGGTGCAGCGGTTCCCGTGTTAGAAGCTGCAGGACGATGTCCACATCCTTCGTGGCGCGCGGAATGCCGAACACACTGCTGGATAGGGCACCCACCACCATGTAGGGGATGCTCTCCGCCTCCAGAGCCTCGATCACATGCGACGCCAGTTCGTAAAGATTCATGCGGCCACTGGCTTGTAAAGTTTGTGCTCATGGAGCCTGCGCAGCGTTTGCAGGCGGCGCTGGACCTCGGCCCAGCCTTCCTCGTCGGAAGGCAGGCTACATTGCGCCTTCGCGCCGCCGAGCATCCAGGCATAAATGTCGTTGCTCAACTCCAGCGCTTCTGCCAGACGCTCGGCGGGTGTCATGGCACGCGCTCGCAGGACCTTGTCGCGATAGATCTGCGCTTGCAGTGTTTTCAAGGCATCCGGGTTGGTTGCGGCGTTCACGGTTTAGTGTCTCACAAGGGCATTGGCCGCGCAAGCGCTAATCCCCTTGAGAAAATCGTCCGGCAGTCCTTGAATACCCTTGGGCCCACGGGTGTGTGTTTCCTAACTTTATTGTCTTGCACCCCGGGGGGGCAGTCGACAGAGGATGGGAGGATGCGATCGATAATCGCGATGGTTCTGCGTGCGGCTGAATACTAGGCACTACAAGGCTCGTCATTATTGACTGATCATGCATCAGCCTTCGAAATCCTCAATCGCCATGCGGACAGGTTTGCCACTCACGACGTCGAGCCGCTCGATTTCCGCGATGGCTGCGACAAAGTTTTTCTCCAGCGCCTTGTGGGTCAAAAACACCACCGGCACCTGTTCGCCTGCGTTCTGCTCTTTCTGCATGAGCGCACCGATGCTGATCTTGTTCTTACCAAGCACATGAGCCACTTGCGCGATCGCGTCGGGCTGGTCCTTGAGCGATAGCCGCAGGTAACAGCGGATGGAAATATCGTTCGCGCCGCGGACCGGCAATGCCTCATGCTTGAGCAGCCACGCACTGCAGCCACCCTTGCCAGTCACCGCTTCCATGATATCGCCAATGACCGCACTGGCGGTCGGCAGACGGCCCGCGCCGCGGCCGTAATACAGGGTGCTGCCGACCACATCGCCTTCCACAAAAACCGCGTTATAGGAATCATGCACCGCCGCCAGCAAATGTCCTTTCGACACCAGCGAAGGCTCAACCCGCATTTCGATCTCGCCGTTGACCTCGCGGATCACCGCGAGCAGTTTGATACGATAGCCCAGCTCGGCAGCATATTCGATTTCGCGGTGCGACAGGCCGCGGATCCCTTCAATCGTGAACGCGTCCATCGAAACTGGCGCGCCATAAGCCAGCGAGGCCAGCACGACCGCCTTATGCGCGGTATCAATGCCATCGATGTCGAGGTCCGGCGGCGTTTCGGCGTAACCGAGTTTTTGGGCATCGGCCAGGACCACGTCAAAATCGAGTCCTTCACGTTCCATGCGGGTGAGGATGTAATTGCAGGTTCCATTCAGGATGCCATACATGCTTTTGATCCGGTTGCCGACCAATCCATCGCGCAACGCACGCAGCACCGGGATGCCGCCGCCGACGCTGGCTTCAAAATAGAGTCCCGCGCCGCTTTTCACTGAGGCTTCAAACAATTCGCGACCGGCTTCGGCCAACAGCGCCTTGTTAGCCGTCACCACCGGTTTGCCGTTTTTCAACGCCCGCAAAACAAACTCCTTGGCGATTTTGATGCCGCCTATCAGTTCGACGATCACATCGATTGCGGGATCATCAATCACGGCCAGCGCGTCGGTGGTCAGCAGCGAAGCATCCACCTTCACGCCGCGGTCGGTCGTAATGTCAAGGTCGGCGATTTTTCCGATCTTCAGCACAACACCGGTGCGCTGCGCCATCAGTTCGCCGTTGCTGAGGATGCCCTCAACCACGCCGGCACCGACCGTGCCGAATCCCAGGATACCTATCTTTACTTCCTTCAATTGTTAGATAATTGGGTTAGGGATGAAAGTTTGAGGCCGTGGCCATGAGCAAAACCGTCTCGCGCGAAACTAGCTATCAGAACCGCCTTGCCAAGAAATTTCGTTGGGAAAATCGAGACCGTCATCACTCGTCGGCGGCATCGCCAGGGGCCGGGGCGGCCGGCGCCACGGCATCAGGAACAATCGCGCCTTGCCCACCGGGGCCGAAGTGCAGGCGGATACCGCCGCCTTGGAAGTTGTTGTCGAGATTGAGTTTGTCGATGCGGGCACGAGCGTCGGGCGGGGCGGCGGCCTTGTCTTGTTGGGTATCCCACGGGCCGCTCCAGATCACTTTGTCATTTTTGTCGCGGAGGGTGACCTCCTTGCCGCCATCCACGGATTTCATCTCGATGCTGCCTTGCTCGTCCATCATGCGGAAGACGGCGCTGTTTTGCATTCTGATTTCGCCTTGGGGAAGATCCATGGCATGCGGTGCGCCATCGGCCATGCGTTTGCGCATTTCCTTCATGGCGGCGTCCATCTGCGGGAGGGGGGGCAACATGCCGTTGGGGATGGCGGCACCGTTTTGCATGGCGCGCAGTTGACGTTCGATCGCCTCGCGGATGTGCGCGGCCTGATCCTGAGGCATGCCATCCAGCATCAGATGGTCCAAGTCCTGCGGTGCGGCGGCAATGCCCCCGTTATCGGGGCGGGCAGCGAGGGTGATCGACTGGGTGACTGTCTTGCCTTGGTGAATTACATCCAAGGCGACTTTATCTCCCGGTTGGTGGCTTTGAAGTTGTTTGACCAACTCAGCGTGCGAGCCGACCGCCTGCCCCGCGACGCGGGTGATGACGTCGTGTTGGGCAAGTCCGGACTTGGCGGCAGGGCCCGCCGGATCGATGACGCGCACGACGATGCCTTCATTGGCTTTGAGGCCGATATGAGCGGCCAGCACTTCGGGGACCGGCGAGGTGCCGACGCCAAGATAGGGTACTGCCTGGGCGGCAGGCGCGGGTGCCGCCACCTGGGCGTTCGGAGCGGCAGGAGCTTCCGCAATGGGAGGTGGCGGGGCATTGTCAGCGGGTGGCTCAATGGCCAGGACCGGATGGACCAGCAGAGCGGCGATGCCGATGGGAATGACCGGGAAATGGGTGGTTTTCATGGCGTTGTTACTAGAAGCGTAGTAGTTTCTGGAATTTGTTTCAAGGCGATAAACTAATCGATTTTTTCCGGGACGAGGAGGTATTCGACGCGGGGGTTTTCGTATTCGATTTTCTTGCCCTCGGGATTGACGAAGGTGACCCGATCCCAATAGACGACTTTAACGACGCGGCGGGGTTGGTCTTTGGTTTGCCAGACGACACCTTCGTCACTGGCCTGGCTCAGGCCGGTATTGAAGCCGGCGGGGACGAAGTTTTGCGCGGCGGGGGACGGGGCGGCGGCGGCTGGCACCGGGGCTTGCGGCGAAGGGGTGGCAGAGGTGGCCAGCGGAACCGGTCCCTTGCCTGGCGTGTATAAAGCGGCGAGGGCGCCGAGCAGGGCGACGGCTGCGGCGGCTGCGAACATCGGGCGCCTGCCATGGCGGGCATGCACGACGGCAACCGGAGTGCTTTGCGGGAAGGGGATGATGGTGGATTCCGGCATGCTGACGGTGGCACCGAGCGTGGCTTCCAAGGCGGCCAGGAGTGAGGGGGATAGCGCCGCCGGGCGCATCCGGCGCAGGGAGGTTTCTAACTGCATCGCGGCCGGGCTCAAGGTGCCGAGGGTGCCATTGGCTGCGTCCTCAAGCCGTGCTAACAAATCCTGGTCGAGGGCTGATGGATGGAGTCCCTCGAGGGTGGCTTCCAGTTGCTGGAGATCGTTGGACATGGGATGGGATGATTCAGATGGAAAGGTCGCCGCGGCGGCGGGCACCACCGAGATGGCGTTTGAGTGCTTCCAGTCCATAGCGATACCGGGAGGCGGCTGTGTTTTGAGAAATTCCAAGAGTTTCACCAATTTCAGCAAATGTTTGTTCGCCCCAGATTTTCATGACGATGACTTCCGCGAATTTTGGCGGCAGTTCCTTGAGTCCGGCTTCGAGTTGATCGCGGGTTTCGTCATCCGTGGAATCCGTCTCAAACCATGGGTGGAAGGTTTCGCGTTGGTCGGCTTCAAAATCTTCGGTGACGCTGTCTTCGCGGCGGCGGCGGCGGTCGTCGCGGCGGCTCAGGTCGATGGCGAGGCGGCGCAGCGTGCTATATAAATAGGGCATCCAGGATTCCTGGCCGCCCACAAATTCGCCACTGCGAAGTTTTTCCGCGAGTTTGACCAAGGCGTCTTGCAAGATGTCTTGGGCATCTTCGTGCGAGCGGGTTTGCTGGCGGGCAAACAACAGCAAGCGCGAACCTTGCGCAACCAGCCACTCATGCCAGTCGGCGGGGATGGGTGCGGCATCAGGTGCGGGGGGGAGCGGTGATGGGATATAGGGATCTGTCATCATAGGGTGGGATGGCTTCGAGCACATCGAGTTCGGGGCGGAAGTTGGCGGCGTGATAGGAACTGCGCACCAGCGGCCCGCTGGCGACGTGCCGGAAACCTTTGGCGAGCGCGATGGCCTTGAGTTCATCGAAGATCGCTGGTTCGACGTATTCGCTGACCGGCAAGTGCTTGGGCGAGGGCCGGAGGTATTGGCCGAGGGTGAGCACGGTGACGTCGTGGGCACGCAGGTCGTCCATGGCGCGCAGGATTTCATGGGCCTGTTCGCCCAGGCCGAGCATGAGGCCGCTTTTGGTGGCGACCTTGCCATTGACCATGGCCTTGGCCTTTTTTAGAACTGTTAGGCTGCGTTGGTATTGGGCGCGGGAGCGGACCAAGGGTGTGAGGCGCGCGACGGTTTCGAGGTTGTGGTTAAAAATATGCGGGCGGGCCTCCATCACCAAGGCCAGCGCCCAATCGCGGTCATTGAAGTCCGGGACCAGGACCTCGATGATGGTGTTAGGGTTCACTTCACGCACCGCCCGGATGGTTTGTTGGAAATGGCCGGCGCCCCCGTCGCGCAGGTCATCGCGGGCCACGGCCGTGATCACGACGTGGCTCAACTGCATGCGGCGGGTGGCTTCCGCCACGCGCTGCGGTTCATCGGCTTCGAGTGGGTCGGGCTTGGCGGTTTTGATCGCGCAAAAGCCGCAGGCGCGGGTGCATTTCTCACCGCCGATCATGAAGGTGGCGGTGCCATGGCTCCAACATTCCCAGCGGTTCGGGCAGTGGGCTTCCTCGCAGACGGTGACCAGCTTGAGGTCGGTGACTAACGATTTGGTGGACCAGAAGGTCGGGTCGCTGGGCAATTTCACCTTGATCCAGGGCGGTTTTTTCTCCCGGTGCAGGGAGGCATCCTCGGGTTGGTTTGTGCCACAGTCACTCATTGCGGGCGGACGCTAACCTTGGAAAATCGTGCGGGAAAGGCGAAAATCGTATGGGGATGGGCAATAATCGGCGGATTCCGGCCGAATCAAGCAAACGCGGTTGGCGGTGGCGCTAAAACCGGCGATACTCCCTGCGGCGGAATCTTCTGGAAAGCCGCAGGTTTTTTTGGAACATTCCGCCAAGCGCCTGAAGTTGCGTGCCGCCCAGTTCCCATGTCCCTATCTAACACCCCACCCGCTGCCACGGTTGCCATTCCCGAGTCGCTGCGCCGGCAACTCGAGGCGTTCCGGCGTCACCTGTGGCGGGTCAAAATCTTCGAGGCCGGAGCTGCGGGCGTGGCTGGCTTGCTGGTATCATTTTTGTTAGTTTACGGGTTGGATCGGATTTGGCTGACACCGGCGATGGTGCGCTTGGCTATTCTCATTGGCGGCACCTCGTTGTTTGCCGTGTTTGCGCCCTATTGGTTGCACCGCTGGGTGTGGCGGCACCGGCGCGAGGCGCAGTTAGCGCGCCTGATTGCCCGCCGCTTCCCCGGTCTGGGCGATCGCCTGCTCGGCGTCATCGAACTCCAAGACCAACAAGAGAGTGTCGATTCGCTCTCGCCCCGCTTGCGGGCGGCCGCCATGGAAGTGGTGGCGGCCGAGGCCGGGCACCGCAAACTCGACGGAGCGCTACCGCCACCCCGCCATCGGCGGTGGGCCTTGGCGTTATTGGTGTTGGCGGGAGGCGTCGCCGCGGTGCTGACGCTCACGCCGCGTGCCGGCGTCAATGCCTTCAAGCGCTGGCTCATGCCGCTTTCCAACACCGAGCGCTACACCTTCACCCGTCTGGACCAACCGCTGACCTATCTGGCCGTGCCCTATGGCGAGGCCTTTGAGATATCCTTGCGGCTGTCCAAAGATTCCGAGCAACACCCGGCAAGCGCCACCGGACGCTATGGCTTGCAAGCGCCGGTTAGGGCTAACCTCGACGGCCATACCTATCAATTTTGTTTTCCCGGTCAGCAGGATCCGGGCCAAGTGGTGTTTCATATCGGGGATGCCGTGCACAGGCTAACCGTCAAGCCGATCCCGCGGCCCTCCGTTAAAGCGGTGGTCGCCATCGTCAACCCGCCCGCCTATCTGCACATTCCCGAACATGCCATCGATCTGAGCAACGGCGTGCTCAGCGTCGTGGAAGGCAGTCGTATGCACATCAAGCTCACCACCGACCGCGCCTTGGCCAGCGCCACCTATGGTCCGACCCAGGCCTTGCTTTCCGCCGAGGGCGCGGGGACCGCTGCCAGTCCGCAGCAGGCCCCGGCGGCGACTGCCGCCTACACGCCATTGCAGGGTGTGCTGACGCATCACGATTGTGATTCGTGCACGCCGGATTTTGAAGTCGGCAAGGTTGCGTTTGAGATCCCCTTCGCTTGGATCGCTAACGACGGGCTGGCGGGTGAGTCCGGCTTCCGCTTGCGAGTGGATGCGCTGGCTGACGCCGCTCCTAACTGTTATCTCCAGGGCATTGAGCGACAGAAGGTGATGTTGCCCGAGGAAACCCTCGATTTTGAAGTGTTAGCTGAGGATGATTTTGGCATCCAGCGTGCTGGCATCGAGTGGTCGGGTGAATTCACCAAGCCGACTGGGGAGGTGCCGGCCAAGGGTGAAATAACGCTCGTGGAGGGGGCGTCCCAGCAGCAGCGGATTGGCCGCAAGGCCGCGTTTTCGCCCAAGGCTTTTGGCATCGCGCCACAAAAAATCACGCTCCGCGGGTTTGCGCAGGATTATTTTCCCGGGCGTGGCCGGGTTTATTCCGAGCCTGTGGTGATCTATGTGCTGACGCGGGATGAGCACGCCCAATTGTTGAAAAGCCAGTTTGACCGTGGCATCACCGAGTTGGAAGACTTGGCCCGCCGCGAGGGCAACCAATTGGATGAAACCCAACGCCTCGATGACCTCAAGGGTGAAGAACTGCAGACCGAGGACAAGCGCAAGCGACTCGCCGCCCAGGAACAGTTAGAGGAGGAAAACACCCGCCGCATGGAGGAACTCACCCGGCGCACCGAGCAACTCATGAAGGATGCCAGCCGCAATGGCGACATCGACAAGGAAACTCTCAAAAAAATCGCCGAGTCCCTCAAGTCCATGCAGGAACTCTCCTCCGCAGACATGCCCAAGGTGCAGGAAAAGTTGGCCGAGGCCCAGGAGCAGTCCAACACCCCGGAAAAGGCCTCCAAGGATGTGGACAAAGCCAAGGACGAGCAGACCAAGGTGGTCGAAAAAATGAAGGCAGCCATCGACAAGGCCAATGATGCCAACCGCCGCATGGAGGCCGGCACTTTCGTCAATCGCTTGAAAAAGGCTGCCACCGAGGAGGACGCTGTAGCGAGTTCGTTGATTGAGGGCTTTGCCGGTCTGCTGGGTGTCAGGGCCAGCGATATCGACCCCAAGGATGCCCGCCGCCTCAAGGAAGCCAACCGCCAGCAGGCGGACACCGCTGCGGATGTGCGCTGGATTCAAGAGGACTTGGGACACTATTTCGCCCGCACGGAAAAAGACGCGTTCAAGCAAATCTTTGATGCAATGCGCGAATCCAAGATTGATATGGGCCTTGATGACCTACGCGGCCGCCTGCGTGACAATCACTCTTACCTAGCCACCGAGGGCGCCAAGCAGTGGTCCGCCAAACTCAGCGAGTGGGCCAAAAAACTCGAAGGCGAAATGAAAAATGACCCGGCGGGCGGCGGCGGCGACGGCGGCGCGTCCAGCCCCGAGGATGAGGACTTCGAGTTCATGTTGCGCGTCATGAAAATGATCCAGCAGCAACAGGACCTGCGTGCCCGCACCCGCGCCCTCGAACAATTCCGCCGCACCACCCAGCCCGCCCCCAACTCATGACAAAACACTTTCTAACATGGGTTGCGGTTTCACTGGCTTTGGTCGCCGCTGGATTTGGCGAAGAACCCAAGCCGGACGGGGCTGCCGCGCCGGAGACTCTGCTTGCCAAGCACCATCTGGGCTCGGCCAAGGTGGCCAACGAGCAGGACGAACTCGCCGCCGATGTGCAACAACTCGTCATTGAGCAAACCATTCCGATGGTCATCAAGCTGTTTAAGGAAGTGGAAGGTATCATGGACGAGGCCACCGATTGGCTCGCAGAGTTTGATACCGGCGGTCGCACCCTGGCCGCACAAACCGAGGTGATCGAGAAAATCTTTGAAGCCGCCAAGGAGCGCCAGAAACAACAAGGCAGTGGCAAGGCCGGCGGCGCCATGCTCGATATGACCGAAAAAATGATGCAGGGCGACGATGCCAAGGAGGGCGACAAACCCCAAAAAGGCCAAAAACCCAGTGACAAGGGCGGCGGCGGCGTGAGCGGTGGCTCCGATGCCGCCAATGAAGCCACCGGGGGCGCTGGCGACGGCAAAAGCGAGACCCGCCGCATCCCCAAGGCCGCCGGCACCGCCGGCCGTGCCCTGCCCGAGGAATTTCGCTCAGCCTTGGATGCCTACAACCGCGGCGTGGAGAAAAAAGTCAAGTAATGCCGGCTTCGCCGGAAGTCATCAGTTATCAGTTATTCGTTGTTGGAGTTATGCGCAGCTATATCACATTTTTAGTTCTGGTCTCGGCAGCAGTGGCCGTGGGTCAGGATATCACCCGCCGCCAAGACGACACCGTGCCGCCGCAGGCGGAATCCATCTATGAGAAGGGGCTGCAATACCTGGCCAAGTCCCAAAATGAACAAGGCTCATGGAATGATAGCACCGGCGCGGAACCGGCCGCAGTTGGCCTGTGTGTGGCGGCGTTTCTGGCCCATGGCGAGGATCCTAACAATGGTCCTTATGCCAAGGTCATGCGCCGCGGGATTGATTATATCCTGACCCAGCAGGATGCGTCTAACGGCTACATCGGATCAAGCATGTATAACCACGCCTTCGCCACCAAGGCGCTGGCTGAGTCCTATGGTGTGATCGACAATCCGAAGATCGCACCGGCCCTGAAAAAGGCGGTGGAACTCATTCTCAGTGCGCAGAAACGCAACAGCCAGAATGCCTGGCGCTACAGCCCGCAGTCCAAGGATGCGGACACCACGGTGACGGGTTGCAACATGGTCACGCTGTTTGCCGCGCGCAATGCCGGCATGCCGGTGCCCGATGAAGCGATTAAGAAAGGGCTCGGCTTTTTGGCGTCGTGTCGCGGTTCCGACGGGTCCTATGGCTACACGTCCAAGTCCGGCGGCAAGCCGACGTTGACGGCGATTGGTTTGCTGTGTTATTCGCTGGCCAAGGAGAAGGACGCCAAGGGGTACAAGGCGAGCCTGGAGTATCTGAAAAAGAACCTCGATTATCGGGAGAAATACTATCCCTACTACTACGAGTATTACATGTCCCAAGCGCTGTTCCATGCGGATGAGGAGACCTGGCGTGAGTGGAACGCGCGCAACATCCGCTACCTCGGCACCATCCAAAACCGCGAGGGGGCGTTTCCCGGCAATCAGGGCGCCTCCTTCAATACCGCCGGCGCTTTGCTCTCGTTGGCCCTCAATTACCGCTATCTGCCCATTTACGAAAAATGAAGCGTTGCCTAGCCATCTCATTGTTAGTCAGCCTCCTGTGGATGCTGGCTGACGCGGCGCCCGAACCACGCCAAGACTTGCTGCGCTTTGTCAATGGTGACCAACTGCACGGATCCTTCCAAGGCATCAAGGAGGGCATGGTGGCAGTTTGGCTACGCCCGGACCTAACGGCACCCGGCGAATTCAAATCCACCCAGATCCAGAAAATCATTCTGCATGCCGGGCGGCCGGAAAAATCCAGCGGCACGCTGGCACATGTGGCGTTGATCAATGGCGACCGCCTTCCCGGAACCCTCGTCGCACTGGATGACGATACGGTCACCGTGGAAACGCCCTTTGCCGGAGTGGTGCACATCGCGCGCAACCGGGTCGGCATGGTGGCACCCATGCCGCTTGGCGGGCGGGTGCTCTATCACGGCCCGTATTCCGAGGACGGTTGGCTCATGACTCATCCAAACTTTCCGGATGGCATCCTGGATGCGCCACCGGTCGCGGCTGATGACCAAGCCGCCGCCGCCCAGCCGGTTGCGGAGGATGAGCAAGCCCTGCCGGAGCAAGCCGCAGAGGGCGACGAGGAGGCCAAGCCAAAGGAGGCTCAAAATGCCGCCATTCCGCGTTGGGATTTTTCCGGTGCGGCTTGGTATTGGAACCATAAGCCGGCATCCACCGCGCTCGTCCGCAAGAGCGGCATGACGGATCGCTCGATCCTTAGGTTCAGGCTGGCCTGGCGCAATCGCCTCATGTTAGGCCTGGCCTTTCACGCGGATTTTGTCCGTCCGCCGAAGCCTGCTGCCGGTGCTGCCGACGCGAAGAAGAATGCCAGGGATATGGCGCAGAAGCGCCTGATGATGAATCGTCTTGGCCCCGGCGACACCTCCGCGTTCCCGCAGTTGTTCGGCAACAGCTATGTCCTGCAGATTAACTCGGGTTACGCGGTCATGCTCCGCTGCGGCTTCGATGACAAGGGCAACCCCACCGTCGATCGCCTCCAGGTGAACAATCCCACCATCCGCTTGACCGAATCCGGTGCCGCCACTTTTGAACTCCGCTGTGACCGACTCAAGGGCACGATCTTGCTCTACGTCGATGGCGAGTTCGCCATGCAGTGGTCTGAGCCGGGAGTGGCTGACAATGGCAACTATGCCGGCAAGGGCGGCGGCATCGGCTTCCTCACCCAGATGGAGAATGCCCCACTGCGGATTTCTGATGTGCTCATCGCCGAGTGGAACGGCATGACGGATTCCGCCCGCAGCATGCAGGTGGAGGATCAGGATATCGTCTTGCTCACCAATGGCACCGACCGCTTCTCCGGTAAAGTCACCGGCTTCCAGAACGGTAAGGTCAGCTTGCACGGAAAATTCGGTGACTTCAATTTCCCGCTCGCCGACATCGCCGAGTTGCGCTTCGCCAGCAACACCCTGGCCAAATCCGAGGACTTTGGGGCCGATCACATCATCGTCTGCCTCGACCCGCTCGGCAATGTCACCGGCAAGCCCATCGCCGGCGATGCCTCTTCTCTCAAACTCCTCACTCCCTATGCCGGCACAATTAACCTCAAGCTGGAATCCGCCACCATCCTCGATTTTCAACCATCTAACAACTTTCTCGATGCCTGGGATCCGCAACTCTAACATAAATGGAGCCGTCCTGGGCGCGCTGGCCATCCTGGCCGGTGGCATGCCGCAGGCCCTGGTGGCCGACGAGGTCTTCCTTGAGGGCACCCAACGCCTGTCAGGCAACGTCCGCGCCATCAGCGAAAACGGCTCGGTGCTGCTTGAAACCCCGCTCTCGCCGGAAGTCATTGCGGTCAGCGGTGAGGGTGTTAGAAAAGCCGTTTTCAGCGCGCCGACCGGACAGACCGCCGCCACCAACTGTGTCACTCTCACTAACGAGGATGTGCTGCCGGGCGCCATCGAGGCCATCGATGACAACAACCTGACGCTGGTTTCAAGTGCCGCGGGGCGCGTCGTCATTCCCCGCAACTTGGTCTATTCATTGCAACTGGGCATCCACCAGTCGAGAGTGATTTATGCCGGGCCAGACGGACTCAATGGCTGGCTCCGTGAGCCGACAACCGCCGAGCACTGGACCTTTGACAATGGCGCGTTGCAGGTGCGAGGCAGCGGCCGGATCAGCCGCGATTTGGAAGTGCCACCGCAGTTTGTCGTGCGTTTCAACCTGAGTTGGGATATCAATCCAAACCTGCGCTGCTACTTTGCGGCGGACCCCGGCAACACTGAACTCCCGCCGGATCGCTATTACCTGCAGTTCAATGCCGCCGGTATTGAACTCAAACGCGAGTCGTCCAGTGGCCGGCGCTACACCACCATCACCACGCTCAATCGCCTGCCCCAACAATATCCCGGCAAGCGCCTGACCATTGAAATCCGCGTCGATCGCCCTAGCAGAACGCTGCAACTCTTTCTCAATGACGAACCGGAAGGCTCGTTCAAGGATCCCGTAGCCAAGCCACCAGCGGCCGGGGGCATCGGTTTTGAAAGCATGGTTGGCGAGATGTCGAAAGTCCAAATCAGCAAGCTCGAGGTGTTAGACTGGAATCTCAAGGGTGAGCGCCGCCGCAGCGAGGCGCGCGGCGATGCAACCAAGGATGCCTTGATAGGGATCAAGGGCGAGCGCTTCAGCGGCCGCTTTATGGCGACCAAGAAGGGGCCGGACGGGATGCTCTATGGTTTCAAGAGTGCCTTCCAAGAGGAAGCTCTCGAAGTGCCAGAAGCCGAGATTTCCACCGTGTTTCTTGCCGGCCACCCCCCCCCCGTCGCAGAGGCCACTAACCCCCCCTTCATTCTCCACCTGCGCGGCGGTGGCGCGCTGCATGTCTCCTCCTGCGCGTTCTCGGCGGAGCAGGTCGAGGCCACCCATCCGTTGTTAGGCAGATTGACGCTCCGGCGCGATGGCGTTGCCGCCTTTGAGCGCGTGAGCCCAAAATCCAAGGAGGCCAAAGAACCATGAACTTCCCACTTTCGCTTAGTGTGGTTATTTGCACGCTGGCCGGCGCGGTTGGCGCGGAGCCACTGCCCATCATCCGCTTCGCTAACAAGGCGATGGATCAACTGTCCGGCACCCTTGGCGGCCTCACTGCCGAACAGTTGGTGTGGAAGTCCCCCCTCCTTGTGAAACCGACGCCGTTTTGGCTCAAGAACATTTTGGAGGTGTTACTGCCGGCCACGCTGCCCGAGTTCAATGCGTCACATGAGGCCACCCTCACGCTGATGAACGGGGATTGCGTGCGCGGCCAGGTCGCGGCCGTCACCGATGACAACATCATCCTGGACACCTGGTATGCCGGCCGCCTGAGCTTCCATCGCGTGATGGTTAAAGAAGTGGTTATCGACCCGCGGCCGGCCTTGGTTTTCAGCGGGCCCACCGGGCTCGACGGCTGGGTGCAATCAGCCAAGACCGCAGCGTGGACCTATGAACACGGCGTCCTGCGGGCGAGTGGCAACCTGGGCGTTGGCCTTGGCAGGGATGTGGGACTGCCCGACGAGTGTAGCATCGGCTTCGACGTCGCATGGCGGGGGGGGCTCGCGCTCAATTTCAATTTCTTCGCCGATGACGCCGCTGCGGAAAATCCCGCCACTGGCTATCAGATTAGTTGCCAGGGGTCGTATGCCGGCATCCGCAGACAGAATGCCGGCATGCAGGGCAGTGATGGGGCTAACATCCCTGAATTCAAGGATAACGACAAGGTCCGGCTGGAAGTGCGGGCCAGCCGAATTTCTGGCAATGTGTGTTTATACGTCAACGGACGTTTTGCTTTGCTGTGGAAGGATCCGGGCGTGGCTAAGGCCAAATTTGGCAAATGCATCCAGTTTGTCCCGCAAGGTGTCCCGCAGGGCAGCGAAGCGTTGCGCATTTCCGCCATCAAGGTGACCTCATGGGACGGCGTCCTCGAAGAGTTCGCCGATGAGAATGCGGCCATGCTTGGCATGGGCATGGGTTTCCGCCGCTTCCAGATGGGCAGGGGCAACCAGGAACCCACCCTGCCCGAACCCAAACCCAAACCTGCCGCCGATGGCCGCATGAAACTGCGCAATGGGGATTCAATCGCCGGGGAGGTGACCTCCATCATGGATGGCGTCATCTCTATCAAAACTCCCTTTGCCGAGGTGAAGTTGCCGGTCGCCAGGGTTCGCAACATCGTTCTCAAACCCGCCCCGCTCGAAGAACCCATCCGCCGCAATGGCGATGTGCGCGCATGGTTTGGCGACGGCTCGTCCATTGTCTTTTGTTTCGATGCCATGACCCAGGATGGCATCACCGGGCACAGTCAGACATTTGGCACCGCCACCTTCAAGCTCACCGCCTTCAACCGCATCGAGTTCAATATCTACGACCCCCAAATCAACGACTTGCGCGCCAAACAAGGGTTGATAGAGGGAGGCACGGGGCCTTAGCCCCGCTCCTCATTGGCAAAATCGCCATGGGGTTGGCAACGCCGGAAATTTTCGCGGATTTTGGACCATAGGATTTGACTAACCCGGCACAATCGTGCGACGCTACTCTGTAACGCGGAGTAGCCGATGATCGACGCTTGGATCACTCAACACAGAAAAGGACTGCTGGAGTATTGCGTACTCACGGTGCTGTCCCGGGGTGAGAGCTACGGTTATGAGATTGTGGCGGCGCTGGGCCGGATCGCGGAGTTCGCGGTGTCGGAATCCACGGTCTATCCGATTCTGGCGCGGCTGCGGCAGGAGAAGTTTCTCAAAGTGCGGGACGAGCCGTCGGGCCAGGGGCCGATGCGGCGCTATTTTTCGCTCACGGCAATGGGCAAGGTGCGGCTTGCCGAGATGAACCATCACCTAAAAAAGATAGAACTCGCGATTTCCCAACTCAAATCCACACCAAGAAAGGACCCGGACAATGAACATACCCACTGATGTCAAAACAAGGATCGACAAGCACCTGCAAGCCGTTCGGGCCAATCTGAGCGACAAGGAGGAATCCGTTCAAAACGAGATCATGGAAGGGCTGCGGGATCATATCAACGAGGCGCTCACCCGGGGCGGGCAGCCGGTCACCACGGC
>JBAXOF010000046.1:0-20305 GCA_037133375.1 Verrucomicrobiota bacterium | reverse complement strand
CTCGTCGCCTATTACGCCGAGTTGCAGAAGAACTATCCGATCATCTCCATCGAAGACGGCTGCGCCGAAAATGATTGGGACGGGTGGAAGATTCTAACCGACAAGCTCGGCAAGACCACCCAGATCGTGGGTGACGACCTGTTTGTCACCAACACCGAGTTTTTGGCCAAGGGCATTTCCCTGGGCGTGGCCAACTCGATCCTCGTCAAGGTCAACCAGATCGGCTCCCTCACCGAAACCTTCGATGCCGTGGAAATGGCCAAGGAAAATGCCTACACCTCCGTGCTCAGCCATCGCTCCGGTGAAACCGAGGACGCCACCATCGCCGATATCGCCGTCGCCACCAATTGCGGCCAAATCAAAACCGGCTCCATGAGCCGCTCTGATAGAATTGCCAAATACAACCAACTCCTCCGCATCGAGGAGGAACTTGGCAATGACGCCGTCTTCGGCATCCACAAGCTGAAGGTGCTGCGCTGAGCGGCCTGGAATCTAACGCAATCACCCGCCGGTGGTCCGGGCATCATGCCCAATACGTTTACTTAGCACCTAACGAGGTGAAGCCACAGGCACCGCGACAAGCGTTGGGAACGATAGCCAAAGACAACCACGGATTACAGGATTTCACGGACTTCGACTGAGCTCACGCCGAAGTCCGTGTAATCCTCTTCATCCGTGGTTATCTTGTCCTGTCGTTTCATTCAACCCCGCACCCGGAAGACGCTTCATTTCCCTCTAACACCTTACGGTCACCTTGTCTCTTGCAAGGTGGTCTGAGCCCGCAGCGCCGCCAGGTCATCGTTAGAAATGCAGCACGGGTCGGCGGCCACCCAGTGGCCGGGTGCCACCTCGCCGAGACTCAGATCCACCCCGATGGATTCGTTGTAGCGCGGGTGGCGCATGCGGTGGCCGAAGGCGCTGCCCGGCGGTGGCTCGAGCGGCGATGGCACGTCGCCTTCTAACAATACCTTCGCGCGGCTCACCTTCGGGTCGGGGGATGGGATGGCGGAAAGCAGCGCCTTGGTGTAGGCGTGGCGCGGGTCGCGGTAGATGGTTTCCGCCGTGGCGAGTTCCACGATCTTGCCGAGATACATCACGGCGACCCGGTCGCTGACGTGCTTTACCACCGATAGATCGTGCGCGATGAACAGATAGGATAAACCGAAATCGCGTTGCAGCTCCACCAGCAGGTTGAGGATTTGGGATTGCACGGAAACATCCAGCGCGGAGACCGGTTCGTCGCAGATAATGAGCTTGGGCTTGAGGGCCAAGGCCCGGGCAATCCCGATGCGTTGCCGCTGGCCACCGGAAAACTCGAAGGCATAGCGCTCGCCGGCGGAGGCCGGCAGCCCGACCCTGTCTAGCAAAACGTCCACCCGGTTGCGGCGGTGATGACGGTCGCCGATGTGGTGGATGATGAAGGGTTCCTCGATGATTGCCCGCACACTCATGCGCGGATCGAGCGACTCCGCTGGATCTTGAAAAATCATCTGAAAATTCCGCCGCAACGGCCGCAGCGCACGCTGGCTCAGGCTGGTGACGTCGGTGGCCTCAAACTGGATGCTGCCGGACGTCGGCTTGAGCAAGCGGGCGATGGCTTTGCCCAGCGTGGACTTGCCGCAGCCGGATTCACCGACCAAGCCGAGGGTTTCACCCGGTTGGATGTGGAGCGTGACGCCATCGACCGCTCTAACGAATCCGGCACGGCGCTGGAGCATCCCGCCGCGCACGGGGAAATGGACGCGCAGGTCGCGCACGTCCAGAAGCGGAGGTGGAGGATGAGTGTTCAATGTTGGATATTCAATGTTGGATGTTCAACGCTCCCCGCTGCACAGCGGGCAATTCTCCACCCAGTGGCCGGGGGCGACTTGTTCCAATTCCGGCCGCTCGTTGCTGGCACCCGCGCTGCGGCCCATGCGCTGGCAGAAGCGGCAGCCATGGACGTGATTGGCCAGTGCCGCGACCATGCCGGGAATGGTCTTGAGGATCGACTTGGAAGGCGTGGCCAAGGTGGGGATTGACTCTAACAGACCACGGGTATAAGCATGGCGCGGCTGATCAAACAAAACCGCGGCGCTGGCGCGTTCCACCACCCGTCCGGCATACATCACCACCACTTCATCACACGTCTCCGCGATCACGCCCAGATCATGCGTTATAAGAATGATGGACATGCCGATTTCCGCCTGCAGGCGTTGCATCAGATCGAGGATTTGCGCTTGCACCGTCACGTCCAGCGCGGTGGTCGGTTCGTCGGCGATCACCAGCGACGGCTTGCACGCCAGAGCCAGCGCAATGACGATGCGCTGGCGCATGCCGCCGGATAGATGGTGCGGATAATCCATCATGCGCTTTTCCGGAGCCGGAATGCGCACCCGCTGCAACATCTCGGTGGCGGCGTCCCAGGCGTCACGCTTCGAGATTGTCTTATGCACCCGGAACACCTCGGCCACTTGGCGCCCGATGCGATGGACCGGGTTGAGCGCGGCCATGGGTTCCTGGAAAATCACGCCGATGTCACCGCCGCGGATTTCCCGCATCTCCGCATCCGTGGCGCGGAGCAGATCACGGCCTTGGAACCGGATTTGTCCACCAAGGATGCGGCCGGCCGGTTGCGGCAGCAGACGCACGATGGACATGGCGGTCACGCTCTTGCCGCAACCGGATTCTCCCACAATGCCCACCGTCTTGCCGCGCGGCACCGTGAAGGACACCTGATCCACCGCTCGCAACATGCCAGCGTCGGTTTCAAACGAGGTGATAAGTTTGTCCACCTCCAGGAGGTTGTCGTCGTCAACGGTCATTGCTTGTTAGATTGGACGGGTTGCGGTTGCGGGTCGGGCGGCGGGGTGCGGTAGGCATCCACGACCTTGGTGGCTTCGCCGAACGACTTGCCGTTGTTGCGGGCGGCGAGGGTTTCCTGTCGCATGTCCTCATCGAGCCACAGCACAAACACTTCGTGAGGGTCGAGCACCACCGGCGGGCTGAAGCGGGTGGTGTCACAATCCGGCCAGCGCACCCAGCGCCACGACCCGATGCGGATGAAATCCACACTGTAGCCTGGCACGAAAACCCCCTCGTCATGAATGATATGTTGGAGTTGCCAGGCGGCGGCGCGGACTTCCTCCGCCGTGCGTCCGGTGCGCACGGCCTCACACAGCCGGTCGGTGTCCGCCCGTCCCCACACAAACAAATTGTTCGTCTGGGGCTTGGGGTTGCCCTTGGCGTCAAGGGCGTTGACCGAATGAAGAAATTGATAGAAATCCGGCACGGGGGGCGTGATCGCCCAACTGCCGAAAGTCATGTCATATTGTTTGAGCATGTCCTTCTTATACGCCACGGTGGCCTCCAGTCCGTCGAGGCGCAGGTCCAAGCCGCAGGCCTTGGCGTCCTCGCGGAGGATGGCGAACATCCGGTCATAGCGCGGCATTTTCGGATAGGAAATAGCGGTGGACAGCCTGGTTCCGTCCGCTTTGGTTAGGATGCCATCCTGGCCCTCGGTGGTATAGCCCGCGGCGCGGAACGCGGCGCGGGCGGCGTTGATCGAGTAGGGACGGGCCTTGATCGAAGGGTCGCTGTAAATCGCATAGCCCTCGTTGAACGCATTGAGGCGTTGGTAGTCGCCGCGGAACATCACGTCGATCACTTTCTGCCAGTTGAGCGCGAAGTGAATGCCGATGCGCACGTCGCGGTTGTCGAGCGGTGGCTTGTGGACGTTCAGATAGAGACCACGGGGGATTTTGGGGTAACGGTTGTAAAAACAAGTCCGCTCGATCCAGCCGTTGTATACGGGCCCGATCTCGGATTTCTCATACCATAACTCTGGACGGCTCATATAGAATGTGTCAAGCTCGCCGGCCCGGAATAACTCAAAGGCCTTGGATTCGTCGCGCACGACCGTGTGCACCAGTTTGTCAGGATTGAAACGATAGCGGTAGTATTTCAAGTCCTTGGCCCACCAGTTTTTGACGCGGGTCTCGGTGATGGAGACACCTTTCAGGATGTCTTTGGGCAGCACTTCATAGGCACCGGTGGTCGGTGGAAACCGCCATTGATATCGCTCGTTGTAGTCCGGCCCGTAATCCGCGTAAAAATGCCCCGGCGAGGGCGTCAGGCTGCCGGCAATCATCGGCGCGTTGATTTTGGTCTCCGGCAGCGAGATGGACAGCGTGCGCTCATCATACATGGCGATTTGTGCGATCTCCTCGCGGAAAAATTGTTTGCCGTAGGGATTGAAGATATTGTCGGAGACGCGCAGATAGACCGCCACCAGGAAATCCCGCGCGGTGACCGCCACGCCATCCGAGTAGGTGGCCTGGGGGTTGAGTCGGAAGTAGGTGGTGCGGCCATCCGCGGAGAGTGCCCATTCCATGGCCAACCCGGGAATCAAGCCCATGGTGGCCGGGTGGACGCCCACCAGCGGGATGTCGATATAGTCATACATTTCGCTGCGGAACTCGTTGTTAGAGTTGTTGCCAAACGGGCTGATGGTCGAGGGAAATGTGAGAATGAAGCGGCGCAGCGTGCCACCTTTTTTGGCGCGCGGGTCGCCGATGTCCGGTTGCTCCATGCCACTTTGCCACACCAGGTTGGCGGGGACCTCGGCGATCCCGCCGCGTTTCAGATAGTCGCCCAGACCGAGGCGATAGCTCCATTTTTCGCCATCGCGGCGGACGCCTGCCGCCCGCGCCTCCAAGCTGGCCTTGGCCTCGCCCTTGGCTGAGCTGAGTTGCTCCTGGATGGCCGTGGCTTCCTGTTGGGTGGCGGCCTGTTGTTTGAGCAACCACTCATGGATGTAGCGGTTGTAAGTCGGGACAAAGCCCTCAAACTCCAGCTTGCGACTGGTCGACTGCGCCTCATGGCGGCACGCTCCAAACGCCAGCAGCAGCATGCCGGCAAGCAGGGGGATGGCGAGGGGGCGGCGCATCAGCGGTAGTAGGTGAATTGCTTCGGGTCGATGGCTTCGCGGACGGCTTCGCCGACAAAGGTGATCAGCACTAACAACCCGACCAGCACCAGGAAGGTGGAGGTGACCAACCACGGCGCGGAGAGATTGGCGAGGCCGTCATTGAGCAGGCGTCCCCAGGTGGCATATTCGGGCGGCAAGCCGAAGCCGAGGTAATCGAGTGAGGTCAGCGCAAAGATGAGTCCGGACATGGTGAACGGCACCAGCGTGACAAGAATGGCAACCGTGTTAGGCAGGAGGTGAAAAAACAGGATGCGCGGCGTGCTGGCACCCAGCACCCGCGCGGCGGCTATGTAATCCCGCTCGCGGTCGCGGAAGGCGGCGGTGCGCATCAAAAAAGTCATGCCCATCCAGCCGAATAAAATCAGGATGGTCAGGATCACCGGCAACCCTTTGTAGCGCTCCGGCACCATGCTCGAGAAAATAATCACCACAAACAAAAATGGCATGTTGGAGAAAATCTCTATCAGACGCTGGACGATGAGGTCGAACCACCCGCCGAAAAACCCCATCATCATCCCGATGGAAATGCCGATGAGATAGATGAAGGGCAGATAGATGAGGGCCGCCTTGAAGTTGACTTGCAGGCCGCCGTAAAGATAGGCAAGCACATCGTAGCCTTGGGTGGTGGTGCCCAGCCAGTTGCCTTCCATGGGCATGGGTGGCGCGGGGTGGAATTTCACCGCGCGCAGGTCGCTGGTTGGCAGCGCCAGAAACGCGTCCTTGCTGCCGGTGCCGCTGAAACGGTCACCAACCAGCGCATTCTGCTTGTAATCACCGCTATACACCGGGGCACCAGCGGCATCATAGCCGTCGCAGGGGCCGGAGCGCACGCCGTTGCGCATGGCATAACGCAGGTGAATGGCGGCTCGGTGAACGTCATGGTATTTCGCCACCATCCCGGAATACGGCGAGGACGCGCCGGATTCGTAGTAGATTCCCTGCCGCTGGACGAGTGGACGCGACCGTGTCGGCAGCGTGTCGCCTGTCGGGTCATAGGGGATGGGCGGCAAAAACACCCGGCCGCGGCCGCTCTTGTCAAAGCTGCGCTGCAGCTCACGGTAGTCGGCCGGCGCATTGGCTAATTCGCCGGTAATGCCGAAGTCCGCGTTTTTCAAATCCGTGGGCAGGAATGCCGGGAAACACCACTTGCCGTCGTATTTGACAGCCAGCGCGCGTTTACCCACGACGACTTGATCGAGTGCCGCGAGGCCGCCGAGCAATATGAGGATGAGCAGCGAGACATAGCCGCGATGGATCGCGCGAAACCTGACGAGGCGTTGCTCGGTCACCGGATTGCGCGGCCCACCCACCCACGAGCGCACCACCAGCAACAGACCCGCCACCACCAGCAGCGTGGCGCTGAGCCAGCCAAACCACGGGAACACCAACCCGTCGTGCCACTGCCAATTGAGCCATGGCACATCGCGGCTGGTCGCAAAAAACCAGCGCGCCGTCGGCACGGCCAGCCCCAGCGCTTCGCCGGTGGCGGCCAGTGCGCCGAGCGCCGTTAGAAATAGTCCGATGCTGCGCATGCTTATTCAAATTTGATCCGCGGGTCCACCATCGCCACGATGATGTCTGAAACCACGTGTCCTAACAACATTAAAAACGCCTCGATAACCAGCGTGCCCATGATGACCGGCACGTCGCGGGCGAGCAACGCCTGATACTGCAACAGCCCGAACCCCTGGATGTCAAACACAGTCTCCACCAACAGCGAGCCACCGATGAAAATCTCCAATAAACTGCCGAGGCTGGTTGCCACCGGGATCATTGAGTTGCGAAAGGCGTGGCCGAACACCGCACGTCTGAAACTCACCCCCTTGGCCACCGCCGTGCGCACATAGTCGGCGGCCAGATTGTCCATCAGGTTGTTCTTGGTTAGCATCGTCAGCATCGCAAACGAGCCAATCGCATAGCACGTGAGCGGCAGCACCGTGTGCTGCGCCAAATCCTTGAGCTTGCCCCAGGTGGCGAGTTGGTCGAAGTCCGGGCTGGTCAGCCCGAACAACGGCAATAGGTGCATCCGCGCCCCGAGATGCACCAGCAGGATCGCACCTAACGCAAACCCGGGAATGGAATAGCCAAGGAAAATTAGCACTGAACTCGCGCTGTCGATAAGGGTCCGGTGTTTCAAGGCCTTGAGCACCCCCAGCGGCAGGCACACCGCATAAGTTAGAATCGCGGTGAGCAGGCCGAAATACACCGCAATGGGCATGCGGGCCAGAATCATCTGCCCCACCGGCTCGTTATAGGATGTGGAGCGGCCGAGGTCGCCTTGTAGCAACCCGGCATAGCGGGTTTGATAGGCCACCACCCGCGGCGCATAGGATGGTGCCTCGTTGCTGTTAGAATTGCGGTGGCGGTATCTGGCTTGACGCTCTGCCGCCGCTTCGTAGCGGATTTTCCAGCCGTTGCGGGTGATGGGTTGCCCGGACCATGGTTGCCCGGATTCCGCGAAGACGGCCGCGACCACCTGCTCGCCCTGGCGTTTCACATGGACCCTCCGCCCGTCGCCGCGCAGCACGATGACGGCGGTGTTGTCCGGATCGATGCCGCCGCCGATGGTGTCGTCGTCAGCGCCGCCGAACTCGCCCTTGGAGATATGGGTTTCCTTGGGGAGGATGCCCAGCCACTGCGCGTATCCTGTTAGGACGGGCTTATCGAGGCCGAATTGTTCTTCCACCTCCTCGAGTTGTTCTTCGCTCATGCCGCCCTGGGTCTGGGAGGATGCCGCGTGTTTACCGCCGTGGTCCGCGCCGCGTGCCGCCTGTTGCAGCATTTGATCGCCGGGGCCGCCTGGCACGAAGCGGGTGATGGTGAAGACCAGCAGCGTGATGCCAAACAAGGTTGGCACAATCAGCAGCAGGCGTTTGAGGAAGTATGCTTTCACTCGCGTATCAAAGGGGTTTTTTGCCAAAGACCAACCCAGTGCGCGACGGCGCGTAGACCTGCATGATGCCGTCGTCCGTGACCGGATAAGCACACGCCGGATCGATCCGGCCGTGGCCGCCAAAGGCCACCGCGTCCGTGTCTAACACCAGCGTGCGGACCTCCTTGCCGGCAACTTCCAGCGGGTGGCCGAATGCCGATTGGCTGGTGGAAAAATTCAGCACCACCACCAGATTCGCCCGTTCCGCCACCAGGATTTTTTGGCCGGCGTCGATGGCTAACAAGCGTGCCGGTGGTGCGGCGAGGAGGTGGTGATCGCGGGCCAAGGTCATGAGGCTGCGGTCAAACGCGGCCAGCCACGCGTATTTGAGATCGGGCTCATCCACCAGTGACCATTGGCGGCGGCAATAGTGATAGGACCAGCCATTGCCTTCGCGCGGGAAATCCAGCCACTCCGGATGGCCGAATTCATTGCCCATGAAGTTGAGCCAGCCCTCGCCGCCAAGCACTAAGGTGGCCAGCCGGATGAGCTTGTGCAATGCGATGCCGCGCTCGATGACCGGATGCGGATCATCCTTGCCCATGTGCCAATACATGTCCTTGTCCATCAGCCAGAAGGCGAGGGTTTTGTCGCCGACCAATGCCTGGTCGTGGCTTTCCGCATAGGCGATGGTGGCCTCGCCATGGCGGCGGTTAGCCAGCATGCCCCAGAGATCGCCCAGATTCCAATCCTCGTCGCGGCTGTGCTTGAGCAGCTTGATCCAATAATCCGGGATGCCCATGCCCAGGCGGTGGGTGAAGCCGATGCCGCCTTCCGCGTGCGGCCGGCACAGACCCGGCATGCCGGACATATCTTCGGCAATGATCAACGCGCCAGGTTTGATAGAGGTCACCAGGTGGGTCGCCAGTTGCAGATAGAGAATGGCATCCTCAGCGGCATCCGCACCGAAGTATTCGGCATAACTCCCAAACGCCTTGTTGCCATGCGAATGATAGAGCATCGAGGTGACCCCATCAAAACGGAAGCCATCGAAGCGGAACTCCTCGAGCCAGTAGCGCAGGTTGGACAAGAGAAATTGGCGCACTTCCGCGCGGCCGTAGTCGAAGCATTTGGAATCCCATGCCGGATGGTCGCCGCGGGGGCCGGCGTGGAAATACTGGTTGCCCGAGCCATCAAAATTATTGAGCCCCTCGGCCAGGTTTTTCACCGCATGCGAGTGGACCACATCCAACAACACCGCCAGACCCAGACCATGGGCGGTATCGACGAGGTATTTCAAATCCTCCGGCGTGCCAAAGCGTGAGCACGGCGCGAAGAACGACGAGACATGATAGCCGAATGACCCGTAATACGGATGTTCCTGCACAGCCATGAGTTGCACGGTGTTGTAGCCGGCGCGGGCAATGCGCGGCAGGATGTGCTCCGCAAATTCGCGGTAGCTATGGACCCGCGGCTCCTCGCCGGCCATGCCTACGTGCGCCTCATAGATCAGCGGGCTAACAACACTGCCCGGATCAAACGTGTGCCGCCATTTGTAGGGGTGCGGCGGGTGCCAAATTTGTCCCGAAAAATCCTGGCTATGTGGGTCTTGCACCGCCCGCCGGATGCAGGCCGGGATGCGGTCCCGGCGCGACCCGTCGGCACCCACCACATGGAGTTTTACCCGTTGCCCGTGGTCGAGCACCGCCGCTGGCACTTGCAGTTGCCAAATCCCGTTGCCTGCCGGGGTGAGCGGGTGGCATTCCCGGTTCCAGCCATTGCAATCCCCGATGAGGGATACCGCGCGCGCCGCCGGCGCCCACTCGCGGATGCTCCAGTGGCCGGCCATCGCATTGCAATGGATGCCCATGATCTTGTGGCCGCTGGCATAGGCCGCAAGGGCCTTGGGTTCTGCTCCGATCGCGGCCATGGCATCATGGAAGCGCGCGCTGCGCCGCTCGATGTCCCCCTGATAGGGTTCCAGCCAGGGATCGTTGCTCACCAGAATGGGTTTGTCCAAAGTCACGCCCCATACTGCCTGCACCACGGCCCCCGGAAAAGTAAAATCCTCTCAAATATCCCGCCGCTGCCAGAAACTCCAGTCTCGCCGGAATTTGCAAATTTGCGGTGGACAAGCCAGCCCGCAGGCGCTACTCCAACCCTTCGCCTGTGCGGCTTGCCGCTTCAGCAGAACTTGGCAGAGTAGCTCAGTGGTAGAGCAGAGGACTCATAAGCCTTTGGTCGGCGGTTCAAATCCGCCCTCTGCTACCAGTTCATTATCAAAGGGTTACAACTGTGTGAGGCCTAACCAAATTTGGAGGTTGTGCCCGTATATCGCCTCTATCAGACGGCCAAATGCCCCTGCAAATGCACTGGACCCGGCGTTGGTCTTCCGGTTTTTTGCTGTAAACCGCACCTCTTCGGGCGTATTAACCAGCCACACCGATGAGTCCTCAAACGACAAGCCACAGGCCAAATTCCGGAGATTCTCCACTTCTGTCTGCCGATCAGATGGCTGAAAAGCTGAACATTTCCGGGCGTTGCGTCCTCAACTGGTTCTATGACTCGATAATTCCGGCGGCTGTCCACCAAGGCAAGGTGATCCGCTTCAGGGAGGCAGACGTCATGGCAGCGCTTGAGAAAGCCCGTCATAGGAGGATCACCACCGATGGGCAGGCTATCTCCGAAGACACGCTACGTTTGGCGCTGTGGTTGGTGGCACCAGACGTGGCAGAAATGCCGGCGTGGCTCCATACCCGTGAGTCAACTCCAGTTGAAGAAGAGACAGCATCCAGGTTCGCCGTGGCCTATTACAAAGAACTACAAGAATTTGAGACTCCAGATGAAAAACGGCAATTTGTCCAAGGTGTGATCCACGCCAATCACTTGCTCCATGAGGCATCGTGATTACGCGGTGGGTGCCCTTGAGGCGGCGAGGATGGTAGCCAGGGGCGTATAAGGACAATACGGGCAATACGGGCACAAACCGCCCTCACCTCTCAGCAAGCCCCTGCCGGACCACGGCGACGGCCTTGGTGACCTTGATGGGATTAAGCATGTCTCCGGGCGTGGACTTGAGCGCGGCGGCCAGCAGGATGATCTCGCCGTCATTGACCGAACGCACCCCGGTCTCGATCTTGGTCACGGTCACACGCGACACATCCCAACCCAGACGCTGGCAGGCCCCGGCAAGCTGGTCCTGTGTCAGGCTGCGGGCCTCCCGCAGTTTGCGCACGCGATCTCCGATTAGGTTTTGGCTGGGCATGAAAATTCTTGGTAGAATTCCGTAATTCGGCCTTGACCCTAACGCGCATTTCCGGCTTGGTATGTTCCGTAAGCGTTACATTCAACGCGTGGTGAAATGGATCACCGGGCACCCGCCTGGTAATTCGGACACCAACCCCCAATAGAAACCAACAACATGAGAAAGCTCGTAATCGCCGCTATCACCGCCGCCGTCATGGCGGGTTCCGCCTACGCCGTCACCAAGTGCATGATGTGCAATGGGACCGGTTGGAAGGGCAACTTCAAGTGCAGCTACTGCCACGGAACCGGCGGGGTGTGATTTTGTCGGTTTCACCACCACCAACCTATTCACCCATGAGAATTGCGGATATCACCGTTGTTCACCGGTGGCGCGGGCTCAGGTGAGAGTGAGATCCGCCGCTACGTGTTGGAGAATGATTTGGTGGAGGCCATCATCGGTCTGCCCACCGACATGTTTTACAACACCGGCATCAGCACCTACGTCTGGATTGTCAGCAACCGCAAACCCGCCGCCCGCAAGGGCAAGCTCCAGTTGATAGACGCCAGCAGCTTCTGGCAGAAGATGCGCAAGAGCCTGGGCAGCAAGCGCAAGGAACTCAGCCCGGACCACATCGAGGACATCACCCGCCTGTTTGGCAAATTCAAAACCTCCACCCGCCATGGTGTTCCCATCAGCCGCATTTTCAAGAACACCGACTTCGGCTACCGCACCATCACCGTTGAGCGCCCGGAGCGGGACGCCAAGGGCAAGGTGGTCATGGCCACCAAGGGCAAGGGCAAAGGCAAACCCATGCCGGATTCCTCCCTGCGTGATACCGAGAACGTGCCGCTCAGCGAGGACATCAACACCTACTTCAAGCGCGAGGTGCTGCCCCATGCGCCCGATGCATGGATCGACCACGAGAAAACCAAGGTTGGCTATGAGATCCCCTTCAACCGCCACTTCTATGTTTTCCAGCCACCTCGCCCGCTGGGTGAAATTGACGCCGAGCTGAAAGCCTGCACCGACCGGATTCTAACCATGATCGGAGGGCTGACGAAATGAGCTTCCCCCGCTATCCGAAATACAAACCCAGCGGCGTGGAGTGGCTGGGTGAGGTGCCGGAGCATTGGGAGGTGAAACCACTGAAAGTGGTGGCATCATTCAACGACGAGGTGTTGTCTGAAACATTTGGTGCTGATGAGGAGATAGAATACGTTGATATAGGTAGCGTGTCCTTTTCAGGCGGAATTGAGCGAACGGAAACAATGCTATTTGGAAACGCTCCATCACGAGCCCGCCGCAAGGTCCGAGATGGTGACGTGATTGCCTCGACAGTCCGCACCTACTTGAAAGCAATTGCGCCCGTCATTGATCCGCCATCAAACATGATTGTATCCACGGGCTTTGCCGTCATTCGTCCCGGATTGGGCATGGTTCATCATTTCGGTAAGTTTTCTCTGCAAACCAACTACTTCGTGGACGCTGTCATTTCACGATCCACAGGAGTGAGCTATCCGGCAATCAACGCATCGGAAATGGCCGGGATTTCGATCACATTGCCACCCGTCTCTGAGCAGACCCGCATCGCCGCCTTCCTTGACGCCGAGACGGCGAAGATTGATGAGTTGGTGGCGGAGCAGCGGCGGTTGATGGATCTGCTGAAGGAAAAGCGCCAGGCCGTTATCTCCCACGCAGTCACCAAGGGGCTCAATCCTAACGCCCGCATGAAGCACTCCGGGATTGAATGGTTAGGGGAGGTGCCGGAACATTGGGATGTCGAAAGGGGTAGGTTCTTGTACCAAAAACTGGAAATCCCACCGGGGATTGAGGATGGTGTTGTGACTGCGTTTCGAGACGGTCAAGTAACATTGCGAGCGAACCGAAGAACGGAGGGATTTACTTTTGCCGTGCTTGAGGTGGGTTACCAAAGGGTTAGGGTTGGCGATCTTGTTATACACGGGATGGATGCATTTGCTGGTGCCATAGGGGTTTCCGAATCAACCGGCAAGTGCACGCCAGAATATTCTGTGTTGACTCCGGCGCGCCCTGGAATCGACAACCGCTACTTTGCGATGATATTGCGGCTGATGGCGCAACGAAACTTCGTGTTCGTGATTTGTCCGTCGGTTAGGGAGCGTGCACCCCGGTTTCGCTTTGAAGCCTTCAAAGATGTTCCGCTGCCCGTCCCTCCAATAGAGGAGCAACAAGAGATCATGCTGCTGATTGAGTCCGTCGAAGAAGAAACAAGGTCCCTCACCGCCGAAGCCCAACGTGCCATCGACTTGCTGCAAGAGCGCCGCAGCGCGCTGATCTCAACCTGCGCTCGGTCATCCAGACTGCCGAGGCCATCGCGCCATGTGTGTTGTGGATAGATGAAATCGAAAAGGGTTTCTCGGGCAGCAAGTCCAGCGGCAGCACCGATGGCGGCACCTCCTCCCGCGTGTTCGGCTCATTCCTGAGCTGGATGCAGGAAAAGGAAAAGCCGGTGTTCGTGGTGGCGACCGCCAATGATGTGTCCAAACTCCCTCCCGAGTTCCTGCGCAAAGGAAGGTTCGATGAAATGTTCTTTGTCGATCTGCCTGATGTTACGGAGCGCGCACAAATCTGGGACATCGTCATCAAACGCTTCCACCGCAAGCCCACCGACTTTGATACGGTGGTGTTGTCCCGCGCATGTGATCAATTCACCGGCGCTGAAATCGAATCCGTATTCATTGACGCCCTGCACGAAGCATACGCAGAAGGTCGGGAACCCAAGGCCAGGGACATCCTGGAGGCCGTGACCCGAACCGTACCGCTGGCCAAGCTCATGGACGGCCAGATTGCATCCCTGCGCCATTGGGCCAAGGGACGTGCCCGAGAAGCCGCCAGCCACACCTCAACCACGCCACGCAACACCCGGCACATCAGCAGCGTGGCGAACTGAACCACACTGCCGGGACGGTTGCCGACCCACGGCACCAATGTCCGAACGCACCGAAGGGGTGGCCATTGGCTGTACCCGTGGTCCGTTTGGAACCGTCCCGGCGGTTTTGGGAGCCCTGACCTGAGCAATCCGGTCAGGGCAACTCCAGCATGCATGCACATACCAATCGAAAAACAATACAATGGCTAACAGCCACCAACCCAACATGAAATCCACCACCATCCCCAACACCATCCAATCCACGTCCCTCTATTTCCGCGAGGGACCATCCGACAAGGAATATCACGCCGCCATCGAACCCAAGGACGACGGCTTTATCGTCACATTTGCATACGGTCGACGCGGCAGCACCCTGAACGTCGGCACCAAGACCGAGGCCCCGGTGTCACTTGCAGACGCCACCAAGGTCTTTGACAAGCTCATCGCCTCGAAGCTCGCCAAGGGCTACCACGCGAACGATTCATCCCATACTCCCTATCAACAATCCGGCAGTGATGGCCGGGATAGTGGCATACGCTGCCAACTCCTCAATCCGGTTGACAGCAGTGAGCTGGACCGACTGTTTGACGACATTCACTACTGCCTCCAGGAAAAGCACGACGGTCGTCGCCTGCTGGTCCGCAAGCAGGGTGCTGTAATCACCGGCATAAACCGCCGGGGACTCGTTGTGCCCCTGCCTGAACCCATCCACAATGCTGTGGAAGAACTCCCGTTCGATGTCCTGATCGACGGCGAGGCTGTTGGTGAAACCCTATATGCCTTCGACCTGCTGGAAGTGAAAGGCAGCGACCTGCGCCATCGCCGCTATCTGGACCGGGCTGTCAGCTTGTTGAAGTTGCTAGACCACGCCAGCCCCGCCCTGCGCACGGTGAGGACCTATCTCGATCCAGCCACCAAACGGCAGATGTTCGAGACCTGTCGTCAAAACAACCGCGAGGGCGTTGTCTTCAAGAACGTCGATGCGCCCTTCAGTCCGGGCCGTCCAGCATCAGGTGGCGCGCAGTTAAAATACAAGTTCGTCGAGAGCGCGTCATTCATCGTCACCGGCCACAATACCAAGCGCAGCGTTTCGCTGGGACTCCGCGACAACGACGACAACCTGGTCTCCGCCGGCAACGTCACCATTCCACCCAACCATGAGATCCCTGCTCCGTATGAGGTGATAGATGTGAAATACCTATACACCTTCAGGGAAAGCGGCTGCATTTACCAACCGGTCTATGTTGGCAAACGCTGTGACATCCCGGCCAGTGAATGCACCACCGACCAGCTCAAATACAAGAGCACCGTCGAGGCTGCCGCTTGAGCCTATCAGCACAACCAACGAACAGCCCTTTAGGCAAGGCCCTGCTAGAGGCTAGCCCGGTCGCACGACACGCCCAGCGTGACCGGGGTAATACGGGCCGCCATGGAGAATTTTCCCCACCTGGGGAATCCATGGCGGCCCACCCATTTTTGAAGCACCAAATCCCAAGCATGAAATCCGAAACGACAACCCCCAATAACCTTTAACAATTAACCTCTAACTCCCACCCCATGAAAATCTCATCCGCCATCATCACTCCGATGCCCCGGCCAATGCCCCACGGCATGTTTGACCCCATGCCGGAGGTCATCGCGACCTTTGAGGACGGTTCCTCCAAGAGCCTGTTCACATTCTACCCAGACGAAGTCTCGTTCAGGGCGTCCGAGTTCATCGGGCTCACCGAAGCCGAGGCCAAGTCGCTCTTCCGCAGCAAGGACATCTCATTTCTGAAATCCTGACCCATATCCATAAACCAACCAAACACCTAACAAACCACCACCCATGAACAACCTGATGACTCCAACCACCCATACCAAGAAACACCACCGGCTTGACCCGGCTGAAATCATCGCCCTTGCCGCCTTGTCGGCTGTGGGCACCGTACTGCGCAATCCCAAACTGGCCTGCCTCGACATCCCGCCTGCCATGCGTGCCGATGTGACCTTTGATGGTTGTGCCGGCAGCGGGCAGATCACCGGGACCGAGATCTTCGGCCCCTATGACCGTCCTCTGGAATCCCACGAAACCGAGTGCCTGCTGGAAGTCTCACTTCCCGCAGCCAACGGCGACAAGATGCCTATCGGCAAATTGCTCAATGGCGCGCTCCTGTCCCTGCTCGAAGTCCGCCACCCCGGCTGGGCTGACGAGGAAGGCTGTGAAGGCCGCGTTGAAATCTATTGGGTGCCTCGCCAGGACGGCACCACCGAAACCCAGGTAGGCGGCACCATCGGCTACCGCAGCCTCGTCACCAACACCTATGAGTTCCGCTCCGCCACCGGCGAGCTGACACCATGGGGATGATCCCATGCAACCATCAACCTATAACCTAACATGAAACTCACCATTCCAGTATCCGCCATTCAAACCGCCCGCAAGCTCCTCACCCGGATTCACTTCGGTCGGCTCAAGTTGCCGGTTTGCACCCATGTGCTTGCCACCATCGACGCAGCCGGACTCACCCTGGCTGTCACCGATCTCGACAACTGGCTCGAAACCAGACTCCCGGCCATCATCCAGGCACCCGACATCGTGCGCTTCCTAATCCCTGCCGCAGCCCTTGCAGCCGCAGCCAGGGGCGACAAGGGCAGCACCATGCAATTCGAGTGCTCGTCCGATCCAAACAAGCCCGTGCTCAAGCTCACGGTCATCTGTGGCAAGATGCCGGTGGAAACCGTCTATCAACCCGAACCCGCATCCGGCTTCCCGGAACGTCCAAGCATCCAAGGCCACATCACCACCGTGCCCAAGGAAACATTCGCCGCCATCCAGACGGTAGCGGGCTGTGCTTCCACCGATGCCACCCGCTATGTCCTCAACGGTGTGTTCTTCTCACCGGACAATGGCGGCACACTCATCGCCACCGATGGCCGGCGTCTGGCAGTGGCACCCGCACGTGTTACCAGGCTGGAATTCATCCTGCCCAACGCCGCCGTGCATGTGCTTGGCTTCCCGGACTTCACCGGGCGTGATGCTGCAATCCAACAACCCGACGCAGGCACCACCAATGCCCATGTTCAGATCCGCTCGGGACCGCACACGCTTATTGCCAGGACCATCGAAGGGAATTACCCTAACTATAAGCAAGTGATACCCCGCGAGTTTGTGGCAGAGGCCACCATACCGGACGCCCACAAGGCGGCCCTCATCTCGTGGCTGCGTTCGCTGGATGGCAAGCGCAACTCCGTGCGTCTGACCTGGGACAAACCTGGCCACCTCACGTTGACACTCCGGGATTCCGATACCACTGACGCACTCATTCATGTGCCCGTCAGCATCACGGGCCAACCACTGGTGATTGCGTTTGCGCCGGGGTATCTGGCAGACGCCCTAACCATTGGTCCAACCCTGCGCCTCATCGACGGGATGAGCCCCGGTATGGCATCCAGTCCCTCCGGCAACTTCTGCGTGCTCATGCCACAACGCTGTGTCCCTGAAGACGCACCTGAAGTTGACGTCAAGCAAGCCAAGGCACCAGCCAAGGCAGCCTGAGACCCATCCAATAACCACCCAACCCAACCGCATCACCTGGCCGCCATGGACCCGACATCCGTGGCGGCCTGCTTGCATTCAAAAAACTCCACACCCGACAACATCATGAAACATCCATACCTACACCCGGTCGATCCGGGCACCAACAATGTGCCGGTTTGTTACGACCGGCTTCAATCATGGATCAACCGGCTGCCTGCGTGGCTGGCCGATCCATCCATTCCTAAACCCAAGGCCACACTGCTGTGCGGACTTCCAGGCACCGGCAAGGGCAACTCGGTGAAAGCCATTGCCAGGGTCTTGCAGCGTCCGCTGTTCCGGCTCGATCCTGCATGTGACCGACCGGCACTTGCTGAAATTACCACACTGCTGACCCAACACAAAACCCCGTGTGTGCTGTGGGCGGACCAACCCGGGGAAGTGCATGCCGGAATGCATCGCTGGTTGCTTGATAACACCACCCAGCCTGCATTCGTGGTCTTTACCACGGATACCCCGCAGAAGCTGCCTGCCGGCTTCACACGGGCCGATGTGGTGGAATCCGCCTGGCACCTCGATCTGCCCGGCACAAGACAACGTAGCGCCTTGTGGGGCGAATTGCTGGCAGCAGCCTACACCGGGCACCATGAAAATGATTCGGTGAAGCTGGCGCAGATATCGCCGATGTTCACTGCTGGCGAGATTCATGCTGCGTTTGAACACGCCCACCGTGAATGCGGCAGGCTCCCAGATGAGGGGCACCTGATTGATGCGGTATTGCGGTTGCGTCCTGTAGGGTGCTCGATGGATGAGCAACTTGCATGCCTTCGCGCCTGGGCGCTGACGCATGCCTGTGTTGCGGCATCGACCATTGACCACGCAGAGCCGTGACCCTGAATTGACGTTGACCCACACCTGTCCGTCTCCATCCGGGGGCGGGCGGGCAGTGGATTGCTTTTAGCTGGTGGAAGGCGCAGACGTGATCACCCCTCCCGTCATGGACGAATACTCCATGCGCGTCTCATTTTGAGGGTGGACGACTTCTTGCGGGACCACCACCGGCATTGTCCAATTTGCCAAACCCGGGAGATCGAAAATACCGAAAATAATGAATCTGCCCTTGAAATGTTCGCACGAACACCGACTGTATGTCCGTGACCCACCCACCAGACTTCCCGTCGGGCGGTCAGCCAGCCTTGCTGGTCCGCCAGCTCTTCCTCCAGCGCCTGGTCGCACTGTCCGTCAAACCTGCTGCCCGCGACTATTACATCCAATGGACAGAGGCTTGGACCAAGATCCGTGGTTATCGTTCCGCAGACGCCACCACCACCTTCTTACACGCCCTTGGTCGATCAGAACAACTTCAGGACTGGCAATTCCGCCAAGCCGTGGATGCCGTGTACATCTTCGCCCATGAGATTCTGGCCCTGCCTTGGACCGATACCTACGACTGGCAGGGGCATGCCGACCAGGCATGGTCGTTGGAAGCCGACCACCGCGCACCTGACCGTGAGTCCACCCAAGCTCACTCCGCACCTCCTGCGCCCCCGGCAGATCCTCCCAGCACCCTGCCTGAGACTGAAGCTGAAGTCGCCCGCATCACCGATGCCATGCGCCGTGCCATTCGTATCGCCGGGCTGGCCTATCCTACTGAAAAAGCCTACGTGCACTGGAACATCCGCTACACCCGTTTCTGCCTGGCTGAACTCAAACGCACCCCGCGTGACGCCGGTCCCGCCGGAATGACCGCCTACCTCAACCATCTGGCGCTTGAACTCAACGTCGGCCCTGCAACCCAGAAGCAGGCACTCAACGCCATGGCCTTCCTAACCAGGAAGGTATTCGGGGTGGCGGATTTCACCATTAAGACGCCAAACCATGGCCATACCCAACGCCACCCGCCTGTGGTGCTCTCGCGCCGGGAAGTTGCCGCCATCCTCGCCCACCTTGAAGACCCGTGGAAACTCGTCGCCCAATTGATGTACGGCGGCGGTCTCAGGCTCATGGAATGCCTCAGGCTGCGCGTGAAGGATTTCGATTTAGACCAGTTCACCATCACCATCCATGACGACCAGGGCGGCAGGCACCGGGCCGTACCGCTGCCTGTGGCGCTGGTGGAACACCTCCAGGCACACCTCGCCAAAGCCCGCGAAAAGCACCTCCGGGACCTTGCCGGCGGCGCGGGTGAGGTCCACATGCCGGAAGGTCTGCTGCGCAAGTGGCCGAAGGCATCCCAGGAATGGGAGTGGCAATACGTCTTTGCCGCCGCCAGTTCATGCCCACATCCCCGGACCGGACGGGTTGCCCGCCATCACCTCAATGAATTCTCCATGCAGCGTCAGTTCAAGAACGCAGTCAACAAGGCCAACATCGCCAGACACGTCACTTCCCACTGTCTGAGGAACTCGTTCGCAACCCATCTGCTGCAAAGCGGCACCGACATCCGCACCGTCCAGACCCTGCTGGGTCACGCCAGCGTGGAAACCACCATGATTTACCTCCCCATCCTGAAACGGCCTGGTACAGCAGCCATGAGCCCGATGGACATGCCCTGAAGTCCGCCCCCAGGATCAAATATTTCCAACATTTCCGCAAATAATGCTTGGTAGGACCTCCACGGCGGGCTAAAACCCAGTCATGAACGGACCTCGCAGAGATGCACTCTTCCGGGTGGTATATTTCCCAGTTACACCACCGGTGGTTGTAACAGGAGATACACCACCGGTGGCTCAATAAAACTGTTCGGCAGAAAAGAATCACAACATCCAGTGGCTTCCACATCGCCCCATGCTTCG
>JBAXOF010000045.1:0-20500 GCA_037133375.1 Verrucomicrobiota bacterium | reverse complement strand
CTGGCAAGTGAGGCGGGAGGGGTCCGCCCAACGAAAAACCGCTGCTTGCCTGCGGTGATTGCACAACCAAATCAGACGGAAAAATCAACTTGCCCCACGGAGCGCACCGCATCGCGCCAAGTTTCAGCGGATGGCACGTTAGAAAAACGGGCTATGTCATTCCGCGCACCGGTTAGAAAGCTGTCGAGGCTGTCGGCGGTTCCTACCAGAAACGCACGGCGGGTTTCGAGTTCGACAAGCTCGGCCTCGGGCAGGTCGGGCTTGAACATGGCCTCTTGAATGCTGGCGGATTCCTTGCCAAGTGCGGCCATCTTTGCGGGCCGTCCCTTTGTGCGGATTGCAAGCTCTGCGTCGAGTGCGGCCTTGCCATCGGCAGCGTGCCGGGCGGCAAAGGCATCGCCTAACACTCGCGCCCGGTTTTCAATGGCGATGGCGTCGAATGTTTCCAGCGTGGCGGAAACGGCGAGTTGTTCACCCTTGGCTTGCAGCACCTCGGCAATGTCGCTGTCTAACGGGGCATCGGCAAAGCCTTGGAGCTTGGCGGCGGCGGCGGATTGGATGCTGGCGAGCTTGTCGCGGAATGCCTGCGGGCGGGCCATTTCGGCGGCGAGGGCGGAATTGAAACTATCGGTTGTTTTGAATTGTGACATGATTTGATTTTCGGTTGTAGTTGTTAGGTCAAGCGGTTTGCATGTTTGAGAGGGTCGGGCTTATGCGGCATCAATGCCAAGCGCGGCGAAAACTGCGGACGGTGAAAACCTCACGCATCCTTTTCCAAACCTGCACACTGGAATTTTCCCTTGCTCACCTAACAAGTGAACATATCGCGGCGACACGCTAAGAGTGCGTGCGATGGCGGCGGCTGGAACTAACAACACCGGGCTTGCTTGCTCGGTGGCGGTGCGTGCGGCGGTTTCTAGTAATGCGGTGCGTGCGGTTGCGTTCATGGCTGGCACAAGCAAGCACCCGCATTCCCGCTATGCAAAGCAGCGGCAACACCGTTTCACCCTGTATTTTGCCGTTTGTGACGGCTAGGCTTTGCTGCGTGTCACAAGCTCCAAGTCGGGCCGGATTCCTTGGCAGGTTTCGGCCTAACAAGTCCCATGCGTTTAAGCATCTGCCGCAACGCGTCGGCGGTGCCTGGGTATCCTAACGCTTGCATATCGGTGTGACGCTGCGCACCCGTTAGACGTTCGCGCTTCCAGTAACTCCAACGCCAAGCGGCAAGAAATTTCAGTTCGTCCCACGGTTGCGCAAAGCCATCCTCGGGGGCGTGAAAATCCCACGGTTCCTTTTTATTGGTGAAGTGCAAGTTATTGCAGGCGGCGGCGAGTTCCAGCAACACGGCGGCGGCCTGCGGGTCAAAACCCCGTGACTCAATAGGGCGCTTTGCAGGGTTTGTGCTTCTCTTGAAAGCAGCAACGGCCAAGAGACAACACCGGGGGCCGTGAATAGTCCTGCCGCCGGTTGCCGGGTCGATTGATTCCCGTAGGTGTCCGGCTTCCAGCTCGCCAAGTTCAATCGCTGCGGGGTAGTGTCTGCTTGTGACTCCCTCGTATGGTGCCAAGCTGGCGGTGTCAGAATCGACAAGGAACGCGTGACGCTTCCCGCCGTTTGTCACTTCAAAGATTTCAGGTTTCATGCTATTTTGATAGATTGAATTTTCTTGGCTTTCTGGCCTTTGGCCGGTGTCGGCACGATGGCGAAAAATGCCAGCGCGTCTTTTTTGTTTGAGCGCCCGACATAGTGAGTTCTTAGAACGGCCTCGCCGCCAACGTGCCCAAACTCGAAAAGCAAATCCGCCAACGGCACGCCGCTTGCGATGGCGTAAGTTGCGTGCGAGTGCCGCAAACAATTCTGCGGCCATGCCGGGCGGGGCAGGGGTTTCTTGCCGGGTTTCACGGCGGGCGGCTTGTAAAACTCGGGAGCGGGTGCCACGTCCCACCCGGCCAAGTGTCGGCACGTCCGGTCAACTCGTTTCCAATTTGAGCAAGGCGCGAACGGGAAGCGTTCCAACCACGCGGCCAAGGTCGGGCTTGGCACGATATGGCGGCGGCGGCGTTTCTTGGCGACGGTGCTTGGCAGGTCGATTCCATCGGCGCGAACGTGTTCAAGTTCTAACTTCGTGATTTCCTCGGCACGGATTCCGGCGAATAATTGCAGGGCGTAGTTAGGCACGGCCTGCGGAAAATTGTTCTCGGCAATGCGCAAGAGGGTTTCGGCTTGCTCGGGCGTTAAGATTTCAATTTCCCCGTCACGGTTCACCCGTGGCGATTCCACTTGGTCAAAAATCGTGGCATCGCACCATTTCTTGCCTGCGGCCCATTTCCAGAATGCGCGGGCGTTTCGGTATTGCCCGGCAGCGGATGAACCAACGGAACCAAGCGGACAAACGGCGGCTTGCAACTCATCCGCCGTGATACCGGCAAGCACCTTGTCGCCAAGCTCGGCAGTTAGTCGCTTGGCGGTTTGCCCGTAACAGGACAACGTGCGGTCGCGCAAACCCTCGCATGAGGCCAGCCACGCGGCAACGGCGGCGGCAAGCGGCTTGCTCTGGGCGTCCCGTTTGCGGGCGGCGGCAAAGAACCAAGCGGCGGTAAGCAGGGATGCGCCCAACGGTTTGAGAACCGCCTCGGCCAAGGTGGCATCCTCGGCCAAGGCCGGGGTGATAGCGACGGCGGCCTTGCCGTGCAATTCCGATTTCTCCCGCAAAGCGGTTGCATGAGCCTTTGCCAAGTCGCGGGTTTTGAAGAAATGACGCTCGCGCTTGCCTGAAATTGATAGGCTTGCGGGGCAGTTCACTTGCCATCCCGTAGGGGTTTCACGATATGCGAATTTTGCGTGTCTTGCCATGCCGCAAAGAATACCGAATTGCCCCTAAAAGTCAAGAATAAACGGAATATGGAAGAATGCCAAGAAATAACCACTTGAAAATCAATGACTTAGTTTTTAGCGTAACAGATTGAAAATTCGCGTGTCGGCGGTTCAAATCCGTCTCGGGCCACCTCTTCAAACCTTTGTGGGAGTAGGGAAAAGCGGCAAATGCTAACAGTAAAAGCCTAACTAGGTAAAACCGCGGTGCGGTTATGGTGCAGTTTGAAGACGGCGATTTGATGCCTTGCCCCTGCTAGGGCAATCAGTCTTGTTCTTGTCCGATCCTTCAAATTTTCAGACCCCGTCGTCCTATGAACGCTGATCAAATCAAACAATTGGCGATCGAGAAGCTCGCTGCCCTGGTAAGATAAAATAATGGAAGAAAAGATCAAGGGATTCGGTGCCTGATTTCCTTTCTCTGCATCATTTTACCTCATCATCATTTTGCCAAAAGTTCTCACAGTTAATGAGCTGATTCGCATAGTTTATTGATTCACGCTGCCTTAGCATCAGCTACCGGAAATCCTTCCTGCCCTTGGCGACGAAGTCGGGGAAGCGGTCGAGAATGAAATCCAGGCTCCGTCGCGCCGCCCTCGAATACAACCTACTCCATGTCCGCAACCTCCTGCCGCCGCCCACATCTCCCACCCTCTAACCCGACCCCGCCCAAACCAACTTCGCCTTCGAGTAAAACAAAGTAGTCTCGGGCTTTAGCCCGTTCTCTTCTCTTCGTTTAGCGGAGTGTGGCGGACTCTGGCGGAAAGCGACCCTAACGAGGGAGCGCGTGGAATCGGCCTGGAACCAAGGGGGATTTCCCGCACTTACGGGGCGTGGAGCATAGGAGATTCGAACTCCTGACCTTCTCATTGCGAACGAGACGCTCTACCAACTGAGCTAATGCCCCTTTTGAGGGAAACAAGGCGGGGTGAGACTTGTAACCCGTTGCAAATCAATGGCGGGGTTGGCCGCCGGGCCATTGATACCATGAGGAAAGCAGGGCGCAAGCGCAATTTTTCCGGGCTTGCAGGATTTTTGAGAATCCTTGATTTATCTTAGTTTCCGCGCAATCTCCCGCACGGCTTTGATTATTTGTTACCCGATTTTGCTACCCGATTCTTCTAACCTGCCTGTAAATCGGCCTGTGTAGCACTCATTTAACAGTATTCTCCTTGCCAGCGTGTATTACGTCTCGAATTGAGCCCCATGAAAGACACCTGAGCTTGACCTGGGACAGCCCTGCATTCGGGCTGGCGCTGGTAGATAGATTCTGCTATGACGTTTGTCAGAACCTTTCTGACCATCATGCTTTCTTGGAATGAGATTAAACACCGCGCCATTGGTTTCTCCCGCGATTGGAAAGGCACCACCTCTGAGAAATCCGAGCGCCAGACATTTTGGAATGATTTCTTCGATGTCTTCGGTATCAAACGCCGCGCCGTCGCCGCCTTCGAGGAACCTGTTAAAAAACTCTCCGGTAATTGGGGCTACATCGACCTCTTCTGGCCCGGTCGCGTCCTTGTGGAGCACAAGTCCGCAGGCCAGGATCTCGACAAGGCCCATGCTCAGGGCATGGATTACATCCGCGGCCTGATGGATTCCGGGCGGGCCAAAGAAGTCCCGCGCTGGCTCATCGTCTCGGACTTCAATCGCATCGCCCTGCACGATCTGGAAGCAGAGCAAGACCCCGATCTCCCGCTATTCAAGCGCATACCTCCCTCCATCGACTTCCCGCTCAAGGACCTCCACAAGCATGTCCGCCGCTTCGCCTTCATCCCCGGCTACAAGCAGTATAAGCTCAACCCGGAAGACCCAGCCAACATCGAGGCCGCCCAGATCATGGCCGACCTCCACGACGCGCTCAAAAAGGGCGGATTCGCCGGCCACGATCTGCGTGTGCTGCTCGTGCGCCTCCTTTTCTGCCTGTTTGCCGACGACACCGGCATCTTCAACCAACAGGACTTCAAACTCTTCCTGGAAAACCGCACCGCCGCCGATGGCTCGGACACCGGCCCCAAGCTCGCCCGCCTGTTTGAGGTTCTCAACACTCCCGATGGCTCCGTTCGCGGCTCCAAGAATGAACGCCAAGCCAACCTCGATGAAGACCTCGCCGCATTCCCCTACGTCAATGGAGCCCTCTTCGCCGAACGCATCGCCTTTGCCGACTTCAACGCCGGGATGCGCCAGCAGCTTCTCGATGCCTGCGCCTTCGAGTGGGCACGCATCTCTCCCGCCGTCTTCGGCTCGCTGTTCCAAGGGGTGATGGTCCCCGCCGAGCGCCGCCAAATCGGTGCCCACTACACCTCGGAAAAGGACATTCTCAAGCTCATCCGCTCACTCTTCCTCGATACCCTCCGCGCCGAGTTCGCCGCCGCCAGTGCCGACAAATCCACTCGCCGCACCGCCCGCCTTGAAGCTCTCCAAATCAAGCTCGGTTCCCTCAAGTTCCTCGACCCCGCCTGCGGCTGCGGCAACTTCCTTGTCATCACCTACCGCGAACTCCGCGCCCTCGAACTGGAAATCCTGTTGGAACTCCACACCGGCCAGCAACGCTTGACTGCCGATGAGGTCGAAAGTCTTTCCATGATCGACGTGGACCAAATGCACGGCATCGAAATCGAGGAGTTCCCCACCCGCATCGCCGAAGTCGCCCTCTGGCTCACCGACCACCAGTCCAACATTGCCCTCTCCGAAGCCTTCGGCCAGCTCTACCGCCGCATCCCCCTCAGAAAGTCCCCACACATCGTCTGTGCCAATGCCTTGCAGATGGATTGGAAAACCCTCCTCGCTCCCGAACAATGCAGCTATGTGTTAGGAAATCCACCGTTCGTGGGGCATCACTATCAAAGTTCTGCACAGAAATTAGACCAGCGACTGGTGATGGCTAACATCTCAGCAGCAGGAGTGATAGATTTTGTGGCCAACTGGCATTTGAAGGCAGCAGAATACATTAAGGGCACCGAGGTAAAGGTGGCCTTCGTCTCCACAAACTCAATCTGTCAGGGCGAGCAAGCGGGACTTCTATGGTCCGAACTCTTCGGTCGTTATGGGGTGAAAATTCACTTCGCACATCGAACTTTTGCCTGGGAAAGTGAGGCGCGCGGCAAGGCTCATGTGCATTGTATCATCGTGGGCTTCGCCAACTACGACATCGAATCGAAGATTTTGTATGATTATGATTCGGACCCACATAGTCCAACCGTATCGGCGGTTCGCAACATTAGCGCCTATTTGGTCGAGGGATCGGACACATGCCTGCCCAACAGATCAGCACCTATTTGCGCCGTTCCACCCATGCGGTGGGGTAGCAAAGCAACGGACGGGGGCAATTTTATATTCACCGAGATTGAAAAAGACGCATTTCTTCAGACTGAGCCGGGGGCTGAGAAATTCATCCGTAAGTATTATAGCGCCGAAGATTTTATTCACGGGCAGTGCCGATGGTGCCTTTGGTTGCAACAAATTTCTCCTGGAGAAATCAATCAATTACCTCGGGTTAAACAACGCGTCGAAGCAGTTAGGGATTTTCGACTAGCTAGCAAAGCCGAAGCCACTCGAAATTACGCGAAGTTCCCAACATTATTTCGTCAAATTGCCCAGCCTGCGACTGCGTATCTCTTAATCCCTCGCGTATCATCTGAACGACGGCCCTACATCCCTATTGGCTTCGTTCCTGAAACAGCTATCGCTGGCGATGTGCAGCTCATTGAACAAGCTACCGTGTATCACTTCGGCGTGCTGGCTTCGTCGATGCACATGGCTTGGGTCCGCCAATTTTGCGGACGGTTAAAAAGCGATTTCCGTTATACGAAGGACATTGTCTATAACAACTACCCCTGGCCGGAAACCGCGACCGACGCGCAACGCGCTAACGTCGAAGCCGCCGCGCAGGCGGTCTTGGAAGCCCGTCAGCAATTTCCCGCCTCCACCTTGGCCGATCTCTACGATCCGCTCTCCATGCCGCCGAAGCTGGCCAAGGCCCACGAGCAACTCGACCGCGCCGTGGAAAAATGCTATCGCAAGGACCCCTTCACCAGTGATCGTCAGCGCGTGGAATTCCTCTTCGCCCTCTACGAAACCCTTACAGCGCCGCTCGTGGCGAAACCGGAGAAGACCCCGAAGCGGATCGAAAAGAGAGGGGGAGAACCATGAATTCAATAAAAAACAACAAGCGTGCTCAGTCTGATTATGAAGATCAAGTTATGGGCCTATTTTTTTGCTCCTGCCCTTTTGCAGGTGCGGAAGTTTTGCCGAAGGGTTGGGCGGCGTAAGACTGCGGCTGGAAGCCGCAGTTACTCCGTGGTGGGGGTGGCGGAGTTTTCCAACGACCCGCGTTCAGCGAGAGCCCAGATGAGGACGATGAACCAGCCGATGATGGTCCAGCCGAAAACGAGGTTGGCAACAAAGATGGCGGTGGACCGCTTGCTTTTCCCGCAGATGTAGTAAGGCAGGAAATAGAGTATGAGAAGGATGACGGGCCAGATGATGCCGTTGATGAAAGATGCGAGGTGGCTCGTGAAGTGGTCGATGGGTGCGCTGAGACCCGCAATGCTTGCGCCGAGGGCTGCGCCGAGACCGGAGATTTTAAGGAAGCCGAGGAGAAGACAGAGAAGCACCGAGCCAATGAGCCAGTAACCCCAGTCCGGCAGGAAAGGTTCGGGCGGACGGGCGGAGCGACGGGAGGGAGTGGCCATGCGGATAGAATGCAGACTTGCAGAGCGGAATGGAATCCTATTCTGCGGCGCTTCATCGACCGGCCAGACCAGGCGCGGTGGGCTAACATCACCGTGTTAATCTCGGCAAAACATCCGCTTGACAGCCAAACACTGCACTGTCTGCTGCAAATGCCTTACGTTTTTCCCCTTCTAATGGTGAAAAAACGCATCAATTTGCTACCCTGTTTTGTTACCCGCAACGCGAAATCCTTGTAGGTAAGCCATTTTTCAGTCTATCCCCACTCTTTGCGAACGAGACGCTCTACCAACTGAGCTAATGCCCCTTGTGCCTTGGGAAACAGGCGGGGGGACGCTTTGAAACCCGTTAGAAATCAATGGCGATTCAAGTCGCCTGAAGGTTGATACCATGAGAGGCGACGAGAGCAAGCGCAATTTTTCCGGGCAATTTTTCCGGGGAGGGGAGGGGTTTGGGGGTTCGCTGGATCTCTGGCCGTTTGCCGGAGATTTGGGAAAATTCCAGCGGTGGTGCGGCGGTCGCAGGGCAGTTGAAAAAATTTCGTGTTGTTTAACAAAGTTTTGCAAAACCGTCTTGACTGGGTATAATTCGGTCATGAAGCCGGTTTCACTTAGTTTGGGCAGTCTCGCCCTGCTCTTTTTGCTCAATGGTTGCCAGGTTCCAGGCAAGCAGGTCCCCAATGTGGGACCCTTCGATAGTCACGGAAATTATGTCGAGGCGTGGGCGAATGATCCCTCCAAGTGGCGTGCCTACAACCCGAAAGAGGTCGATGCTGACCCGCCCACGATCGCCAGAAACGAACAACCGCCGGACCACTCAGTCCCCCTCGCCTCAGGCCCGGCCGCCCCAACTATCCACGCCGTGGCCAGTTCCCGCAACAAGCCCCCCGGCGCGCGGTCCGGCACACGAACTAAGACCAAGACGAACGCCGAGCGGACAGTGGTAAGGAAAGCCACCAATCCGAAGTCCGACACCGAGCCGGAAATCAAGAGCAACTCCAAGTCGAAGGATAAGCCGAGCGTGGTCAAGTCCAAAGGGAAGTCCTCCACCACGGGCAGTCGCCACACGGTCAAGTCCGGCGACTCGCTTTCGAGCATTGCGGCGAGTCACGGCACCACGGTGAGCGCGCTCAAGAAAGCCAATGGTCTAGCCAGTGACAAGCTCCGTGACGGCAAGACGCTGGTGATTCCGCGCGGCAACTGACGAATATGTGCTTGCCCGGGAGCTGGCCTGGCCAGACGCTGTGCGGGTGATTTCCCCTGGTGCAGTTATCATTTCGGTGTTGCCGGTCTACCTGTTGATCGCGGCCGGTGCCTTGCTGCGCAAGACCGGGGTCTTGCGCCACGAGCATGATGCCGGGGTGATGCGGCTGATTTATGCGGTCATGTTGCCGTGTTTCATCCTCGATAAAATCCTCGGTGCCGAGGTCTTGCGCAGTGGCCCGGTCGTGCTCTGGGGTATCGGCCTGGGCTTTGGTTTGATCCTCTGCGGGTTGTTGATCGCTTGGGGCATAGCCCGCGTCATCGGGCTGGAACGCGGCACCGGCATGCGCACCTTTACCATCTCCGCCGGCTGCCAGAACTTCGGCTTCACCGCCATCCCGGTATTGGAAATCCTCTGGGGCAGCAGCGCCTGTGCCATGCTTTTTGTCCACAATATCGGGGTGGAAGCCGCCATTTGGTCCGTCGGGGTCATGATCATGAGCGGCGGCCGCGGGGTGCCTTGGCGCAAGTTGCTCAACGGCCCGATGCTGGCCGTTTTCATTGCCTTGTCGCTGGTGGCCTGCGGTCTGGATCAACACGTCGTCGGCCCGCTGCGCAAGGTCATCAGCCTGCTGGGTGTGGGTGCCTTTCCAGTGGCTATCCTGATCACGGGTGCCACCATGGTCGGGCTGGCGGAGGCCGAAAAACCGTCTCTCAAAATCATGTTCGGTTCGTTGGTGGTGCGTCTGGCGTTGGCTCCGGCGGTCATCCTGGCTGCCGCAAAATACCTGCCCTTGGTCGAGGAACTCCGCCAGGTGCTTGTGGTGCAAGCCGCCATGCCCGCGGCGATGACTCCCATCATGTTGGCGCGGCTCTACGGCGGGCGCCCGGCCATCGCCGTGCAAGTGGTGTTGGCCACCACAGCGGCTAGCCTGCTGTCGCTGCCATGGATCATTTTCTGGGGCATTCAGTGGATAGGGTTGAAACCGTTGTTGCCATAATTGGCCGACCGGCGTTAAATCAGCGCAGAATGGAAATGAGAACCAAAATTACCGGTCCGAACGCGGGACGCATGCTTCTGTTGTTAGGGGCCTTGGTGCTGGTGGTGGCGGGTCTCAAGGCGGCCCAGGGTTTTTTCCTGCCGATCTTGCTGGCCTTTTTCGTGGCGACGGTGAGTCTCCCGATCACCAACTGGCTGCGCCGTAAGAAAATCCCGCGGGTGGTCGCCGCGCTGCTGACCGTGCTAGCGGATTTCGCCTTCATCGTCGGGGTTATTCTGTTAGCCACGACGATGGTCGATGACTTGCAGGTGAAATGGAACACCAAGTATGCCTCGGAGCTATCCTCACGCGTGCAAACCACCTCCGTCTCGCTGGCAAAAACCTTGGATTCATGGGGCGTGCAGGACGCGGACAAGAAGATTCACGAGGCCGTGGTCACCAACCTCGAAAACTTGCAAAATATCCGCTTTGAAAAGGTCTGGGATGTGGGCACCGGCCTGCTGGGACGGGTGGTGGGCTTTTTTGGCACTTTCCTCGTGGTGTTGATTCTAACGGTTTTCATGCTGCTGGAAGCGCAGATGTTCGGGCAACGCCTGGACGCGATCAGTCAGGCGCGCGGGCCTAACATCGCGCGCATGCTCAGCGCGACCAGGGACATCCAGCGCTATCTGGCCATCAAGACCATCATCAGCCTGATCACCGGCTTTCTCGCCGGGTTGTTGTGTTGGGCAGCCGGGTTGGATTTCTTCATCCTGTGGGGCATTCTTGCCTACGCGCTGCACTACATCCCGGTGATTGGATCGCTCATTGCGGGCCTGCCGCCCACGATTCTTGCATTGATCTTGTTCGGGGTGCCGCAGGCGGTGGTGGTGGCAGGCGGTTATCTTTTGATTAACAATTTCCTGGGGAATGTGGTGGAGCCGTTGTTGGTGGGGCGGCGCTTCGGGATATCGACCTTGGTGGTGTTGATTTCGGTGATGTTTTGGGGTTGGGTGTGGGGACCACTGGGCATGCTGCTGGCGGTTCCACTAACGATGATGCTCAAGGTAATACTGGATGGCAGCGACGAGTTCCGGTGGATCAGCGTGGCGATTTCAGCAGAGCATGGGTCGGCCACGGTGGTGAAAAAACTTCTCGAAACCGTTCCCGCTAATGATTCCGCAGCCATGACGGATCAGATCACCGTCAAGAAATAAGGTGACTCAGCCCGAACTCGGCAGTCGCAGAAGCAACGCGCTTCAAGGCGTTCTTTGCCGCCAAGCATTGTTATCTAACACGCTAGCGGTTTTTCGATCACCGCGTAGGCGTTGTGATTGTGAATGGACTCGTGGTTTTCCGCCTCCACCCGATACCAAGTGATGGTCGAGTGGGCGTTGGAACGGGATGCCACGTTGCGGACCAGATCCTCGACAAAAACCGGGTTGTCGTAGGCGCGCTCGGTGACCGCTTTCTCATCGGTGCGCTTGAGAATGCTGTAGAGCTCGCAACTGGCGGAGCGCTCTACCAAGGCAATGAGGTCTTCGATCCAAATCGGCTTGCTGGAGCGCACCGCATAGGTAACCAGGCCACGCTGGTTGTGGGCACCGCGGTCGCTGATAGCCTTGGAGCAAGGGCACAGCGTGGTCACCGGCACTATCACCGTGAGCACAAAATCCGTGGTGCCGTCCACCGTAGCATCCACTTCAAACCGCACCTCGTAATCCATCAGCCCGATGATCCCGGAAACCGGCGCTGGCTTTGATAGAAAAAACGGGAAGCGAATTTCAAAATGCGCCTTGCCGGCATCCAGACGCTTGAGTAGATCGCGCGGCAGGGCGAGCATTGAGTGCACATCCAGGCAGCCTCCATGTGCGTGAAGTGCTTCGACGAAGCGGCTCATGTGGGTGCCCTTGAAATGCTCGGGCAGGTCCACGGCCAGCGAGACGGTGGCGACGGTGCGCTGGACGCTGCCGCCCTTATCGCGCACTTCGACGGGGAAGCGCAAGCCCTTAACCCCCACCCGATCAATCGGGAGGCGGCGGTCATCGCGTTCGTTTTGGGTGTCCTTGAGTTCCTGCATGGTGCGACGAGAAAGCAAAAAGAGCCGGCCCGAGGGTGCGGACTGGCTCCTTGCGGAGGAAGCTGACGCCGCCGCTTGTTAGGGCAACAGACTGATGGCGCGCGATTGCTTGATCGCACGGGTGATCCGGCGATGCAGCTTGGCGGAAACTCCGGTCACGCGGCGCGGCAGGATTTTTCCAGTCTCGCTGGTGAACTTGCACAGCAACTCCGGATTGGTGTGCACGACCTGTTCGGCCGGGATGTCATGCCGACGGCTCGGCATTTTGCGGTTCGCCTTGCGGAAGGCGATACGACGTTCAACGGTTTTTGGCTCGGGCATGGTGGATGTTAGCGAAGTTCGCGGTGAAGGGTGCGTTTTTTGAGGAAATGATTGAACTTCACCTTTTCAAGGCGGCCCGGTGTGCGCAGGCTTTTTTTGTTACGCGTGGTGACGTAGCGTGAAGTGGGCGTGCCTGCGGCCTTAGCCTCAGTGCATTCTAGGATGATGATGTCGCGTGCCATGGGTGGGGAAGAACTCGGGAGGGGGAAACTAATTTAATCTTCGTCGTCGTCAAGCAAAACTGTTTCAGAATCTTCATCTTCCATCAAATTGCCGCCACTGAAGCCGACTTCGTTGGACGGACGGAAGCGCCGGTTGCCATATTCCTTTTCCCATTGGGCCTGACATTCCACGGTCAATCGGGCAAACGGAATGGCCTCCAAGCGAGCTTGCGGGATTTTACGGTTGGACATTTCACAAACCCCGTAAATGTTTTTTTGGATACGGCGCAGGGCTTGGTCGATTTCGTAAAGTGCATCCTGTTCCTTGGCCAGCACGGATAGGGCAAAGTCACGGTCGTAAGCATCGCTGCCGGCATCCCCTTGGTGCATGCCACTGCCGGAGGCTTCGCTGCCCTCTGGTGCATTGCGGATGGTGTCGCGGGTCATGCCGGATAGCGCATCGACCAGATCATCCCTGAGATCGAGCAAACGCTGGCGCTGCTTTTGGACAAAGGCAATGCTGTGAGAGCCATTGCTGCCGGACGGAGCGGACTCCTCACGATGCACGACTTGGGGTTTCGGTGGCACAAATGGCGGCCTGACCGGCGGCGGCGGCACGGGGAAGTCCACCAAAGCGGAGCGTCTAACCGCAGGCTTTTTCGACGGAGGCTCATGTGAACGGTCCTTCTTGGGCTCCGCTGTTTCCATCTTCGGGACGGATTTTTCCACAACAGCTGCGCTAACTTTATCTGCGGGCGGCGACGTGATAGGGGCGGCAGGCGCGGTCACCGGCCTCGGTTGGACCTGCTGCTTCCCGCTGGCTTTCTGGCTCTCCTCTGGCGTCGTCTTGGGATGCTTCGACGCGGCCGCTTTCACTATGGGTGTCGCCTTGGTCGACGGCGGTTCCACTTTCGCCTTATTGGGAGCCGGCGTCACTTTCTTAGGGGCCGGCGTCACTTTCTTGGGAGCCTGCGTCACCTTCTTCGGGGCGGGTGTCACCTTCTTGGGTGCCGGTGTCGCTTTCTTGGGTGCGGGTGTCACCTTCTTGGGTGCCGGTGTCGCTTTCTTGGGTGCGGGTGTCACCTTCTTGGGCGCGGGCGTCGCCTTCTTGGGAGCCGGCGTCACCTTCTTGGGTGCGGGCGTCACCTTCTTGGGAGCGGGTTTGGCGATAGCTTTCTTGGCGACAGCTTTCGAAGTCACCGGAGCTTTCCCGACTGGCTTGACCGGTGTCTTGTTCACGGCGTGGGCCTTTTTCGGAGTCGCCTTCACCGGAGCCGAGGGCTTGGTGTCTTTGGTTGAACCTTGCTTAGAGCTCTTTGCGGTGGGTGTGCGGTTGGTGGAATGGATCGCGGGCATGTCGCGGGTGTTTGGATGTTAGTATTTCCCCTTGGCACGGTTACGGTGCGTAATCGCCAAAATCATCGAACGGGCGCGGTGGCTTAGCCCCTCTTCTCGCCTCCAGCAAGCAGAAAGTTTGGTTCTTGAAAAATAACTCTTTCGCGGGATTTTACCAGAGGGCTTGAAATCCTCGCCAGATGTCCCTACGCTGCCACTCCGCCATGCAACTAAGCGCGATTATCGAAGCACTCTTGTTTGCCTCCCAGTCCCCCTTGACGACCGAGGAACTCGCCCGTTTGGTGCGTGCTCGCGTCGCGGAGGCAGAGGATGTCCGCCTCCGTGAAATCGAGGATGGCAAAGAGCCTCACCCACTGCCCGCGTGGCTGGTCGCGCTAGCTGATACCACCCCCGATGCCATCGGCCAGACCCTCGCCGAACTCAACCAAGCCTACGCAGCCAGCCAACGCGCCTTCATCCTCACCGAGCGCCCCAAGGGCTGGAAAATCTTCACCCGTCCTGAGTATGGCGACTTCGTCCGCCAGCTTTTCCCGGGCCGCAAGCCGGAGCGCTTCAGCGGCCCAGCCATGGAAACCTTAGCCATCATCGCCTACCGCCAGCCCATCACCAAGGCCGCCATCGAAGCTGTCCGCGGCGTCGCTTGCGATGGCATGCTCCAGAAACTCCTCGATCGCGATCTCATCTGCATCGGTGGCCGCGCCGAACAGCCGGGACGCCCACTGCTTTATGAAACCACCGAATTGTTCTTCGAGCACTTCGGCATTCGCTCTATCAACGATCTGCCAAACTCCGCCGAATTGCGCAAAGTCAAATTGCCCGAACCCCCAGCCGTCCAACCCATCGCTGACCCCAATCAGCAACTGGCCCTCGGCGATTTCGTTAGCTCCAGCGCCGCCGCCGCCGCCGCAACCCTGGCCGACCCAAGCCCAGTCTCACCCGAACCAGCCTAACCCCGCACGTGAACCTCGACCATATCCGTAACCAAATCGACTTGATCGACCTAGAGTTGTTAAATTTGTTATCGCGTCGCGCCGACCTCGTGCACCAGGTGGGGCTGATTAAGAAGCGCGATGGCCTGCAGATCTATGCGCCGGAGCGCGAGGAGGCGTTGCTGCGCAAACTGGTGGAAATGAACCGTGGCCGGATGCCGGAACGCTCCATCCGGGCGATTTATCGCGAAATCATGTCCGCCGCGCTGGTCCTCGAAGATGATTTGAAAATTGCTTATCTCGGCCCGGAAGGAACCTGGACCCATCAGGCCGCCATCAAAAAGTTCGGGCATTCGGTCAACTACGCCGCGCAACCGAATTTCGCCGATGTGTTTGACCAAGTCGCCCGCCGCCGGGTGGACTACGGGGTGGTGCCGATTGAGAACTCGACCGAGGGTGCCGTTTCCCACACTCTGGATTTGTTTGTGGACTCGCCATTGCACATCTGCGCCCAGATCATGCTGCGCATCGAAAACTGTCTGATGGCAGCCATTCCCCGCGAGCAAATCAAAACCCTCTATTCCCATCCGCAAGTCTTTGGCCAATGCCGCAGCTGGATCTTGAAAAATTTTCCGCTCGCCGATTTGGTCGAGGTGTCGTCCACCACCAAGGCCGCGCAACTGGCCCGCGAGCATGCGGCCGAGGGTGCCGCTGCGCTCGGCGGCGTGCTCGCCGCAGAATTGTATGGCCTCACCTTGCTTGAGGAAGCCATCCAGGATCGCGCCACCAACACCACCCGCTTCCTCGTCATCGGCGAGAAAACCTGCCCGCCCACCGGCAACGACCGCACCTCCATCCTGTTTGCCATCCACGACCGGCCCGGCTCACTGGTCAGCGCCCTGCGCGCCTTCGATCAATTCCAAATCAACATGTCCAAGATCGAGTCCCGCCCATCCAAACGCAAGGATTGGGAATATATCTTCTACGTGGATCTGGCCGGCCACTGCGCCGATTCCAAGGTTGCCGACGCCCTAGTCGAACTCGGCAAGCACTGCTCCTTCGTCAAACTCCTCGGCTCCTATCCGGATACCGGCGAGTGACGCCACGCATGATAGAGATACAGCACCGGCATAGACAACTTGCAGTTCTGAATGGGCGGTGGAAAAAGAGCGTGAAAGATCCGCCAGCAAACACGCGTTTGGTTGGTTTATATCCGTCAGCTGCCCATGAAATCGCCAAAACAAAGCCAGTTGACCGCTACTGGAACGTGGCTCATTGTGGTGCTATGCATGGCGTCCTCCACCCGCGCCGATGAACTGCCGACCGTCGCTCCTGTGGCGCGCTTGGCCGCAGGCACATGGCAGGCGGCGGCGGAGCCGGTCTATCGGGATCCGGATGACGACTGGGCCAAAGACCCGAGCGTGATCAAGGCGGGTGACACTTATTACATGTATTACACCAGCGCCAACCCGTGGCAGGGCGATGGCTCCGGCGGCAAAGGCGAGCCACGGATCGATTACGCGACCTCGCCGGATGGCCTGATCTGGACCTATCAGGGAGTGTCGATTCCCAAGGGCAAGCCGGGCGAGTGGGATGATGCTCGGCCCCAGGCGCCGGCCAAACCGGTGCTCAAGGACGGCGTCTATTATATGTATTACGCCGGTGCCGGCCAAGGGGTGGCCATTGGCTATGCCACCTCCACCGATCTGCGCCATTGGACCAAGCATCCGGGCGCGGTGCTCAACAAGGGCAAGTGCAACGACCCCTTCATCTATTTTGAAAATGGCACCTACTATTTGTTCTACACCTCTGGGGGCGACGCCATCTTTTATGTGACATCCACCAATCTGGTCGATTGGTCGGCCACGCCCGTTGCCACCGGGGCGGTTGGCGAGGGTAGCATCGTGATCAAGGACGGTTCAACCTACACCTTGTTCGGGTGTGTTGGTTGGTCACCCAAGGGCGAATACTACAAGGTTTACACGACCCAGGATCTAACCAAACCGTTCGGGGACGGCGGCCGGATCAAGATCAACACGCCGGAGTTCGCCGCGGGTTCATTATGCCATGGTGACATCATCCAACAGGCGGACGGATATTGGTTTTATTTCCAAGCCACGCGTGACATGGGCAAGCGCTTCCAAGTCGGCCTGGCCAAGCCAGCGCTTGGCGCGCCGCCCGCAAGCCCGCCGCCGAAGCCGAAGCCATAAGGGCATTTTTTAGCAACGTGCCATGATCCAATATTTGTTCGCAATATCCCTGCTACTGGCCGCTCTTGTTAGCACCGGATGGGCGGAAGCCCCGGATAACGGCCCCGCGGGCGGCGACGGGTTGCAACATGAATTCGCCAACCCGCCGGACACCGCGCGGATGTGGACGTGGTGGTTTTGGTTAGGCGACAAGGTGGACAAGGCGAGCCTCACCGCTGACCTGGAGGCGCTCAAGGCCCAAGGCATAGGCGGGGTGACGGTCTACAGCCTCAGCGGGCCTGGCGTGGAAACCAAGGGACCTAACTACATGAGTCCCGAGTGGCGCGAGTTGTTCAAGCACACCGTCACGGAGGCGGACCGGCTCGGTCTCGGCGTGAGTGCCATGTTGTGCAGCGGTTGGAATGCCGGCGGTCCGTGGATCCAACCCGCACAGGCGTGCAAGCGGCATGTGAGTGCCGAACTCGTGCTCACCGGGCCGCAGCATTTCACCGGCAAGCTGCCGCTGCCCAAGGCCGATCCGCGTTTCTATCAGGATCTGGCGGTGCAGGCGTTTCCACTCAACCCGGCCGCGCCTGTGCGCAGAACGGTGCCGCCCTGCAAGACGCTGGATGATTCGTTCGGCGACTCGATAGCCACGCCGATTGAGAATATTTGTGCGGCGCCGCTGAAACCATTGCCGGCGGCCGCCCCGGGAGCAGCCATCGATCCAGCGGGCATCATCGAGCTCAGTGCCCGATGCGGCACCGACGGCACCCTGGATTGGGAGGTGCCGCCGGGGCAATGGAAAGTGCTGCGCACCGGATATACTCTAACCGGGAAGATGACCTCGTGGTCGTCGCCAACGGGCAATGGTTTGGAGGCGGATCCGCTGGATGCCGCAGCCATGGATTTCCAGTTTGCCAACGCTGCCGCGCCGTTGATCGAGGATGCCGGCTCCTTGGTGGGAAAGGTCTTCCGTTCGGTGCAGATCGACAGCTGGGAAACCAACCTGCCGAACTGGAGCAGCGGCTTCATGGCCGACTTCAAAAAAATCAGCGGTTATGATCCGCGCCCCTATCTGCCGGCGCTGGCCGGGCAGATTGTCGGTGATTCCGCACTCACCGACCGCTTCCTCTATGACTATCGCCGGACCGTCGCGGATTGTGTGGCCGAGAATTATTTCGGCCGTCTCAGCACGCTGGCGGCGGCCAAGGGCTTGCTCCAACAAAGCGAGGCGGGCGGCGTGTGCACGCCGAAGGTGATGGCGCTGGATGCCCTGAAGAATCTCGGCCGCTGTGCCATCCCCATGGGTGAGTTCTGGCAGGATGGCAGCTGGGTTGAGTCTAACCAAAACAAGAATGGCAAGCAGACGGCCGCCGCCGCCCATGTGTACGGCAAGCCCGTCGCCGCCGCCGAGGCGTTCTCTTCGTTCGTCCACTGGGTGGATTCGCCGGCATCGCTCAAGCCCACCGCAGACCGGGCGTTTTGCGAGGGTTTGAACCAATTCTTCATCTTTTCGAGTTCGACCCACACGGGCGACGGTGCCCCCGGCACGGAGTTTTGTGCAGGCACGCATTTCAACCGCAAGATCACCTGGTGGAACCAGGCCCGCGGTTTCACCGACTATGTGGCACGCTGCAGCCATCTGTTGCAGCAGGGGTTGTTTGCCGCCGACGTGTTGTTCTACAATGGCGATGGCTGCCCTAACTTCGTATCGCCCAAACATGTTGATCCGGCGCTCGGCCCCGGTTACGATTATGATGTCTGCAATACCGAGGTCATCCTCACCCGCCTGGCGGTGCAGGATGGCACGATTGTCCTGCCCGACGGCATGAACTACCGGCTGTTGGTGCTGCCGGAGAGCACGACGATGCCGCTGGCGGTGCTGCGCAAGCTCAGGGAACTGGTGACCGCCGGCATGACGCTCAGCGGTCCGCCGCCCGTACAGGCACCCGGTCTAACCGAATACCCGGGTTGCGACAAGGAGGTCAGAGAGTTGGCCGCAGAGTTGTGGGGCGGAGAGGGCGTCGAACATCGAACATCGAACATTGAACATCTAACGTCGAAGGAAGAAGGTGGGACGCGAAGTGACGGGGTGCCAACCGCAGTGATCGACCGCAGGGTGGGGAAGGGAAGGGTCATCTGGGGGCTGTCACCGCAGCAAATCCTGCTGCGCGACGGCGTTACGCCCGATCTCGAGGTGGCAGGCCCAAAGGATGCCTTTGTGGACTGGATCCACCGCCGCGTGGGCGGCACCGATATCTACTTCCTTGCCAACCGCAAGGGCCGACTTGAGAAGGTCACTTGCAGCTTCCGGGTTGCCGGCAAATTGCCGGAACTCTGGGATCCGGTGACCGGCATGACGCGCCATGCGGCGGGTTATGCCATGGCCGATGGACGGACGAGCGTGCCTCTGGGGTTTTCACCTAACGGATCGATGTTTGTCGTCTTCCGGCAAGCGACTTCGGTCAGCAAGGCCGAGGGCTGCAACTTTCCAGAATTCAAACCATTGCAGGAGTTGTCCGGCCCGTGGAGTGTCGCGTTCGACCCGCAGTGGGGCGGCCCGCCGGCGGTCGACTTCGAGCAACTCGTGTCATGGACCCGCCGGTCTGAGGACGGCATCAAGTATTATTCGGGCGCCGCCACTTATCGCCAGGTGTTTGATCTTGCGCCGGATGTCAGAGGCCAGAAGACAGTGGCCAAGGAGAACGATTCTGCGGCACCGCGTCTGCTCCTTGATCTGGGTGGCGTGCGGGAATTGGCAGAAGTCCGCCTCAATGGCCAAACCCTCGGAATCGTCTGGACCGCACCATGGCAGGTAGAGATCACCGATGCCATGAAACCGATGCACAACGAACTGGAGATCCGTGTGACCAATCTGTGGCCGAATCGCCTGATTGGTGACGCTGCCCTGCCCGCTGAAAAGCGCCTGACTTCAACAAATATCACTTTCAAAAAGGACCAGCCACTGTCAGACTCTGGCCTGCTAGGCCCGGTGCGGATCGGCTGCGAGCCAAAATAAATCAATCGAATGAGCCCCCACTTATGTTAAGAAACTGTATTGCTAACAACACCCTGTCCATCATGGGTGCCATGATTATGTTAGGTGGCGCGACCCCGAGCCAGGCGGCGGATGCGCCAGGCGGCGCGGCGCGTCAGACGTTGTCGTTCGACCAGGACTGGCGCTTCCAGTTGGGCGAAGTGGCCGGGGCGGAACAACCGGCGCTGGCGGACGCCGCCTGGCGCACGCTGGAGGTGCCCCACGATTTCAGCATTGAAGGACCGCCCGGTGCCGATCCAGCAACCATGGAGGGACCGTTCGACGCGAAGAGCCCGGGTGGCACCGGTGCCGGTGCTCTCAACGGTGGCATCGGCTGGTATCGCAAAACCTTCACGGTGCCGGAGGGCAGCGCGGGCAAGCGCATCAGCGTGCAGTTTGACGGCGTCTACATGGACAGCGAGGTCTGGCTCAATGGCGTGTCGCTCGGCAAACAACCCTACGGTTACACCAGCTTCCAGTTTGATCTAACATCCCATCTCAAGCCGGGCGGCAACGTCCTGGCGGTGCGGGTCAACGTCCAGCAACCCTGCTCACGCTGGTATTCGGGCGCCGGCATCTACCGCCACGTCTGGCTCAATCTAACCGATCCGGTGCACGTCGCGCCATGGGGCACTTATGTCACCACCCCGGAGGTGCTCGATGCGTCCGCCACGGTCAA
>JBAXOF010000044.1:0-20825 GCA_037133375.1 Verrucomicrobiota bacterium | reverse complement strand
GGGCGGGGCGTTATTGGGCGGAACAAGTCGGCGGCCCGGGCCGCGCCGCCCTACCCTGCGATGCCAATATCCAATATGATATCATCGGCATTCGCCGTCTGCCTGATAGGCGCGCTGGCCAAAGATTGCCGAACCGACGCGGACGTGAGTGGCACCTTCCTCGATGGCCACTTCATAATCCCCGCTCATGCCCATGCTCAGGGCGGGCAGGCAAACCGCAAACTCCCGCTCCAGGGAGTCGCGCAAGTCCCGCAGCCTAACAAACCACTGACGGGCCAGCTCCGCCTCCGGTGCGGCGGGCGGAATGGTCATAAGGCCGAGTATTTCGAGGCGTTCCAAGCGCAGGAGAGCCTCCATTTCGGCGCGGAGTTGGGCGGGTTCAAAGCCCCCCTTCGAGGCTTCGCCCGCGACGTTGACCTGCAGCATGAGTTTGGGAAATAGCCCGAGCTCCGCGGCGATTTCGTCCGCGTAGGTGGCCAGGCGGAGGCTGTCCATGGCGTGGATGACCTCAAACACCGCCACCAACTTGCGGACTTTGTTGCGCTGGACGCGCCCGATGAAATGCCAGTGCAGACTGCCGGGCAGAGCCTCGATTTTCGGCAACGCTTCCTGTAGGCGGCTTTCGCCAAAGTGCGTTTGGCCGGCCTCGATGACCTCGCGGATGACCTCCGTCGGAAGCGTTTTCGATACGGCGATTAATTCCACGGTCTGCGGTGCGCGCCCCGCCCGCTGACATGCGGCATGAACCCGCTCGCGGACGGCCATCAAGTTGGCGACGCTTCCCGCCATCAGTTCTCCTCTGGGGATTTCTTCGGAACCCCCGCCAGCCGCGCTGCTTCAGTTAGATTAGCAAGATCCCTGAGCACCATGATGGACTCGCGCTTCACTGGATCGAGGCCGTCGGGCCACTTGGGTGAGTCATCAAGGTCCGCAGTCTCGTCCTTGGCGCGGCGCATGTAATCGGCATTTTCTGCCGCCGGATCGTATTCACGAAGGTCGGAATTCTTCTCCAGATCATCCAGGGTGAGCTTGTAGAAGCGGAAGGTTTTCTTGTCGTCAGCCAGTAATTTGGCGAACCGCGCGCGGCGTTCCAAGTTACGTTCGCGGCGGAGGGTTTCCGCCTCCGCAAGTTCGCGTTCACGGGTCTCCTTGTTGAGAACGACCTTGTTTTTCTTGATGCGCTCCTTGTTCTTCATCACATCCTCGATGATATAGCCGAAGTCCTTGGAGTCATTGACCCGCTGCTGGCTCATCTCCTTGAGCCGTGGAAGAAACAGCGACTTCTCGTCAAGCGGCTTGAAGCCCGATGCCTGGGTGATCCGATCATGGGGCATTGCGTTGTCCAGAAAGGATTCACCGATTTCCAAACCATCCATGAGACTCGGCAACACCACTTGAGGCACCACTCCATCCATCTGGGTGGATGACCCGGATGGACGATAAAATTTTTGAATCGTCAGTTTGAGATAGCCGGCCCGTTCCCTGGCCGCAAAAAATGGCATCATCTCCGCAATCGGCATCGGTTGTTGGACAGTGCCCTTGCCGAAAGTGGATGACTCACCCACGATGGCCACGCGATTGAAGTCCTGCAGCGCGCCAGCCAGAATCTCACTGGCCGAGGCGCTACTCTTGTCCGTCATAACCACCATCGGCCCCTCGTAGATGGGCTTGCGGTTTTCGGATTCCTTCACGAGGACCTTGCCACGGTTGTCCTTGACTTGGACGACTGGGCCGCGGTCGATGAAAAACCCGGTCATGCGGCGAACCTCATCGAGCGAGCCGCCACCGTTGTTGCGCAGGTCCAGGATTAACCCGTCGATTTTCTCCTCCATGAGACGCACCAGAAGACGCTCAACATCCACCGAACACCGGACTTTGCCTTCGTCAAAATCCGCGTAAAATGACGGCAGAGTGATCACTCCGAGCCGCCGGGTGGGTCCGCTTGGCGATTTCATTTCAATGACTTGGCTGTTAGCTTGCTCGTCCTTGAGCTCCACTTTGCCACGCGCGATCACATAGATTTTGGTCTGCCCGGGAGGCCCTCCCGCTGGCTCCACCTTCAAAGCCACACCGGTGCCGACCTTGCCACGGATGAGATCCACCACTTTGTCGATTTTCATGAACATGATGTCGATCATGTCTTCCGGCTTGCCGGTGTTGAGTGAATCCACGGCGACGACGCGGTCGTTGAGCCTGAGGTTGCCCTGCCGATCGGCCGGGCCGCCCACGACTATGCCCATGATCTTGGTGGCCCCATCCTCCTCCGCCTGCAACAACGCCCCGATGCCGACGAGTTCGTTTTTCATCCCATCCTTGAAGCGGGCCATTTCGCGGAAACTCATGTAATCGGTGTGCGGATCGTAGGTGGTGGCTACCGCACCAAGGAAAAAGTTGGCGATCTCCTCCTCATCGACATCCTTGACACTGGCGAGAAAACGCTTGTAGCGGAGGCTGATCTTCTCCTTGGCACTGCGGTCACCCTTGTTAGGGTCCGGCTTGCCCTGTTCCTTGGCTAGCTTGGTGAGAAGTTCGCGACGCAGCACCTCACTTAAAACAGCCTCCTTGACCTGCAGCCGCCAAAGCTCGATCGCGCGCTTTTCGTCCTTGGGCCATGCCGCCTCCTTGCGCGTGCGGGCTACTGACTCATCGGCGGTGAAGTCAAAGTCCGCCCCCTTGAGCAGCTTTTCGGTGAGCGCCACCCGGGACTCGACCCGTTTCAGAAACACGCTGTAGATTTCTTTGGCCGCCACCATGCAGCGCTTTTCTAACAACATCGTGTGCAGCGACTCGCCATATTTCTCCCGGAATCCATCCACATCCAGTTGGGTGAAGTAAAGGCGCTGGTAATCCAGATCGCGCAAATACGTGTCGAAGAAGCGCTGGCTGAGTTCCTTGTCAAACGGCACGCGGGAAAAATGATTATTTTGCAGCGTGATGGCCATTTGCTTGCCGACCTCATTGAAGTCGGCCTGCTGGGCACTTACGGAACAGCACGCCGCAGCCAAGGCGAAGGCAGTGACCATGCTACGAAACTGGACGTTGATCATGGAGGGGGGGCGGGAAAGGTTCAAGATGCGGCAGCAAATTCGCACAAATTCCGGGCTTGTCGATACCTAAAACCCAAAGCTGCCCAGTCACTCCCGGGATTTTCGTGCGGCAAGCCAACGTCGGAAATTGTCCTCCTTGGCGGTCCGCTCGGCGGCGGCGGCGGCCTCTGGCCCGGCTTGCATGCCCATTCCGAACTGGAATTGCAATTGGTCTGCGACCGCCGGACGGGGCGCCAGAACCACCGGGACGTCTATGACTTTGCCGTCCCGGCACAACTTGATGGAGACCCGGGTGCCGGCCTTGAAGGATTTGATTTTCTCCATCACAAAGCCGGAGGTATGCTCCTGCTGCCACAGCGTGTCATCGACGCCTAGCAGCAAATCCCCGGCGACCATGCCTGACTTATGCGCGGGAGTGCCCGGCTCCACTTGGAGCACCCTGATGGCGAAGAGTGGCTTGGCCGCATCGGGTAGGTTGACGATTTCAGTGTTCAGATTCATGCGAATGCCGAGGAATCCGACGCGGTTGCGCAGGTAATCATCAGCCACGAGTTCGCGCAACACCGCCAAACATCGCTCTCGCACCTCCGGTTCTCCCGCCGTCCTGGATTGTTGATAGAGATCCTCCAGCGCCGCCTCCACATGCTGGCGGGTCCATGCCAGCAACTCTGACTCCGCCAGCTCCCGCTCCGCAAAAGTCTCCGACTTCAAGCCCTGCAGCAAAGCCGCCGGCAACTCGGCCGCCCAAGCGCCAACACCACTCGCCATGCCTGCCATGGCGGCAAGCAGAAGGCGGGTGTATGGCCGATTCAGGCGCATGGCTTCAAGAAACGTCCGGTCTAACTGGCGCACCGGGATGGGAAGGTATCTGCAAGTGAATCACCAATCAAAGAGGCCCTTTTGCGGCACCTCAATCGTGTCATTGGGTTCAAGCGAAGTCGACATGGCCTGTGCCTGGGTGAGGTCATATTGACGCTGCTGTTTGCCGCGGAAAAGTTTGACCCGTTTCATGTAGCCAAACTCGGTGGGCCCACCCGCCGCCTGGACGGCCTGATAGAGGGTGAGGCCCTGGGTGAATTCGGTGGGTCCCGGGCGGCGCACCTGGCCGCCGATGTGAACCAGTTGCTTGTCAATGGTGCTGTTAATGGAGGAGCTGAGCACCTGAATCGTCGGATTGGTGTATATCTGACGGCTTTTGTAGGCCGCTTGCAGGATGCGTGAGAGTTCATCCGCCTTCAAGCCGCCAGCGTGGATCTGCCCGATGTGCGGCATGTTGATCATGCCGGTATCCGAAACCGGGTAGGTTCCATCGACGCGAGGCTTCTCTTCCGCAGGCACGCCGGTGATAGTGATGGTGATCGCTTTTCCCGGGATGATCAGGGTCTGGGCAAAGACGGTCATGCCGAGCAGCAACGAGACAATGCTTCCAAAGAGGATCGCTTTAAGATTCATGTCAATGGGGGGGGCTTAAGTTTCTAAGTTCTCAATAGAGTTCTGCGTCGTTTCCACGCGAGGGGCCTTGCGTCCTGACCGAAGCTTTGGGCGAGGCTTTGGACGAGCTGTGAGGCTGGGCTCTCGCCTGGGATTCGGCCGGTGCGTAGTAGGTGTAATAGCTGGTGTAGTATTGGTATTGGCTGTCAGAGCGAACATCCACGTTATTGAGCACGACACCGATAACCGTGCCGCCGACGTTTTCAACCGCTTGTTTCACCCGAAGCAGCATGTTTCTGGGCAATTTGCGATGTTGCACGACGATCATCGTAAGGTCCACTTCACTGGCTAGCACGGAGGCGTCACTCACGCCGAGAATCGGCGGGCTGTCAACCAGCACCAAATCAAAACGGTGTTTGACATCCAGCATGAGGTCGGACATCCGGCGGGAATTCAGGATACCGGCGGCATCCGCAGGGAGAATGCCCGAGGGCATGAAGTAAAGGTTTTCCACCGGCGTCTGGAGGATGACATCCTCCAGCATCAGATCCGTGGTCAGGTAGTTAGAGAGACCCACGGAATTATTGATGTCAAAGAACGTGTGCAGGCGTGGACGGCGCAAGTCCGCATCGATCATGAGCGTGGTGTAGCCGCCCTGAGCACAGACGTAAGCCAGATTGACCAGAGTGGTTGATTTCCCTTCACCCGCGCCGCCGGACACGACCGTGATGGAATTGTCCTCGGGATTTTTGCGGTTGAACTCGATGTTGGTGCGCAGAATGCGATACGCCTCGGCATCCGGGCTGGTGCCATTTTGCTTGTGGAGGATGCCGATATCCTTGGGAATGACCGCCAGAACCGGCACCTGCAAATAGCGCTCCACATCCTCGAGCGTCTTCACGGAAGTGTCGATATACTCGAGGAAGAACGCAATGGCCAAGCCGAAGATGAGGCCGACCACCGCGCCAAGGATAAGATTAAGGTTCACATTGGGCACCACCGGAAATTGCGAAACAACCGGATCATCATGCACGATGATGGATTCGTCCGGCATCTTCCTGGCTATCTCCTCACCAATCAATTTGAGCTTCATTTGTTGCAGCAGCTCTTGCTCAGACTCGAAATCGCGCTTGGCATCCACATAATCCTGGGCATCCAAGCCACGCTTGATGGCGTCGGAGCGTTTCTCGTTCTTACTGGCCAACGCGCGTTTGTAGCGGGCCTCCGCAAGTTCGAGTTTCGCCTGGAGGGTATCGCGCAGTGAGACGACCCCTTCATCGAGTTGCTTCTTCATGGATTCCAGCACTTGGGCCGTGGCCAACATGGTGGGGTGTTGCAACCCGAGTCCCTGTCTTTTCAAGCCCTCAAACTGGGTCTTCTGCTCCAGATACTTGGGATAGAGGGTTTGGATCACGTTGTCGGGAAGTTGCAAGCCGGACGCGTAGACCATGAGCTGGTCGGCGCTGTATTTCAACAGACTCTGGATCATGCTCTCCAGCTGCATTTTTTCCGTTTCCAATAGATTGAAGGTATCCAGGGCGTTTTTGGCGCCGTTATCATCTTCGATGCCGTTGTGTTGATAATAGGAATCGGGGCCGTAGTAAATGATGCCCTTGGAGCGCACAATGTTGGCCAGCACCTTGCGGCGTTCCTCGACGGTGTCCTCTTGGGTGCGCACCGCTTTCTTAAGTTCGATCAGGGCCCGTTCGCCTTCCTTGTTTTCCCCCTCGCTCCGATAGTCTTTGTAAGCATGTGCCACCTCGGCGGCGATGTCCTTGGCATCCTCCTTGTCCGCATGCCGAACCGTGATGGTGATCAAATCCGTGCCGCGAATGTTATCCGTCCTGACAATGCCGGAAAGAATCTGATAGACGATTTCGCGGTCAATGCCCCAACGGGTTGTAAGGTCGAGGGTATCGCACACCTTCATGAGCGCATTGCGACTTTTGATTTTCTCAAACTCGGTGTTGAAGAAATTCGGCGTCGAGCGGTTGAAGCCGCTGGACTCGTCCATGCCACGCAGGACCGTTATTATGGGAACCCGCGGTTTGATCTCAATTTTGGTGTAGCTCTCGTATCTTTTGGGGATGACGTAGGTGATGACGGCTGCAGTCATGAAAACCAGCAGCAAGGTGATGAGAATCACACCGTAGCGGTTTTTGATGACCTGCCAGTAATCAAGGGCGTGAAGGGTCGCTTCGCTTTGTTGAGGAGTGTTTTGCTGCATGGAGGGGTGGAGAAGGGCGGTAGCGTATCATCGGACCGACAAAAATCAAAAATAAACTCCCGAAATGGAAACCTCCCACAATGCAAGCCACTGTGGGAGGTTTCGCTTAATCCGATAATTTCTTGAAGCTGCCGTATTTTCAGGATCCGGGTGTCGCATCAGAATTCGTAGCGCATGCCGAGACTAATACGGCTGCGGGTATATGAACGATAGCTAATGTCCGAGCTTGAATCCGTGTAATTGTAAGTCAGTGTGCCGTAGAGCTTGTTGTTGAGCTTCACTGACAAGCCGATGTATGCGTTGATCATGTCTTCGGCCAAGCCATTGGCGGTCATCGGGCCGGTGCCGCTGCCGGCTGCAACCTTGTTGCCACCGTCGAAAGTGGAGGGAATATAGTCAAGCCCTCCGAAGACGGAAAACATCTGGGTGAGGGAGTATTCAGAAGAAATCCCTACGCGTAAGGTCTTGCGCTGGGAAAAGTCATAATAATCGCCACTGATAACTTGCACCGTGTCGTAGGGCTCCACACTATAGCGGACGAATCCCCGCATGGTGCAATTCTGGGTAACCTGGGAGCTCATCGCCATTTCCAAGAATGGATTGGTGGTGTCCTTGCCAGTGGTGACACTATGCAACTGGGCACCGGCGCGCGTGACCAGAATCGTGTTTGGAGTGAAGCGATGCTCAATACCTCCCAAAATGTAATGGTCGGTGCTATCCGAAGCGTAGCCGGTGGCGGCAGTCTGACTGTAGCGGTAATCCATTGTCAGCACCGTGCGCTGCGGGTTCAATTGAAACCGAAACTGATTATACAGCGTCCATGTAAACCGGTCTTGGTTCGCCACGTCCGCATAGGAAAAGCTGTTAATAATAAACCCCGTATAAGTCCCAATCCGCTCGCTCCAGCGATAGCCGATTGCATTGTCGGTTTGCAAGCTCAGATATTGGCCGGATTGGCGGGTGGTCGCGGTGCCCCGGGCATAGTCCGGCTCCAATTCATAGGCGGCGAAGTTGCGACTGACAAAACGCAGGCGTTCGTTGAATAATTGGGTGAGGTTGGCACCGGCCCGGAATTCGGGATAAAAATCCTTGGAACCGGCGGCCGTTGGCTTGTCAAAATAATACAGAGCGCCAACGCGCGCATACACTTCCCGCGTGCTTTGGGGTGCCACGTTGAGGAACGAGACGCTCACATACGGGTCGACGGAAGTCGCGCCATCCTTGATTGTTGAGCTGCCAGGATTCACATTATCATCATAGGTGAAATCCGTGCCCACGATCCACTTCAACGGTATGGAATTCTGAGCCTCACTGCCGACGTTGTAAAGACCTTCCGCCGCCGAGGCCAGGCCGCTTACAAGCAGGGATGCAAAAATAGGGATGACTTTGTGTTTCATTTGATAACTTTGTAGGGATCGTAAATTGCTGCAGGGTCCGACGGGACTACTGCTGTTAGATTGGGGTGACATCCGGAGGGGCAACATCCGGAGGCACGGGAGGTGGGCCAATCGGAATGATAATGATACCGCCGCCACCACCACCGCCGCCGCCAATACCGCCGCCACCGCCGCCGCCGCCGCCGCCGATACCACCACTGCCGCCGCCACTGCCGCCACTGCCGCCACTGCCGCCACTGCCGCCACTGCCGCCACTGCCGCCGCTGCCGCCGCTGCCGCCGCTGCCGCCACTGCCGCCACTGCCGCCACTATTGCCACTATTGCCACCGCCGCCGGAATCGCCCGTCCCACCCGTGCCGCCAGAGCTATTGGCCGGATGATAAGTATCGAAGCCAGAACCGGGGAAGTCGAGCGGATTGCCATAGGCGACTGGCTGCTCTGCAGGGCTGGGCACCCCCCCCTTGGCATCCCGTGTCTTGTGAGCCGCCACCGGCTTTGCGGGATCGAGTCTGGCGAGCACTGCTTGAACATTATCCCGGGCATCGGGAGCCACAGCAAGAGCACACTGGGCGATCATGCGCAGGTGTTCGGGGGCGACGGTTGCGGCAGCCTCAACAATGGCCGCCACCAACGCCACACTCGCCTTGGTCCCTTCAATCGCGGCTTTAACCACTTCGCAACAGCATCCCGGATTGGCTGCGACTTCCTTTTCAACAATTTGCAGGGTGGCGGATTGATTGGTGGCAACGCTCAGCTTGACAGACAATGCGAGCTTAAGACAATCAACCTCGGCAAAGGCTGCGCTAGAGGACAATAGTCCAAGCATAGAGCTGATCAGGGCGAATCTGGCAGTCATTTTCATGGGATAAATAGTGATTTTTAAAGACTTTTCTACTAATTGGAGCGGGCAGCGGGAATCGAACCCGCATGTCTAGCTTGGAAGGCTAGGGCTTTACCACTAAGCTATGCCCGCGTCTTCGCGACCCAAAAAAGACAGCAAACCGGTTATTTCCGCAAGCCTTATTTTGTAATTTTTACAGGATTCTATTAAAACCATGCCCCTGTAGGAAAGAATACCAGCGCCGCCCGCCATCCATGCCTGCAATTGTTAAAAATAACGTCGTGGCTGGTGTGGATCATTACGGATTCGACACTTTTAGGCGCATGAAAAGTTTGGTTTTTGAAGCAGTGGGCACGCTGAATGTGTGTTGTGGTGAGGTGCCGGTATCAGTGACCGGCGTCCAACTGCCTGGCAGCAGCGTCGTGCTCGATTCCGCGCTGTAGCTGATGCCGCTGACGCCGGCGGGAGGGGTGAAGCTAATTACCAAGTTGGCCCCGACTTTCTGCGGGCGAGGTAAGAGCGCCACATCACCCAGCTGCGGATTCAATCCGAAGGCATACTCGACGAGGTTGACGAGGCCATCCTTATCGGTGTCGATAAGATCCGCCCCGGCACCATTTTTGGACGGGTCGCCAAACTTGGTGTTACGCCAAGTTTGCATGGCCGTGAACACCCCGGTCCCGGTCAGCGTGATAGTGAAGGGGGTTTTGTCGGCGTCGTTGCTGGCAATGCTGAGCGTGGCGCGGCGCGTGCCTGAGGCAGCGGGCGCAAAGGTCACGGTTAAGGCGGCACTTGTGCCAGGTGTCAGGGTGGTGGTTCCAAGCGACCCCAGCGTAAAATCGCCGGCATTGTCACCCCCCTTGGTTACGGCCAACCCGGTCAGGTCGGCGGTGCCCAGGTTTTTCACGGTAAAGGTGCAAGCATCCGAGGTGCTCTCGAAATTGATGCTGCCGAGGTCGAATGTGGCACCGGTGGCGGGGAAATTGGTGGCGTCGGGTTTCACCACGACGATTTCAGGTGCGGCCACCGCCACGCCGGTTCCCGCCAGCGCAATGGCGAAGGGGGATTTGTCGCCGTCATTGCTGGCAATGGCGATGGCCGCCACGCGCGAGCCTGCCGCGCCGGGCGTGAAGGTGACGGTGAAACTGGTGCTGGCGTTGGGTGCCAGCGTGGGGGAGCCAAGGGCCCCCAGCGTGAAATCAGCGGCGTTGGCCCCGGATTTGGTCACCGCCAGCCCAGTTAGATCGGCGGTGCCCAGATTTTTCACCGTGAAGACGCAAGCGCTGGAGGGGCTGCCGACATTCACGCTGCCAAGGTCGATGCTGGCACTGCCGTAGACCAGAGAGCTGTTAGCCGGCTGCTGGACCACAATCTCGGGCACTGCCACGCCGGTCCCGGTCAAGTTGATATCAAAGGGATTTTCATCGGCGTCGCTGCTAGTGATGTCAATAGCGGCGCTGCGCGTGCCAGTGGCGGCAGGCGAGAAATTCACGATGAAGCTGGTGCTGGCCCCCGGTGCCAGCGTGGTGGCACCCAGCGCCCCCACCGTGAAGTCGCCGGGGTTGGTGCCGGCCTTGGTCACCGCCAGCCCCGTTAGATCGGCGGTGCCGAGATTTTTCACCGTGAACGTGTAGGCGTTGGAGGTGCTGCCGCGGTTGACGCTGCCCAGATCGATGGTGGCGGCATTGTCGGTGAGGTTGGCGCCCAGCGCGTCCTCGACGGCGATTTCCGGCACCGCATAAGTGACCGTGCGGGACATGCTCACGGAGGCGTTGCCAGCCGTATCCAGGGCTTGGATTTCGATTGTGTTAGATCCGACGACCAGGGTCGCGGTGGCGGACCACGAGCTGGTGCCGCTGGCCACGGTCCAGGCTCCGCCATTGATCCGCCATTTTACGGCGGACACGCTGAGGTTATCGGCGGCGGTGCCGCCGAGCGGCAGGCTGGAGTTGTATACCGTGGTGCCATTGCTGGCCGGGGTGGTGAATGCCACCGTGGGCAAGGTGGTGTCCATGGTCACCGTGCGGGTCACGATGGCAGACTCATTGCCGGCCTTGTCTTGGGATTTGATGTCGATGGTGTTTGAGCCGCTAACCAGCGACGCGGTGGCGCTCCAGGATCTATTCATGTTATCCGGGGATGTGCTGCTAGCCAAGGTCCACGCCCCGCCGTTGCTTCTCCAATACACGGCGGCCAGAATGAGGTTGTCGTATGCGGTGCCGCCAATATTCAGACTGGAGTTGTTCACCACGCTGCCGTCGCTGGCCGGAAGGGTGACCGCCGCCGTGGGCAAGGTGGCATCCATCCAAATGTAGCGCAAATGATAGACTACATTATAAACTGCCCATTGCGTGGGGTCCGACACCTTAACCTGAATATAATTGCGGCCAGGAACAAGCCCTGAGATGGTGGCTGACCACGTGGTGTTCGGTGTCCCCGGGGTGGCACAGGTGGCCAAGTTCCAAACGGTGGAAGTGCCATTGTTTTGCCAATAGCCCACACTGGTCACGCTCACATCGTCAGTGGCCGTGCCCTGTACCGCCAGGCTGGTGGTATTCACGTAGATCGTGTCGTTGGGAGAAAGGGTGGAGTAGGTGAATGCCGGCGAGGTGATAGCCACCGTGGGCACGGTGCTATACGGCGGCGTGTAGGTGACCGTGCGGGTCACCTGCACCGAACTATTCCCGGCCATGTCCACACACAGGGCATAGATCGTGTTAGAGCCGGGAGTGAGGGTCACGCTGCCAGTCCAAGTGGTGTTGCCATTAACGGTAGTGAGTGTCGCCGCCAAATCGTCCGACTTGACATAGGACGCCACGCAATAAGTCACGCTGCGCACACCCACATTATCGGTCACAGTGCCGCTGACGGCCAGCGTTGGACTGTCCGTCACGGTGGTTCCGCTGGCTGGCGAGGTGATAGCCACCGTGGGACTGGCCGTGTCCACAATGACTGTCGAGCCGGGCACATACCCCGTGTTGTTGCTCTCATCAACCTCCACCACCAAATTATCCGGATCAAAAATCCAGCCGGCGTAATAGGTGCCGGCGGGCATGGCTGGCACTGTCACCTGGACCTGATTGGTGCTGGTGGAGCCGCCCATGGCAAGTGCCGGCATGTCGATAAAACCAATACAGTAATCTGCAGTGCTTATTGTCGTGTCAGTGGAAAGATAGAACTTAACCCTATAAGGCGGGCTGGCGGCGGTGCCCACATTTTGGACATTGCACCCCATGTTGAAGGTGCCACCTGGTTTCACAATCGCCTGATCCACAGTTTGCCAGGTGCCAGGATAGCTGACCAAATCCGGCAAGATCAGGCCGCCCTGGGTGATGGTGTGAGTGGCGGTCAACCCGCCCGGCACGCTCAATGTAATCACCGCGGTGCGGGGGATCACGCTGGTGTTAGGTGCCACCGTGTATGTCAATACTTGAGTTCCGGTTTGACTCACGGCCTCGCTGCTAGTCACCCACGCCGCGTCATCGCTCCAACTCCAGGTGGTGTTGGACGTCACGGTGCAATCAATGGTGGCGCCTGCGGCCAGCACGCTCTGCGTGGCCGCAACCGCCAAGGTCGGCGGCGCCAACCCGAAACTAACATTCATGGACGCGCCGGGTGCGCTGCTCACCACGATCGAAATGTCCGATGCGGTGCCATCCCACCAATTGACATTGGGCGAGGTGCCATTGTTCAAAATGCCCTTGGTTGTGTCGAACAAGTCGCCACCGCCACCGGTATTGCTGTCATGCTCCAAATGATTTTGACCATCAGCCTGCACCAGCGAAACCAGGTAGTGCTGAGCGAGGGTCATTTGCTGGTGTTCATTGGCGGTGGTGACAGCCTCATCAACGTGCCAGACAGCAATCCCGATATCGGGGCAGGCGGCGGCCCATTTATCTCCCGGGCCACGGTTCTCGATAAGGAAAAACTCGGTGCTGCTGCCGGGCTTGCGAATCCGGTAGCCCACATTGCCGGTGGAAGGCAGGACCGCCGCCAGAACGGTGGCGGGTGTCAGATCGGTGATCGTCGCCCAGCCGCACAGATCCTTGAGATATATATCGATAGGCGCGGGTGATTTTTCGTTATTGAGCAAGTCCCCCACTCCCATCAGGCTGTGACTACCAACGCCAGCCGATGCGCCATCTGTGTTGTCAGTGTCATACAAATCCGGGTATTTCAGCAGCAAGTGAGACAGCTCATGACATACCGTGCCAATCCCTGGCGCGGCATCGGCCACATTGGTCATTTGATAGTTCATAATGGAGCGGGGGCTGGCAGGAGTCCCCACTGGTATGGGTGTCGGCACCGATCCGGCATAGGCCCACAGCCCCTTGCCCCAAACGCCGGAATCGCCGCCGGCAAACAGCAAACTCGTGGCTATTACCCTGTCAAAACCACTAACGCTTTCCACCGACAGAGTCGAAAAATCAAAGCCTGTGGCCTTCAACGCCGCAACGGCATCCGTGAGCAACATCGTCCCGGTCGTGCCGTTATTGTAAAGCGTCGCATTGGTCGGATAGTCTGCGCAATTATACCAGTTGCGCGGATGCGGCAAGGTGACCACCGAGGTCACCTTCTGCGTAACAGTGAGAAAATGGTTGGACTGATCGTAGAAATAATCGCGGATCGAACCGATGTTGCCATCCTCGGTGTAGCCCACCTTATTGCAGTAGTCGTCCATCTTCGCCAGCGTCGTGGGGAAAGTGACGGGATCCGCAGCAGTGGTGGCTGGATCATCGGGGAATTGCACCAAAATGACCAGGCCGACCCTGGTTCCTTCAACCCTTGCACCTGCCAACTGTAACAACAGCAGCCATGCCGCAATCACAAAAAATCGTTGGAAACATCGCCGCTGCCTCGCATGCCCCGCCGCACAGGAAGCCGGGAGGCAATGCGCAAAGAAACCCGCGCACGCCATCCTGACCAGCTCCAAGCCTTTTAAAAGTGCAAGAGTGACCACGTTACAGCGAGTTTCCAGCGAGCAAATACGGTGGGACGTTGACATATGGGTGGCGACAGGCAGGCTAGGCTAGGAAATCCAGCATTAGTAGAAGCATTTTTGTGGTAATGTTGTCACATTTTCAACTACACGCTAGGGGCTGTTAGCGGGGCAGTGGATGGCAGGTGAGGTGCCGGTTGTGAAGAACATATTTCCGGCGCGGGCGTTTTTTTCGTGTCCAAGGGTGCCCCGAGCGTTTCCCAACACGCCCATTCGCATCAACTTAAGGACAGGATCGGTGATTATTACAAGCCAGTCAGGCTGAAAAAATTCCGTTGCTAATTGGCAATTCTACTATATTTCGTTGGGCGTCAGCAGCAAGGCGGGTGTAGTTCAATGGTAGAACGTGAGCTTCCCAAGCTTGAGGCGTGAGTTCGATCCTCATCACCCGTAGGCGCTGCTAGATGGCTGTTTTTCCTTTATCTACCAAGGGGTTGAGGCCCGTTTTGCTGATGAGGACACGGACGGCAGACCGCTCCTGCTTAAGGTCACAGTTGCTGATCTCGGCGGAAAATGCTTCGGCACATTTCTTAGTTCCCGGCTTAGATCTCCGGGCCAACGGCCCATCTCATCCCAGCCTTGGGCAACGCCCAAGGTCAGGTGCCGTCATGATATTCGAGGGCTGAACGCCCGACCTATGTGGCAGCAGGCCCAATGTCTGACGCTGCCTGCGCTTTGCCCCGCATTTTCCCATTGCGCGTGGCGGCGGGAGTGGGCAGCTTGTGGTTGCCCAGGGTGGCATGGATTGCCGCCAGGATGATATCGATAAAATTCAAACTTAACGTAAAGCCTTCCATGCAGCCACACCTTGCCACCCTGATTTTGTTAGCTATCGCTGCCGTGGCGCCGCTGGCTCGTGGTGCGGACTCACCCCGACGCACCGTTTCCCTTGATGGCATCTGGCAGATTGCCGAGGGCAAGCTGGATCCGGCGCCGAGCGTGTTTGAGCGGACGGTGCCGGTGCCGGGATTGGTGGACATGGCCCAGCCGGCATTTGACGATCCGGGCCCGAAAGTTGGCAACCGCGAGCTCTTGCCGTCCAAAGACAAGCGGCGCGACGCGTTCTGGTATCGCCGGTCCTTCAATGTCGATGGCCCGGTCCCGCCAGTGGCCCTACTCAAGATCGGCAAGGCGATGTTCGGCTCGCGGGCGATCCTGAATGGAAAGTTGTTAGGTGAGCACGCGCCGAGTTTCACCCCGGGGTATTTTGATTTGAAGGACGCGCTGAAAACCGGTGACAACGAATTGCTCATCCGGGTTTGTGCGGACCGCGACACGGTGACACGGGCCATCCCCTCGGGCTTTGATTTTGAAAAGGAACGCTACATGCCCGGCATCTTCGACTCGGTGGAACTGATTCTATCAGGCACCCCGCACATTCTCAACGTGCAGACGGTGCCGGACGTCGCCAATAAGACCGTTAGAGTCCAGACGCAAGTGCGCAATGCGGGCCCGGAAACCACCGCCAGCCTCAGCTTCGTGGTGCGTGAGACCAAGTCCGGCAAGGTGGTCGGCAAGGCGACCACCGCCGCCGAACCGCTTGCCGCCGGCGCGGAAAAATTGTTGGACGTGCGGATTCCCATCGATGCCTGCCGGCTGTGGTCGCCGGAGGATCCGTTCCTCTACACGCTCGAAGTGACGAGCGCCGGCGATTCCCTGGAGACGCGCTTTGGCATGCGGGAGTTCAAGTTTGATCCGGCCACGCGCAAGGCGATGCTCAACGGCAAACCGTATTTCATGCGTGGCAGCAACATCACGCTCTATCGGTTTTTCGAGGACCCCAACCGCGGCAACCTGCCATGGGACGAAAAATGGGTGCGCCAGTTGCATCGCCAAGTCAAGGAGATGAATTGGAATTGCCTGCGCTACTGCATCGGGTTTCCGCCGGAAATGTGGTATCGCCTCGCCGACGAGGCTGGCATCCTCATCCAGGACGAGTTTCCCATCTGGTTCGGCGGACCCGGCTGGAGCGAGTGGCCCAAGGAGCTCAAGCGCAACCAACTGGCGCTGGAATTCACCGAGTGGATGCGCGAGCGCTGGAACCACCCGTGCGTCGTCATCTGGGACGCCAGCAATGAAACCATCAGCAGCGAAACCTCGCCCGCCGTCCGCCAGGTGCGCGCCCTGGATCTATCCAACCGGCCGTGGGACAACAGCTATTCCGCCCCGCTGGAACCCGGCGACACCTTCGAGTCGCATCCCTATCATTTCATGAATTCCGGCTTCAAACTGCGCTCCCTCGCCGGGGAGAGTCCGGTGCCACAGGGCAGCGCCATCAAAAATGATGAGAAACACCCGGTCATCATCAACGAATATGGCTGGCTCTGGCTCAACCGCGACAGCACCCCCACCACTCTAACCAAAGATCTCTACAAAAACCTGCTAGGGCCCAATTCCACCCCCGCCCAACGGCTCGAGTTGTATGCACGCTACCTCGCCGCGGAAACCGAGTTCTGGCGCGTCCACCGCAAGGTCGCCGCCGTCATGCATTTCACCGCCCTTGGGTATTCGCGGCCCGACGGCCAGACCAGCGATCACTGGCTCGATGTCGAAAAACTCACCTGGGAGCCGAATTTCCACCATTATGTGCGGGATGCCTTCGCCCCGGTAGGTCTCTGCGTCAACTTCTGGAAAGACTCCTTGAACATCGGCGAGAAAGCCAAGGTGCCCGTCATCCTCATCAATGACCTGGACCAGCCATGGACCGGCCCGCTCGTGTTGGTCGTCAGAAAGGGCGACCAAGTCATCTCACAGGTCAAACAAGACTGCCGCATCGAGCCCTTCGGGCGCTCTGAACTGAGCTTCGACATCACCCTGCCCGCTGATCCGGGCAGCTACACGCTGGACGCGGAATTGCGCGGCGCGAAGGACCAGGCGGTCCATAGCGTGCGCATGATCGAGTGCATCGATCCGGCGATCGCGTTGCGCGCGCTGGGACTTGCCCATCTGAAACCAGCCACCGCCTCGTCGAGTGTCACCGCCAGAAACCGCACCCACAGCCCGAATTTGGCGGTCGATGGCAATCCGGCTACCTATTGGTCATCCAACTCGACCGACCCGTCGTGGCTGGCTGTGGATCTCGGCGAAATGAAGAAAATCAGCCGTGTGGTCATCAACTGGGAAGCGGCGTTTGCCAAAGCCTTCACGATTCAAGTGTCACCCGACGGCCAGACCTGGACCGAGGTTTACAAGAACGCCGCCGGCCAGGGCGGCATCAACGACATCCGCATCGATCCGCTTAGCACCCGCTGGGTCCGCATGTTAGGCAGCCAGCGCGCCACCGAGTGGGGCTATGCCATCCGTGAACTGCAAGTATTTGAGTGAAAAGAGTCTTACCCACCCCCACCCATCACAGGATGATCAAACATATTTTCCGCCAGGCCGCAGGCGCTGCCATTTTGGCTGCCGCACTTGGGATCGCACCCACTACCCGTGGCACGGAGCCCGCCGCACCGCCGGCGGGTCAGGTGCGCTTTGACTTCGAGACCGGCGACCTCCAAGGCTGGAAAGTCGTTGAGGGCCAGTTCGCCCGCGTGGTGACCGATCGGCCGGACTATCACAACAAAGGCGCATATGCCTCACGCCAAGGCAAGGCCCATCTGTCCACGGTCGAGGGTCCCAACGGCGCTCCCGCCGACGTCCAGCGCGGCGTGATCGAGTCGCCGGTATTCACGTTAGACGCGCCCCAAATCTCGTTTCTCATCGGTGGCGGCACCGCCCAGGACACTTACGTTGCGCTGTGCACCCTCGACGGCAAGGAACACCTCCAAGCCCGCGGCAAGGGCAGCGAAGTGATGTCTCGCGTCCAATGGAACCTGCCGGCTCTGGTGGGACAGAAAGTCTTCATGCGGGTTGTCGATGGCAACAGCACCGGCTGGGGCCATGTCACCCTGGATGACGTCGTCGCCAGCGGGCACCTCGACGCCCAGGCCAGCACCGAGCATTTTGCCAAGCGCAAACCGGTTCTAACACCCCAGGGCGGCGCCGGCAGCGCGGTGCCCCTCGATGCGCCGCGTTCGGCGGTGGAGGATTTGATAGCGACTTTTGGCGAGCGCTACCCCGGCGGCGCGGCGTTTTTGAAGGAACTCGATGAATTGCAAAAAATTGCCGGCGATGATGCGGCGGACAAGGCAGCGGTGACGGCGCAACTCGCCGACCTGCAACGGCGTGCGTTGTTAGCCAATCCGCTGGTGAGCAGCCACCCGCTCGTGTTCGTGGCGCGGCCCCAGTACCAGGCGGTCTATCATGCCATCGACACTTTGTCCCAGGTTGGTGAGGCCACTGACGGCAAGTTAACCCCCGGCGGCGCGCTCAAAATATTGGATGTTGCCTCAGGCACAATCCGCACGCTGGTGGAAACCCCGCAGGGCACCGTGCGCAGCCCCTGCGTCCACTTCGACGCCAAAAAAATCCTTTTCGCGATGCGCCGCACCGCCAAGGAGAATTTGCATATCTTCGAGATCAACGCGGACGGCAGCGGCCTCAAACAACTCACCTTCGCCGCGGACGTGAGCGACTTCGACCCGATCTATCTGCCTGACGGCGGCATCGTTTTTTCCTCCACCCGCGAGCCGAAGTTCAACATGTGCAGCCAGGACATCGGCGCCAACCTTTTCCGCATGGACGGCGACGGCTCCAACATCATCCAGATCACCAAGAGCACCTTGTTCGAGAACCAGGCCGCGCTGCTGCCCGACGGGCGCATCGTCTACAAACGCTGGGAATATGTGGACCGGAATTTCGGCGACGCCCACGGGTTCTGGACGGTCAACCCCGACGGCACCCAGCAATCCATCTTGTGGGGCAACAACAAGGCCGACCCCGCGGCCGTGTATTACCCGCGCCTCATCCCGGACACCTGGCAAATGCTCTGCATCCTCAGCACCCATCATGGGAACATGTGGGGCGCGCTGGCGATCATCGACCCTAACATCGACACCGACCGCAACGCCGCCATTCTCCGCACCTGGCCGGCCGGCGTGCGCGCCAGCCTCAGGGATAGTGATAGATTTGATTGCGACCGCCTCGGGCGCGTCAATCCCAAGTATGAGGATCCATGGCCATTGAGCAGCAAGTATTTCCTCTGCTCACGCAGCGATCCGCAAAACCGCATGGGCATCTATCTCCTTGATGTGTTCGGCAATGAGTTGTTAGTCCACAGCGAGGCACCCGGCTGCTTCAGCGCCATGCCACTGGCCACCACGCCGCGCCCGCCGACCACACCCGTGCGACGCGACTACAACAACGCCAGTGGCTTGATGTATGTGACCGACGTCTATCAGGGGACCCACATGCAGGGCGTCAAGCGCGGGTCGGTGAAGAAAATCCGCGTCGTTGAGTCACCCGAAAAGCGCGCCTGGACTGATGGCAAATGGTTTGGCCAGGGGTTCCAGGCGCCGGGCATGAACTGGCACGACTTCACCGCCAAGCGCATTCTCGGCACGGTGCCGGTGGAATCCGATGGCAGCGCTTATTTCAAGGTGCCTGCGGACACCTTCATCTTTTTCCAACTGCTTGATGAGAACGATATGATGATCCAATCGATGCGCAGCGGCACGGTCACCCAATCGGGCGAAAAGACCGGCTGCGTAGGCTGCCACGACAACCGTCTGGCCGCGCCGCCGCCGGCGCTGGTGCCACCGCTGGCGTTGCGCCGCGAGCCCAGCACGCTTGAGCCGTGGTATGGGCCCACACGTTCGTTCAGCTTCATGGCCGAGGTGCAACCGGTGTTCAACAAGCATTGCGTGGAATGCCATGACTTCGACAAACCCGCCGGCAAGAAGCTTTTGCTCGCGGGTGACCGCGATCCGTTTTTCAATGCCGCCTACACCGAGTTGTGGCGCAAGAAATACATCAAGACCATCGGTGCGGGACCGGCCGGTATCCAACAAGCGTATTCATGGGGATCGCATTCCAGCCCGCTGGTGAAAATCCTCGTCGAGGGCCACGCCCCGGATAAGGGCCCAAGCCTCGACAAGCTCAAGCTCGACAAGGAAAGTGTGGACCGCGTCATCACCTGGATCGATATCAACGGACCCTACTATCCGACCTACGACAGCGCCTATCCAAACAACCCCGCCGGCCGCTCACCTCTAACCGGTGGCCAACTGGGCCAACTCAGCCGTCTAACTGGCGTGAATTGCGCGCAAGACAACTTCGCCTCCAGCAACGGACCGTGGCTCAGCTTCGACCGGCCGGAGCTTTCGCCCGCCCTCGCCAAGCTCGACAAGAATTCGCCGCAATACAAGGAGGCCCTATCAATCCTGCAAGCCGGCAAGGACGCCCTCGCCCGCCAACCGCGGGGTGACACGCTCGATTTCACCCCCTGCGCCAAGGACCAGCAGCGCGAGGATTTCTATCGCCAACGGCAGCAGGTGGAAGCCACCAACCGCGCCGCCATCCGCGATGGCAGGAAGCTGCGCGAGGCAGCGGAGTGACCACTCTGCGTAGGCGCGTTGGTGACAACGCGGGGGGCGCGACGCCCGACCGCTCATTGCCGTACCATCACCCAAGACGCATTCTAACGAATGCGCCTACGCGGCGCCCGCTCTGCGTAGGCGCGTTGGTGACAACGCGGGGGGCGCGACGCCCGACCGCTCATTGCCGTACCATCGCCCAAGACGCATTCTAACGAATGCGCCTACGCGGTGCCCGCTCTGCGTAGGCGCGTTGGTGACAACGCGGGGGGCGCGACGCCCGACCGCTCATTGCCGTACCATCGCCCAAGACGCATTCTAACGAATGCGCCTACGCGGCGCCCGCTCTGCGTAGGCGCGTTGGTGACAACGCGGGGGGCGCGACGCCCGACCGCTCATTGCCGTACCATCACCCAAGACGCATTCTAACGAATGCGCCTACGCGGTGCCCGCTCTGCGTAGGCGCG
>JBAXOF010000043.1:0-21072 GCA_037133375.1 Verrucomicrobiota bacterium | reverse complement strand
CAAGGCCAATGAGACTTGATTATGATTAGTTATTTAACGCCCGGCACACTAGCGTGCCCGCGTTGACGGTCGTCGCTCCGGTGTAAGTGTTCGCGCCGGCGAGGGTCAGAGTCCCCACGCCCGCCTTCGTCAAAGAACCGCCGTCGCTCGTGAGCGCTGTGGCCCAGATCACCGATTGGTTGTTAGTATCCACGTTATACTGCTGGTTAAAGGCAGTGCTGAAGCGGCCAGAATAGTCGAACTGGTTGGCCGCCGAGTATTGCAGGAACCCGCCATTCAGGACGATGGAGCCGGGGTTATTGGCCGCCGATTGGCCCAGTGGCCCGGATAAGCCCCCGTATTCGAAGGTGCCGAGGTTGAGATTACCGCTGCTAAGGGTTGTCACGCCGGTGTAGGTGTTAGGGCCGTTGAGTTTTAGTGTGCCGCTGCCGATTTTCTTAAGGCTGCCTGCGCCACTCAAGTTGCCGTCATAGGAGGTATCGGCGTTGTTTTTTCCGACACTCAAGGACACGGCACCCCCCGTTTCATCTTGGAGCGCAATAACATACCTGCCCGCAAGCCCACCCAGGGTGAAGGCATGCCCGCTCACCGAGCTGTCGAAGCTCAGGGTGCCGCCGGCCATCAAAACGGTGCTGTTCTGCACGGCGTCCGAGTTGGCCAGGTTCAATGTGCCACGAACACCCCAATAGAGCGTGGTCATCCCGGTGTAGGTGTTGGCACCTGCGAGGCTCTGCGTGCCGTTGCCAGTCTTACTGAGGCCGCCCGCGCCGCTCAAGACGCCCGCATAACTGGCGTCGGCATTGTTGTTGCCAATGGTGAGGGTCATGGCGTTGCCTGCGTTGTCTTGGAGCACGATGCCGGAAGTCCCGGAAATCCCGCCGCAGTTGAAGGCGTGCCCGGTCACCGAACTATCGAAAACCAAGCTGCCACCGGACATCGTCAGCGTACTGTCCACAATTGCATTCGCATTGGACAGGTTCAACGCACCAGCCGCAATCGTGGTTGTGCCGGTGGAATTGTTCCAGTCACCGGCAAGCGTCAGCGTGCCAGTGCCGATTTTGATCAAGCTGCCCGCACCGCCTAGGAGGCCGGCGTAGTTGGTGCTCGCGTTGTTGTTGCCGACGCTCAGGGCCACCGCATTGCCTGCATTATCTTCGAGCCAAATGCCTCCATTCCGTTCGACTGATTCAAGCCCGCCGATGGTGAAGGCGTGCCCGGTCACCGAACTACCAAAAACCAAGCTGCCGCCTTTCATGGTAAGCGTGCTGTTGGCAAGCGCGTTCTGGTTGTATAGCCAGAGCGTGCCGCCGTTGACGTTCGTCGCTGCGGCACTGAGGTTGGACTCGGAAATCATCAGGCTTCCCGCGTTGACGTTCGTCTCCCCGGTGTAGGTATTGGCTCCCTGAAGCGTGAGCGTCCCATAGCCAATTTTTATCAGACTGCCGCTGCCGCTCAGAATGCCGGAATAGATGGCGTGCGCGCTGTTGCCACCGATGCTCAAGGCCACGGCGTTGCCCGCATGGTCCTGAAGCGCTAGATCGGACGTCCCTGCAAGCGCGCCGATGGTGAAGGAGTGCCCGCTGACGGAACTATCGAATGCCATACGGCCGCCGGTGAGTGCCACCGTGCTGTTCTGGACTGCGTTTGGGTGCAGCAGGTTTAAGGTGCCGCCGTTGACATTTGTGTCACCGGTGGTGGTGTTGGCAGCGGTGAGCGTCAGTGCACCATTATTGACCGTCGTTGGACCGCTGTAGGTGTTGGCACCTGTGAGCGTCAGCGTGCCAGTGCCGACCTTGGTGAGGCAGCCACCACCGACGCCATCGCCACTCAGAACCCCTGCATAAGTGGTATCGGCGTTATTGTTCCCGACGATCAGATGCACGCTCCAGCCCCGATCGTTCTGGAGCCAAAGATCATACCCGGCGCCCGAGGCGCTCGCAGCAAGCCCGCCGAGAGTAAAATCCTCGCTCCACGCTTGGCTGAATATCAGACTACCGCCGTTCATGGTCAATGTGCTGTTCTGGATTGCGTTGATGTTTGCCAAACGCAGCGTGCCACCGTTGAGGGTCGTCGCACCATTCCCGGTATTGATACCCGATAGGATCAGCGCGCCCCCGTTGATCGTCATCTGGCTGGAGGCGAGGCTGGCCCCGTATTCAAGCGTCAACCCTCCCGTGTTGACGATCGTTGCGCCGGTGTAAGTATTGCTGCCGGTGAGCGTCAGCGTGCCGGCGCCGATCTTAGTCAGGCCGCCCATGCCGCTCAGAATGCCCGCGAATGAAGTATCGGCATTGTTGTTGCCCACAGCCAAGGCCACCGCGTTGGGGGTGGCCGCATTGTCCTGGAGCGAAATTCCAACAATGTATCCCGAATCGCCGGTGGTAAGCCCGCCCAAGGTAAAGGCATGCCCGCTCACCGATGCATCGAAGCTCAAGGTGCCATAGTTCAGGATCACCGTGCTGTTCGCAACCGCATTCTGATGGGCCAAATTCAGGTTACCCCTCATCGTCGTTGGGCCGGTGTAGGTGTTGGCTCCCGCGAGGGTCAGTTTATAGGCTGTGGTGGTCAAGCTGCCTGCCCCGCTCAGGGTGCCAGCGTAGTTATAGGATTCATAGGAAGCGCCACCGATGGTCAAATCCACAGCGCTGCCAGCGTTGTCTTGGAGCGCAATATTCACCCCCGCATTTTGCGATGTAAGCCCACCGCCCAAGGTAAAGGCATGCCACGGCACCGCGTTGTCGAAGGCCAAGGTGCCACCGTTCAAATCCACCCTGCCGGTCCGAATGGCGTTCTGGTCGGACAAAAGCAGCATACCGTCATTGACGGTCAGCGGGCTTTTGAAGGGGTTATTGCCGGCCAGGTTCAGCGTCCCTCCGTTGACAACGGTCGAGCCGTCGTAGATATTATCGCCGGTAAGCTTAAGCGAGCCGCTGCCAACCTTGATGAGTGAGCCACCGCCACTCAAAACACCATTATAGACGGTATCGGCATTATTACCGCCGACGGTCAGGGTCATGGCAGTCCCTGTCGAATTACCGAGATAATAATGGTCTTGGAGCGCGATATTGGAAGCCCCCGCAAGCCCGCCCAAGGTGAAGCCGTGCCCAGCCGAGTAGCCCGCCACAAAATCCAAGCTGCCACCATTCATGACTACCGTGCTGTTCGCGAGCGAATTGTTCACTAGTGCTAATGTGCCACTGCTAACCCAAGTCGTACCGGTATAAGTGTTATTGCCCAAAAGTGTCAGCGTTCCATGGCCATCCTTGGTCAGGCCGCCGCCGCCACTCAGTATCCCGTTATAGGTCGTGTTGGAATTGTTGCCACCAATAATCAGATTTACGGGATTGGCCGCATTATCCTCAAGCACCAAACCAGAAGAACTGCCCCCCGAACTCAGCCCGCCCAAAAAGAAGATATGGTCGCTCACCGAGTTGTCGAAGACCAGGCTGCCGCCGCTCAGGCTCACCGTGCTATATTTGACCGCGTTTTGATTTTGCAGGGTTAATGTGCCCCCGAGGAGCGTCGTAGCGCCGGAGCAGTAGCTGGCCCCGGCGAGCGTCAGTCCGCCCGCCTTGAGGGTCGTTCCACCGGAGTAGGAGGTGGAACCGCTGAGCGTCAGCGTGCCGTCGCCGATCTTGGTCAGACTGCCGCTCACACTCCACAGCGCCGAAGCCCAAGTCACATTCTGGCCATTGGTATCGACGTTGTACTTTTGATTTGAATCGGTGCTGAAGTGACCTGAGTAGTCGAACTGGTTCGCAGCCGAGTATTGCAAGTAACCGCCGTTGAGAACAATGAGAACGCGTTTGCCCAGCGGCCCGGACACCTCCGGGGTTTCGGCCACGCCAAGGTTGAGAGAACCACCACCGAGGATCGTTGAGCCATTGTAGGTATTGGCACCCGAGAGCGTGAGTGTGCCGGCACCAGCTTTGTTCAGACTGCCGCCCGTGCTCGTCAACGCCGTGGCCCAGGTGACATTCCAGTCGCCAGTATCCACGTTGTACTTTTGCCAACCGTCGGTGCTGAAGCGACCGGAGTAGTCAAACTGGTTAGCTGCAGAATACGTCAGCCCCCCCCCATTGAGAACGATGGAGCCGGGGTTGTTGGCGGCTGATTTGCCCAGCGGCCCGGAGACCCCGACGTTTTCCACAGAGCCGAGGTAGAGATTGCCGCCGTTGAGAGACGTCACGCCAGTGTAGGTATTAGCACCAAACAACATCAGCGAGCCGATGCTGCTGTTGCTCACGGTCAAGCTGCCCCCGCCACTCAGGACGCCAGTATACCATTGGCTACCGGTGCCGACTATGAGATTCACTGGGTTGGGCGTGGCCGCATTGTCTTGGAGCGCCAGATCAGTACTCCCAGCAAGCCCTCCGAAGTAGAAGATATGATTCGTCACCGAGTTGTCAAAGACCAAGCTGCCGCCGTTCATCGTCACCGTGATATTCCGGAGAGCCTCCCGATTCGTGAGGCACAATGTTCCTTCGTTGACGTTCGCTGGTCCCTCGAAGGTATTGTAACCGGAGAGCGTCAGCGTGCCTGAGCCGACCTTGGTCAGGCTGCCAGCACCGCTCAAGACACCGGCATAAGTGGTATTGGCATTGTTGCCACCGACGTTTAGATCCACAGCATAGACCGGCGTTGAATACCATTGGGATAAAACACTGGTGTGTTGAAGCAAAATATCTGATATCCCCGAAAGTCCGCCAAAGGCGAAGCTGTTCCCGCTCATCGAGCCGTCAAAGGCCAAGTAGTAGCCTGTGTAGTAATTGTTCACCAAGTGGACCAATTTGAAGCCATGTCCGCCCGCCCTGTCATCGAAGACCACGGTGCCGCCATTCATCATCACCGTGCTGTTCTGAAGCGCGTTTTGGTTATTCAACCACAACGTGCCAGCATTGACCATGGTCGCGCCGGTGTAGGCATTCGGGCCAGCGAGCATCAAGGTGCCGGCACCGGCCTTGATCAGGCTGCCTTCGCCGCCTAGGACGCCGACATAGGGGGCGATGTAATATGCGGAGGTGTTGTTATCGGCATTGACGGTCAGAGCCACGGGTTTGCTCAACTCGTTCATCAGCAGCAGCGGCCCGTATCCCGCAAGCCCAGCGACGGTGAAGGCATTTCCGGTCACCGAACTGTCGAAGGCCAAGCTGCCGCCATTGAGGCTTACCGTACTGGATTGAAGCGCGTTCTGGTTGGTCAGATTCAATGTGCCCATGGTGACGCTTGTCACGCCGGTGAAGGTATTTGCGCCGCTGAGCGTCTGCGTGCCGAAGCCGACTTTGGTCAGGTTGCCATTGCCGCTCAGAACTCCGGCGTAGGTAGCGTCGGCATTGTTATTTCCGACAGTAAGAGTACTATGATAATACGCAATGTCGTAACCCGTTCCGGAGGAACTCGCCGATAGCCCACCTAGAATAATGGAATCATTGAAACCAATAGTGCCTCCATTCATTACCAACGTGCTGTTCTGAAGCGCATACTGATTGGTTATTTGCACTCCGCCGGCATTGATGGTTGTTAGGCCATTAAAGGTGTTTAAGCCTCTGAGTTCCAGTATGCCGCTGCCACTCTTGGTCAGGCTGCCGTCCACGCTCGTCAGCGGCGAGGACCAAATGACATAATTCCCGTTGGTATCGATGTTATACTGCTGATTCGCAGCGGTGCTGAAGCGACCGGAGTAATCGGGGGCGTAGTTGTAGTATGAGTCGTAGCCAGCGGTGGAAGAATAAGTCATGAAACCGCCATTGAGGACGATGGAGCCGCCGTTGCCCAGCGGCCCGGACACTCCCGTATGTTCCGCCGCATAGAGAAGGACGCTGCCTGCGTTGAGAGTTGTCGCACTGGTATAGGTGTTATCACCGCGGATCGTGAGCGTGCCGGTGCCGGACTTGGTCAAGCCGCCACTGCCGGTCAGGCTGCCAGAATAGGTGGTGTCGGCATTGTTGTTGCCGACATTGAAGGTCACGGGATTTCCCGCATTGTCCTGGAGTAGGATCGACGGAGCCCTGTAACCTCCCAAGTAACTGTAACTGGATGGATCAGTGGGTTGATCGGAGATTCCGCCGAGAGTGAAGGAATGACCTGTCACGGAGCTGTCAAAGACCAAGCTACCGTAATTATACATGACGAGCGTGCTGTTCAGAAGCGCGTTCTGATTGGCTAGGTTCAACGAGCCGCCAGGAACGCCAGCGAGGCCGAGGGTTGTCGGGCCATCATAGGTGTTGTCGTTCCTGAGCGTCAGCGTGCCCGCGCCGAGCTTGGTCAATGAGCCGCCAGAACTCGTCAGCGCCGAGGCCCAGGTCACGTTCTGGCCGTAGGTATCCACTTTATACCGCTGGTTATCTTCGGTGCTAAAGCGGCCGGAATAGTCGTGCTGGTTGGTGGTCGAGTATCGCAGGTAACCGCCGTTGAGGGCGATGGAGTCAGTATTGTTAGCGGTCGATTTGCCCAGTGGCCCGGAGACTCCAACATTTTCAGGCGCGGCGAGTGTGAGATCGCCCGCGTTAATGGTGGTCACGCCGGTGTAGGTATTGGCACCCGAGATATCGAGGTTGCCGCCTAAGAGTGTCAGCCCGACCGCTCCGCCACCGCTACCTGTGTCCGAATCGCAAATTACTGCATTGAGGCCGAAGTGGTAGCCGACGGTTTGTACTACAAAAAAGCCGATTACCGACCCGTCCTTAAAGCCGGAATTTTTATTTCCGGAACTGCTTGAGCCATCACCCGAAAGGTTGTTCATCAGGGTGGCAATATTACCGTCTGTGAATTGGTCGCTTCCACCCACCGCGAAAGCAAGGGTTGCCCCGCTGTTCACGGTGATTTTGTCCGACGTCCAGTTATCGGTATTGTAGGCATAGAGCGCATCGCGAGCTGTATATTCCAACACGCCACCAATGACGGTCGTGCTGCCATCGGAGGTGTTTTTGGCGCCGAGCGTCAGCGTGCCAGCGCCCGCCTTGGCCACAGCGCCTCCCGAACTTTTCAGATTCGCTCCCCACCAGACATCCTGGCCGTTGGTATCAACATAATACTTTTGATTAGCATCGGTGCTGGTACGGTAGGAGTAGTCGGTGTAGTTCGCCGCCGAGTATTGCAGCCAGCCACCGTTCATGACGATTTCACCGCCGTTGCCCAGCGGGCCGGAGCCCGACCCATCGGCCACACCGAGGTTGATCGTGCCAGCGTTAAGGGTTGTCCTGTAGGTATAGGTGTTTTGGCCGGTGAGGGTCAGCGTGCTGGTGCCGTCCTTGGTAATTCCGCCGGAGCCGGACAGCACGCCGGCAAACGTCGTTCTTTCATTGTTGGCACCAACAGAGAGAGTCACGCGATTGCTATTGCCATACGTCTGCAGAGCAACCACTCCCGAGGCACCCGAGGCAAGCCCGCCAACACTGAACGCATGATCGCTCACCGCGTCATCGAAATACAGAGTGCCGCCGTTCATGTGCAACGTGCTGTATTGTAGCGCGGCCGCATTGCTCAGCGTCAAGGCCCCGGAATTGAGGAGTGTCGCCCCCGTGCAGGTGTTAGCCCCCTGGAGTATCACCAAGGGACCATTGATCGTCGTCGTGGCGGTGTAGGTGTTACTACCAGATAGAACGATCGCGCCGCCGCCGGTCGCCGAGAAAAAACCGCCCGCACTGATCAGTGGGGTCGCCCAATAGACCGTCTGGCCGTTGGGATCCACGTTATACTGCTGGTTATCGGCGGTGCTGAAGCGACCCGAGTAGTCGTTCGTGTTAACCGCCGAGTATTGCAGGTAGCCGCCAATAAGGACTATGTTTCCGCCATTGCCCAGCGGACCGGAGGTGCCCGCGTTTTCCGCCACACCGAGGTTGAGGTAACCCCCGTTGAGGGTCGTCGCCCCGGTGAAGGTGTTCGCGGCGGTGAGCGTCAGTGTGCCGGTGCCGTTCTTGCTCAGGCTGGCACCAGTGCTCGTGAGCGCCGTGGCCCAAGTGACCGACTGGCCGTTGGTATCAACGTTATACTGTTGGTTCGCGGCGGCGCTGAAGCGACCGGAGTAGTCAAACTGGTTCTTATTCGAGTATTGCAGGAACCCGCCGTTGAGGACGATAGAGCCGCGCGCGTTGGCGTCCGCCAAGCCAAGAGGCCCGGAAGTGCCTGCGTTTTCGGCCACACCCAGCTTGAGCGTGCCCGCAGTCAGGGTCGTTGTGCCGGAGTAGGTGTTGTTGGCCGAGAGCGTCAGCGTGCCGCTGCCGATCTTGTTGAGGCTGCCGGTGCCGCTGATGACTCCATAAAAGATAGTATTGGCACTGTTGTTACCGACGCTCAGGGCCACGGCGGTGCCCGCGTTATCCTGAAGCGCAATCGAGTCGCCTCCCCGACCCGTGGCACGATACGCCTCATCCGAAAGTCCGCCAAGGGTGAAGGCATGTCCGCTGACCGAGCTGTTGAAAGCCAGGGAACCGCCATCCATGAACAACGTGCTGTTCTGAAGCGCGTTCTGATTCGCCAGAACCAAATTGCCGTCGAAAAGATCCGTCCAGCCGGTGTGGGTATTGGCACCGGCAAGCTCCTGCGTGTACCAACCGGCCTTGATCACCGCGATTTGATTATTGCCATCCAGCCCGCCAATGACACCCGAGAACGTGCTGGTGTCTGACGTGTTCATGTTAGAGAGGCCAAGATAGAGCACTCCGTTGATGCCGTTGTTACCGCTATTGATGACGGTGCCGCTGCCGGTTAGGGCACTGAGATAGACATCGTTGATGCCCACAGGCGTGATACGATCCGAATAAAAGACGGTTTGGCTGCGCATTTGACCGCCCCGAATGTCAAACACGGCAGCACTGGAGATATTCATCGGGCTACCGTTGACCCCATTGGCATTCAGCCATGTTGTGGAGGCTCCGTTAACCAGGACGCCTCCCTGCAGGTCAATCAATCCACCGCCATAGCCGTTTATGGCGATGTTCACGCGATTTCCCAAGACGAGGACATCCGAGGTGCCGCCGTTGATCTGCCAGGTGCCCGAGCCCGAAATAGTCATGCTTTGGCCGCCGGTGTGACTGCCGCCCAGCGTCGCCGTTGAGTCGATACCACCCACCGCTCCTTGGGTGTAGATCCCGCCGAGGCCCGTGACATCCGTTTTGAAGACGGCACCAGCAGCGATGGTGGTGCTCGACGCGTAGGTTCCGAAAGTGGCGATGTTCCCCATGAGTGCCAAGGTGCCGGCATGGATCGCTATCTCCTGGGTGCTGGTGTTGGTGCCGGCAAGGGTCAGCAGCCCCCCGTTGACGGTCGTCGCGCCGGTGTAGGTGTTGTTGCCCGCGAGGGTCAGCGAGCCGGTCCCGATTTTGACCAGACCACCGCTGCCGCTCAGGACACCGGCATAGCTGCAACTGGCATCATTGTTGCCAACGGTGAGGGACACGGCGTTGTTTGCCGTGTCCTGCAGCGCAATATCGAACCCCACGCCCGAGGCCGTGGCGGCGAGCACCCCAAAATTGAAGGCATGCCCGGTCACCGAGCTATCAAATGACAAGCTGCCGCCGTTCATGGTTAGGATGCTGTTCTGGACGGCATTCGGGTCGGCCAAGTTTAATGTGCCGCTGTTGATTGTGGTCGCCCCATTGTAGGTGTTGGCCGCAGCGAGCGTCAGCGTGCCGGTGCCAATCTTGCTCAACGAGCCGCCCGCGCTCGGCAGGGCCGTGGCCCATGTGACATTCTGGCCGTTGGTATCCACGTTATACTGCTGGTTATAGGCGTTGCTGAAGCGGCCGGAGTAGTCGAACTGGTTTGCCGCCGTGTATTGCAGGTAGCCGCCGCCGAGGTTGATGTAACCGCGCCTGCCCAGTGGCCCGGACTCTCCCACGTGTTCCGCGCTGCCGAGGGTAATTGCGCCACCTAGGAGACTCGTCTCCCCGGAGTAGGTGTTTGCAGCGGTGAGCGTCAACGTGCCATTACCCGCCTTGGTCAGCGATCCGAACAAGCTAGTCAGAGCGGTGGCCCAAGAGACATTCTGTCCGTTGGTGTCCACATTATACTGCTGGAAGGGATTCGTGCTGAAGCGGCCGGAGTAGTCGTTCGAGTTCGCAGCCGAGTGTTGCAGGAAGCCGCCGTTGAGGACGATGGAACCCCGGTTGTTGGCAGCAGAATGGCCTAGGGGACCGGAGGAGCCCGCGTTTTCCGCGATGCCGAGGTTGAGATACCCCGCGTTGAGGGTGGTCATGCCGGTGTAGGTGTTCGGGCCGGCAAGCGTTTGCGTTTCGGTGCCCACCTTGGTCAGCGATCCGCCGCCGCTGAGAATGCCGGAATAAGTTGCGGCGGCATTGTTGCCCCCGACCGTCAAGGCCACGGGGTTGGCGGCATTGTCTTGGAGAGCAAGATTGGAAGTCCCAGCCAGCCCGCCGAAGTTAAAGCTATTCCCGCTCACCGAACTATCGAAGACCAGGCTGCCGCCGTTCATCGTTAGAGTGCTGTTCTGAACCGCGTTCTGATTGGAGAGATTCAAGGTGCCGGAGCTGAGGTAGGTCGCACCGGTGTAGGTATTGCTTGCGGTGAGAGTCAGCGTGCCTGCCCCGACCTTGCTCAACGAGCCGCCCTCACTCGTCAGGGCCGTGGCCCAGATGACATTCTGCCCGTTGGTATCCACGTTATACTGCTGGTTCGGGGCGCAGCTGAAGTAATCGGAGTAGTCATACGTGTTTACCGCCGAGTATTGCAGGTAACCGCCATTGAGGACGATGGATCCCGCATCGCTAGCGAGCAGCATGGAGTAGTCGTTCACCTTTGCCGCCGAGTATTGCACGTAGCCGACACTGAGAACAACGACTCCGCCTCCGCCTCCCCCTCCGCCTCCACCATTGCTGGCGAGCGGTTTGCCGAGTGGCCCGGAGATTCCCGCGTTTTCCGCCACGCCGAGGTTGAGATAGCCCCCGTTGAGGGTTGTCACGCCGGTGTAGGTGTTCGACCCTGTAAGCGTGAGCGTGCCGGTGCCGAGCTTCGTCATCCCAAGCGCGCCGCCACCCGTGCCAGTGGAATCGCGGATCGTATCGGCGATGGTGAAGTTGCCACCCGAGGCGGTGGTGGTATCGAAGCCGATGGCCGACCCGGCTTGCAGGCCCGCAGTGCCACCCGCAATGAGATTACTCAGCAAGGTGGTGACGTTGGCGGTGGTGAACTCGTTGGTCCCGCCCACATTGAACGCCATGGTAGCGCCGCTGTTCACGGTGATTTTTGCAGGTGTCCAGCTTGTGTATATTCCATTATACAATGAGCTCTTCCTGGCGAATTGCAGTGTCCCTTCGTTGATCGCGGACGTGCCGGCATAGGTGTTATTGCCGGAGAGCTTCAAGGTTCCGGCACCGGTCTTGGTCAGACTGCCGCTGCCCGTCAGGGCCGCCGTGTATGACGTGGTGGCATCGTTGTCACCAACCGTCAGGGCCACCGCGTTGAACGAGTTGTCACGGAGGTCAAGACTGTATCCCCCGGCAAGCCCGCCGAAGGTAAAGGCATGCGCGCTCACCGAACTGTTGAAGATCAGGCTGCCGCCATTCTTGTTGATCGTGCTATACTGCGCCGCGCTTTGGCTGGAAAGGTTGAGCGCGCCGCCCGCATTAATCATGGTCGTGCCGGTTCCCAGCGTTCCCGCATTCGCATTAACCGTGATGCTTCCCCCCGATGAACCGCCAATGACCGTGCCACCTGAATAGCTGTTGCCGGAATCCGTCAGCGTGAATGTGCCGGACTGCGACTTGTTGCCATTCACGAAGCTCAACCCGCCACTTCCGCTGATGAGGCTCGCGAGCGTGATGCCGTTGCCGTTGGCGTCCAAGGTGCCGCCTTTGACGCCCAACGAATTAAAAAGACCGGAGACATCCTGGGTGTTGCCGGTCGCCCACTGCAAACCGCCGCCATCGAGCGTGATCTTGTGAGCGTTAAAGACTGTTTTGTTAGAAAAGTTGATGACCCCCCCGGTGATCTGCGTCTCGCCCTGATTGATCGTTCTGTCCAGTATCCATGTGCCGCTGCCTTGCTTGACGAGCAATCCGGAAAACTGTGTTGAGCCGCTTACCACACTGGAATATGTGCTGGCCCCACTGTTGTTGCCATCGAGAACCAGCGACGAATTGGCGTTCGTGCCGATCAGCAAATTGCCCGTGATCGTCGAACCCGCGAATAGCTGCACCTGGTTTGCCGACGAATCCAACACGACATTTCCACCAATGACGCCGGTCGCCCGGTTCGTAAGCTGCGTGGCACCAGAGGCAAAAACCGCAGTGGCCAGAGCTGTGCCACCGGTCGCCGCAGCGGTGATGTGGCCGCTATTGTCAAGGATGTTCACGCCCATGCCGCTCGACGTGAGATAAACGCCGTATGCCGTCGCCGCGCTGCCTGTGCCACCAGATGCCGTCGCCGTCGCCGAAATCGTTCCGGTATTGAGAACGACATTATTCCCGTCCTTGCCGTTCAAGTTAATGCCGTAGGCGCTCGCGCTTGCGCTGCCAGCGCTGCCAGCGAACCCGCCAACGCCGCCCGTAGCACCAGCCGCTCCTCCTGTCGCACTGGAGGTCACGGCAATCGCTGCGCCATTGGTCGCATTGTTCAGTCCGCTTCCACCATTCGTGAGCCATGCGCCATAGCCAACGGCTAGTGCATCGCCGCCATTGCCACCGCTGCCCGCAGCGCCATTTTTGCCAGCATTTCCATTTCTTCCATCCCAGCCACTCCACCCGCCATAGCCCTTGGATCCAGCACCACCGGCGTAGCCCACAGCGCCCCCTGCGCCTCCGGCACCGCCGGTCGCCGTGGTCACCACGTGCAGAGCATTGTTGATGGCGGCCCCATTCGACCCGCCGTCGCTATTTGCCAGCGAGAATCCGTAGCCAGTTGCCGTGGCGTTGCCACCGTTGCCACCGGTTCCGCCAATCCCACCGGTTCCGCCAGTCCCGCCGTTTCCACCATCCCCAGCCGCCAGGCCGCCACCGCCATGACCACCACCGCCGCCGCTGCCGCCATTGCCGCCCTGAGCGCCTTTGCCACCAATGCCACCCGCTGCGCTCGTGGTGACGGTCATGCTGGAAGCCGTCGCAGTGTTCGCCCCACCGCCACTATTCGTAAGTAACATGCCATAGCCGGTCGCGCTGGCATTTCCGCCCATGCCGCCCCACCCGCCATTGCCGCCGCTGCCGCCGATGCCGCCATTGCCGCCGTCGCCACCGCCCAATCCGCCACCGCCCTTAGCGCCATCGCCACCCGGGCCGCCACTCCCGCCATAGAACCCCAGGCCGCCAACTCCGCCCAATGCAGTGGTGGTTAACGACACATCGGCAGCACTGGCACTGTTCAAACCACCACCAGAGGCGGTCAACGCAAGCCCGTAACCCGAGGCCATCGCGTCGCCCCCGAGGCCGCCGTAGCCGCCCAAAGCGCCCAATCCGCCATCACTTCCATTGCCACCATCGGATCCGATAAATCCGCCGCCACCCTTGCCGCCGCTGCCGGCGCCCCCGCCCGCACCGCCGCTGCCGCCGGCACCGCCGCTGCCGCCGGTTGCAAGCGTGGTCAATGAGATGGTGCCGTTGGAAATCGCGGCATTGGAACCCGCGCCGCTGTTCACAAGCGCAATGCCGTAGGTTGTCGCATCCGCCAGGCCGCCGATACCGCCCGTGCCGCCCGCATCACCCGCGCCGCCGCCCTGGCCATTGGCACCACCGCCACCGACGAAGCCACCGCTGCCCGTGCCGCCGAGCCCCCCGTATCCACCGCTCCCGCCGGAACCGCCCAACCCACCCACGCCACCTGTGGCCGTTGTCGTGCCGATGATGGAACCGTTGTTGGTGGCGGTATTGGCGGTCCCCTTGCTGCTGGACAAAGAAATCCCATAGGCCATGGCCCTGGCCGCCCCACCGACGCCGCCGACACCGCCTTGATCGCCTGCACCGCCAAGGCCCGCATCCGCCCCCGAACTTCCGACGAATGCGCCGCCGCCATTGCCGCCCGTGCCGCCGATGCCGCCGCTTCCGCCCTCGCCGCCAATGCCGCCAATGCCGCCGGTCGCATGCGAGGAAAGCAAAATGGTTCCGCCATTGGTAACCGTATTGACCCCACCCGTGACACCGGAGTCCAGCAGAGAAATACCGTAAAGTTTGATATTGGCCGCGCCGCCGAGTCCACCGCCGCCGCCCCTGTTTCCCGCGCCGCCAAGACCGCCGCCGCCCGCCGAGCCACCTGCAAAAATACTGACGCCGCCGGAACCACCCAGACCGCCCGAGCCGCCCGAGCCACCTTGACCACCGTCGCCGCCGTTGCCGCCCATCGCGTTGCCAGTCACCGAAATCAATCCGTCGCTTGACGCGACATTGCCCCCCGTGCCGCTATTCACGAGCAGAAGCCCGCCGCCGTTCGCTTCGCCAGCGCCGCCTGCGCCGCCAGTGCCACCAAGATTGCCCGCGCCCCCGGCGCTTCCAGCACCCGCATCGCCACCCAGAAAGAATCCAAATCCGCCGCCGCCGCCCAGGCCGCCGGCCCCACCATTGCCGCCCTTACCCGGATTGGCGGTGCCCGTCGCGGCCACCCCGCCCTTGCTGCCATTGCCGCCGTTGCCATTGGCCACCACCGTGATTGCCCCGCCATTGGTTCCACTATTGAGGCCGCCTTGATTGGCCAAGAAAACACCAAAGCTCGACGCCGTCCCGGTGCCACCGATGCCGCCATTGCCGCCGACGCCGCCCGCACCACCGCCGCCGCCCGCGCCACCTTTGGCCAGACCAATATCTGGAACCGAAGTCAGGTTCGCGCTCACGCTGGGCAGGATTCCGCTACCGCCCATGCCGCCATTGCCGCCCGTTCCGCCATTGCTTCCAGCGCCGCCACTTGTGGCATCACTGCCCGTCGCCGTCGCCGTCATCGAAACCCTGCCGAACGCGGAATTGAGGACGATATTTTGGCCCACGGTGATGTCGGTGTTCACCAACGATATGCCGTAACCTATCGCATTTGCAAATCCCCCATACGCTCCATGGCCGCCCGCGCTTCCACTGCCGCCGGTGCCACCGGCACCCCCCGATCCCATGACCATGCCGCTCCCGCCCACGCCGCCATTGCCGCCGCTGCCTCCCGCCGCGGCATCTCCGGCAGTTCCCCCGTTACCGCCGAACGCAGTCGCCATTCCTGTGATCCATCCGCTGTTGGTGACAGAGTTGAGCACCCCATCGCCGCTGTTGACCAGAGCGATCCCAAAACTCTGGGCCTGCGCGCACCCGCCATCGCCACCGTCGCCGCCAGCGCCGCCATTGCCGCCAGCACCGCCCAAGCCACCCGTGCTTCCTTCAAGCGAAAGACTGCTGCTGGCTCCATCTAGGGAAATCGAGAACTGAGGGGCAAACCCGATGCCGCCATTGCCACCGTTGCCACCCGCACCGCCACCACCACCTGAATTGCCGATGCCGCCAAGTCCGCCGGTCGCCACGGTTGAGATCGTAATGTTTCCGCTGTTGGTGACCTCGTTGCTGGCATTCAACCCGGTATCGGCCAGCGTGATTCCATAGCCCATCACATTCGAGCTCCCACCAAAGCCGCCGAAGCCGCCGATATTGCCGTTGCCGCCAGCGGCACCCAAGCCCCCGCTGCCGGTAAATAATCCGCAGCCGCCCCGTCCGCCATTGCCGCCGGTTCCACCCTCGCCGGCCTTGCCGCCATCACCGCCATTGCCGCCGATGCCGGAAACCCACACGTTGATTATTCCAGTGTTGAGGGCGCTATTCGTGCCATTGTTGCTGGTCATCGTCAGCCCGAAAGCATTCGCAATGGAGGCACCGCCGATATTGCCAAAGCCGCCCGCTCCGCCCATTCCGCCCATGCCTCCGTCGCCACCCGGAGCACCTGACGCGCCGCCCGATTTGGCGGCGCTATCGAAGTTGATACTCCCGGCAATGCCATCGCCGCCATGTTCGCCATTACCGCCCTTGCCGCCGCCCATCGCATACCCGCCGGTGCCGCCGGTTCCAGCGACGGCGTAGGTTTTGACGTCGATCAAGCCGGTATTGGTGCCGGTGTTCACGCCCGCAGCGAGATTGACCAATGCAATTCCAATGCTGGTAGCCGAGGCATCGCCGCCCAGGTTTCCGTATCCGCCCGCGCCGCCATCGCCGCCCGCGCCACCATTGCCGCCCGCGCCGGTGATGATTCCGACGCTGCCCAGGCCGCCGTCACCGCCGACACCGCCCGCACCGCCTATGCCGGAACTGCCCGCGCTGCCACCAGTCGCCCTGGACGTGACGAGGATGTCCCCGTCGTTACCAGCGTCCATCCTGAACAGGCTGCTGCCCGTGATCGTCATGCCATTGGCAAGCGCGACGGCGCTGCCGCCGATACCGCCGGTGCCGCCGGTGTTGCCGGAGCCGCCGCTGCCACCGTTGCCGCCTTTGTTACCCGACGTCGAAAATGCAACCGCATCGCTTGATGCCGTCAAACTGAAGTTCCCGCCCAGCAGGCCGAAGCCGGCGTCTCCACCAACGCCGCCTTTGCCGCCACCGCCGCCATTGCCGCCACCGCCGCCATTGCCCGCAGTGGCATTCGCCGTGGCTTGGATCTTGTGGGTCAGAGTATTGGCGAGCCAATTCGTGCCAGATCCGGTATGCACCAGCGCAACTCCGTAGCTCGACGCCGTGGCATCGCCGCCATCGCCGCCATCGCCGCCGGTATTGCCGCTGCCCCCGGCTGCACCATTGCCGCCATCGCCGCCCACAAACCCGCTGGACCCCTCGCCGCCACTGCCGCCTTGGCCGCCTTGCATGGCATTGCCACCGTTGCCGCCGAGATTTCCCGTCGCGGTGGTGCTCACGATGACGTCGCCGCTGTTGGTGCCCCTGTTAAATCCGGTGCTATCATTGGAAAGGAACAGCCCGATACCGGACGCTGTCGCCGTGCCGCCGATGCCGCCATTTCCGCCTGCGCCACCTGCGCCGCCCGCGCCGCCATCGCCCCCGGCACTTCCCGACATCGTGATGTTCCCGGTAACAGCGACGCTCCCGGAGGGCACCAGGCCGGCCTGGAATTTCGCCGACGCCGTCGCGGCGTCGTCAAGCGCGCTGCCCGAACTGCTATGAACCGTCAAGTGGCTGTTCCCCGATTCTTCTTCTTTCGCGGCGTCATCCTCCTTTTTCGTTGTTGACTTGGAAAAGGCCAGATTCGCCTCGGCCATCACGCCACAGAACAATGTGCCCGTCGCCTGGACTTCCAGTCCTGCCACCACCGTCCCGGCCAAACCCATGCCGCCATTGCCGCCGTTGCCCCCGCCGCCGCCGCCGCCACCATCGCCGCCATTGCCGCCCAGACCTGCAATCGATGTGGTTAGAATACTCAACGTCCCGCTGTTTGCGGCCAGGTTGTCGCCTGCGCCGGTATGGAACAACGCAAGCCCGGTTCCCCGGGCATTGGCAAATCCACCGTTTCCACCGTCGCCGCCGCTATTGCCGACGCCGCCCGCGCCCCCGGTATTGCCCGCTCCGGCAAGAAGTCCATTGCCACCGTTGCCGCCACTCCCGCCTGCGCCGCCGTCCAAGGCCTTTCCTCCGTTGCCGCCATTGTTGCCAATTGCTATCGTCGTCCCGGAAATCGTCCCGGTATTCGTGCCGGAATTCATGCTTCCGGCCCCTTCGGTCGTCGTCAGGACGACCCCGTAGCCATTCGCGATCGCAGCGCCACCCTCACCGCCATCGCCACCCATGCCGCCTGCTCCACCGCCGCCGCCCACACCGCCAGGGCTGCCGCTCGAACTCACGCCGATCCGCGCACCCGCCGTCACCGTGAGCGTCCCGCCCACCGTGCCGGAAATCTGCGCCGATCCATGAATCTCGGCGCTGCTCGCGTCTTTTCCCAATCCGACTTTTGCGGTGGCACCTGCATCTAGCGTGGCCCCGGCCTCCGCACGAACCCCCGCGCTGGCATCCAAAGTCGCGCTTGCCGAAAAGGTGGTCGGACCCGCCAAGCCGTTGCCGCCATTGCCGCCATTGCCGCCCGCCCCGCCGGTATTGCCAATTCCGCCGATGCCACCCAATCCGCCGGTCGCCGTCGTGGCAAAGGTGAGCCCCCCGCTGTTGAGAACGATATTCGAACCGGTCGCGCTGGCGTCCGCAATGATCCCGTAACTGGTCGCAATCCCCCGGCCACCCGCGCCGCCCGCGCCGCCAAGCGCTGCCGCGCCGCCCGATCCGCCCGCGCTGCCCGATCCGGCAAAAAACCCGCCTCCCCCCATGCCGCCATTGCCGCCCACGCCGCCGGTGCCGCCCGCCCCGCCCGCCCCGCCATTGCCGCCAGTGGCGGAAACAGCCAAATTCATCTGCCCGCTATTGGTGCCATTGTTGGAACCGCTTTTGGCGTTGGCCAATGTCATCCCATAGCCCGTGGCGACGCCCATGCCGCCCAGGCCGCCCGCGCCGCCGATCCCGCCGCCGCCGCCATTGCCTGCAACACCGCCGCTGGACCCCGCGAAACCCACCGATCCCTTGCCCGCAAGATTGAGATCCACGCCCGATCCCGCGCTGGCTTTGGCACCGGCGGATGCGCTCACTTCCGCACTGCCGCCAACTCCCACGCCCGCCTGTCCGGTCGCCTTGGCGCTGGCATTTGCCCCCGCCGATGCGTCCGCTGTGGCCTTCGCGGTGATGGTTCCCGACCCGCCCACGGTCACTTGTCCCGCCAGCCCGTTGCCGCCTTTGCCACCATCGCCGCCCCGACCACCATCGCCGCCGTATCCACCGTCGCCGCCGGAACCACTGAGCGCCACCGTTGTGACATGGATCGTTCCGCTATTGAGCAATGTGTTGATTGCGTCGCTATTGGACGCGAAGAGTCCATACCCCGTGGAAAGCGCCGTGCCGCCGGCACCGCCATCGCCGCCAACCGTGCTGCCACCGCCATTGCCGCCGCTGTTTCCCGATCCGGTGAATAGCCCGGAGCCGCCCTTGCCGCCGCGTCCGCCACTGCCGCCGCTGCCGCCTGAGCCGCCTTTGCCGCCGGAGCCGCTGGTGGCCGTCCCAGTCACGCTGATCTCCCCGTTGCTGGAACCGATGTTCTGAGCCCCGCTATTGGTGAAGAGCATCCCGTAGTTCGTCGCATTGCCGACGGCTCCCGCGCGGCCATTTCCGCCTGCCCCACCGTAGCCGCCACCGCCACCGAGGCCGCCCTGCGCACCACCCGTGAACGTCAGCGATCCACTTCCAGAGATAATTCCCGTCTCGCCCACACCGACGGATACATCTGCGTTTGCCTTGGCATAAGCCTCACCGTTCACCTGAATTTCCCCGACGCTTCCGCTACTGGCGGCCGTGGCGCTGGCACCCACCGCAACCGTGCTGGTGCCGCTCGCCTCGATGCTTCCTCCCGTATAGCCGGTGCTTTGCGAATTGCTGCCGGCTAGTCCGGTGCCACCTCTGCCGCCATCGCCGCCCGTGCCGCCCGCGCTCGCATCGCCACCCGCGCCCCCGTTGCCACCTGTGGCAACCGTGTCCACTTAGATTTTGCCATTATTGACCGCGCTGTTCGCACCGCCGCTGTTCGTCAGAGAAATCCCGACGCCCGTCGCCGTGCCGCTCCCTCCCTTGCCGCCTTGACCGCCCTGGTTGCCGGTGCCGCCATCCGTTCCGAGGCCGCCCGGATCGCTCGCGTTGCCCGATGCTCCCGAGGTGCCGCCAGCGCCTGAATTGCTCGATCCGCTCACGCCGCCCGCTCCGCCCGCTCCGCCTGTCGCATGGCTGCTCACGGAGAGTCGTCCATTCACGTCGTTCGTCGCACTGAGCACAACTCCTGTCCCGGTGAGTGAAATCGCGGAGCCGTTTGCGATGCCGTTGCCTCCCGCTCCACCCGCCCCGCCAGCGCCGGTCCCATCCGTCGTGGCGTCAAGTCCAGTCGCGCCAGTGGTGCCCGGGGCGCCGGCATTGTTCACGCTCAACGCAGCGTTTCCATTGTTGAAAATGACCACCGTGCCCGCTGTCGACCCGAAGATAAATTGAGGAGTGAATCCCGTGGCGGCTACATTGACGTTCAAGTTCGAATTCCTCACCTCAAGGGAATTTCCGCTGCCACTCAGGCTCAGCCAATCGATTTTCCCCGTGAAACTCTTCGCAATACTGATCTCAAACAGAGCGTTGTTGGTTGCCGCGCTCGCGCTCCGGATTGTCCCTGCCGCCAAATTATAATCCTCTGCCGTGCCCACGCTGAACGTCTGCGCCTGCGCCTGCCCAAGACAGATGACGAACACCACCGCTGCCAGCTTCCTAACCGACACTCCATTCTTTATCAGAGCTTTGCTCAAAACCGCAACAGCAAGACCAAAAAATAATTTCATACGAACGGGTGATTATTCTTATAAAGAGGGGGCTAAAGAAAAGTGCGCATGGTTACTCGCGCGCTGTCAAGTCGAAGTTTACTCGAAATTTTGCGTGATGAATTGCGCCACGGGCTGGGCTTGGCGGTTATCAGCGAACGTCATCTCGGGCGCAGCTTCACCTGTCAGAAATTGAGTATCTACCGCCCGATCATCCAAGCCCTGGTCGATATGCAGGTGCTGGAGTTGACTCCTGAGGGCCTGCTTCAACTCGGGCGGCGTCCCTTCGAGGATGCCCAGCCGGCACTTTGGTCGCCCCTTGCCATGGCCGTTTGACGGTGAGACAGTGAGACGGCCGTCATCAACTCCAAACCAGGGGTGGCGATGGCCGGGTTGCGCAGGATGTAAAGGTCTTGCGCGGCCGCCTTCGGTCAATAGGGCCCGCGGAGGTGCTTCGCGACGTTGTCGGCATAGAACGCGCGGAGTTGCTCGTGAAGAGCTGTCGGCAAGGGCGGCATGGCAGCGGCGGCGGCATTGCCGGCGGCCTGGGCTGGCGAGCTGGCACCGGGAATAATGACGGAAACGGCCTCGTGAGCGAGAATCCAGCGAAGCGACATCGCTGCCAGGGTCATACCGTCCGGCAGGTAACCCTTTAGCCGATCCGCCAGTTCCACGCCGATGGCGAACGGCAGTCCTGCGAAGGGCTCGCCGACGTTGAAATGCTTGCCGTCGCGGTTGTAGTGGCGGTGGTCGCTCGCCGGAAAGGTGGTGGCGCGGGT